>VXOE01000274.1 GCA_009840225.1 Caldilineaceae bacterium SB0662_bin_25 | reverse complement strand
GCGGAGCCCCCGCACAAGGGAGGGCCGAATAGGCCCGACCGCCCGGAAAAGCAGTGGTCAGTGGTCAGTGACGGCGGTTATTCTGGCGGGAAGTGGAATGGGAACTGGCGGTGGCTTGGGTGCTAGCAGAGGTATGCGACTGTTCGCCCGCATTTTGGGATGCACGCTAACTTGAGGTTCGTTGACCTGAGGCAGTACGTCCGCTATACTGAGCGCAGCTCAAAACCAGGTTTTCGCGCCTTATATTAAGGAGTGTAATGATGGCAACAGTTTCGACGGCTCCGGCCTCTCAGGCTAACGGCTCGCCCGATACAGGGGCGGCGGCCCATGGCCTGGAGATGGGCAACGGCTTGATAGCGGGGACGGTGTCCCCGGAAAGTGTCAGGGAGTTTTATGCTGAGAACGGCTATTATATATTGCCGGATGCGCTGACGGCGGCGGAGGTGGAGGCGCTGCGGGCGGAGACGACGGCGATCTGCAAGGGTGAGCGGGGGGATGTGGATGGGTTCGAGCCGAATGTTCCCGGTGAAGATGAGGACGACGTGTTGCGGCGGTATCTGTGCATCCACTTTCCGCACAAGATTTCGGAGGTGATGCTGGGGTATCTGGGTCACCGGCATATTGCAGAGGTGCTGACGCAGGTTATCGGGCCGAACGTGAAGTGTATGCAATCGATGCTTTTCATCAAGGCGACGGGGAAGCCGGGGCAGGCGTGGCACCAGGACGAGTTTTTTATCCCGACGCGCGACCGGACGCTTACGGGGGCGTGGATCGCGCTGGACGATGCGACGGTGGAGAACGGGTGCCTGTGGGTCATTCCGGGCTCGCACAAGCGGGGCATTATCTGGCCGCAGCATGACCATGACGATCCGCGTTTCGACTGCGCGGGTGAGGCGTACGGCTTCCCGTATGGGGATGAGGACTCGATCCCGGTGGAGGTGAAGGCGGGGGCGCTGGTCTTTTTCAACGGGTATCTGCTGCACCGATCTTTCCCGAACCGGGCGCAGAGCGGGTACCGGCGGGTGCTGGTGAACCATTACATGAGCGCGGAGTCTTATTTGCCGTGGCGGAGTCCGAAGGAGACCGAGCACATGGCGACGGCGGACTACCGGGACGTTGTGATGATTGCGGGCGAGGACCCGTACCCGTGGAAGGCGTACGAGGAGATGGCGTTGCCAAAGGTGAGGCCTAGCGGTGAGGGCGGCTGTGAGAACTGGCGCAGATACCCCAAACGGGAAAAGCTACCCTTTTTCAAAGATGGATTCCGCCCTGGAGATGCGCCTGAAGATGACGACTGATCTTTGTTTTGGCGATGGGAGGGAGCTGGCCGCGGGCATCCGCAGTGGGGCGTTCTCCAGTGTGGAGGTGACGGCGGCGCATATTGCGCAGATCGAGCGGGTGAACCCGGCTGTCAACGCGGTGGTGACGTTTCTGCCGGAGCAGGCGTTGGCAGGTGCGAAGGCGGCTGACGAGGCGCTGGCGCGGGGCGAAGAGGTCGGGCCGCTGCACGGTCTGCCGATGCTGCACAAGGACACGACGGACACGGCGGGCATTCGCACGACGTACGGGTCGCCGATTCACAAGGACAATGTACCGGAGCAGAGCCAGCTGATCATCGAGCGGCTGCATGCTGCGGGCGCGATCCCGATGGGGAAGACGAACGTGCCGGAGTTCGGGGCGGGTTCGCAGTCGTTTAACCCTGTATTCGGGGCGACGGGCAATCCGTACGACCCGACGAAGACGTGCGGGGGTTCGAGCGGCGGGCAGGCGGTGGCGCTGGCGTGCGGGATGACGCCGCTTGCGGACGGCAGCGACATGGGCGGCTCGCTGCGCAACCCGGGGAACTTCTGCAATGTGGTCGGTTTCCGTGTTTCGCCGGGACGGGTGCCGGTGTGGCCGAGTCTGACGGCGTGGTCGGGTCTGTCGGTGCAGGGGCCGATGGGGCGGACGGTTGCGGACGCGGCTTTTCTGCTGAGTGTGATCGCGGGGCCGGATGCGCGCTCGCCGATCGCGCAGACTGAGCCGGGCAGCGTTTTTGCGCGGTCTTTGGAGCGGGACTTCAGCGGGGTGCGGATCGCGTACAGCGCGGACCTGGGGGGCGAGTTTCCGGTTGATCCGCGGGTGCGGGAGGCTATCGAGGGGCAGCTGGCGGCGTTCAGCGGGCTTGGCTGCGAGGTGGCAGATTTCAGCGGCGCGAGCGCGACGCGGGAGCGGGGTGACGGGCCGGGACTGCCGGACTTCGGCGACGCGGACGAGATTTTCAAGATTATGCGGGCGTGGAGTTTTCATCATTCGCACGGGCCGCTGCTGGCAGAGCACCGTCACCAGATGAAGGATACGATCATCTGGAACGTCGAGCAGGGGGCGCACCTCAGCGGCGCGGATTTGGGGCGGGCGGAGGAGATGCGCACGAATTTGTACCATGCGATGCGCCATTTTATGGAGACGTATGAGTTTCTGCTGCTGCCGGTCAACCAGGTGCCGCCATTTTCGGTGGACGTGCCGTATCCGACTTCGATTGACAGCGGTGACGGCATCGTCGAGATGGAGACTTATATCGACTGGATGAAGTCGTGCTATTACATTACCGTGACCGGTCATCCGGCGATTTCGGTGCCGTGCGGGTTTACGCCGGAGGGTCTGCCGGTAGGTGTGCAGATTGTGGGCCGGCACCGGGATGATTTTGGCGTGTTGCAGATGGCGCATGCGTTTGAGCAGGCGACGCGGGTTGGGGAGAGGCGGCCGGGGGTTATTGGTTAGTGGTCGGTGGCTGGCTTTGGTCGACAGCGTGTTGTTTGGGGGTGAGGAGGAAGCGCGCAAGAGCGATCAACCTGAGCAGCAACGGATGTGGACCGTTGCCGAGACTCTAGCGTAGCTATGCGAAGTTCTGCGGCTCGCCGGGGAAGGGGGGCCGCAATATACCGGCGCAGACAGGCCATTCATCGTCGTTCCCGCCGAAAGGTGGTACGCCCGCGGGTCTGGGAGCGGTTGCCGACCAGGGCCTGTTGCGCGGCTGCACACAAAAAACCCTATACGCTCTTGGTACCTTCCGCGTCCCTGCGCGTCTTCCACTGACACCAGAGTGTTCTCCGCGACCGTTGGCGTGACTTCGCCGATCATTTTGGTTTTGATTATCACAACATTCAAGCGAGAAGAACCCCTATCAGCCCTGCCGGCTTGCCGTTCTTGCTGAAATCGTAACTACTAAGCCATGTTCTGTGTGTGTTCTGTGTGCGGTCTGCCTGGGGGGA
>VXOE01000100.1 GCA_009840225.1 Caldilineaceae bacterium SB0662_bin_25 | reverse complement strand
TGCCTTGGGTGCCGGCGGGTACGGTTGTGACGATGTCGTAGGTGAGGCCGGGGCCGCTGCGCACGTTCATGATTTCGGGCACGGTGATGGCGAGGGGCGCCTGGTACTGCTGGGGCGAATAGGACGGCAGCGGAGTCGGGTTGCTGATGAAGGACTGGACGTTGACGCCGCCGCCCTGCTTGTTGCCACCTTGATTGTTGCCGCCCTGGTTGTTGCTGCGGCCCTGGTTATTGTTGCCTTGGTTGCCCGGCTGGTTGTTCTGCTGGTTGCCTTGGTTGCCGCCATTGCCTTGGTTGTCGCCGTTATCGCCGTTGACCTCTTCAGTCGGCGTAGCCGTCGCGGTCGGTGTCGCGGTCGGCGCATCCGGATCGATTGTCGGCGTAGCCGTCGGTGTCGCGGTCGGTGCGTTTGGATCTATTGTCGGGGTGGCCGTGGGGGTCGCGGTAGGGTTGTCGTCGTCCTGTGGTGGGTGTAGTGGCCCTTGCGTATCGCTGGTCGGCGTGGCCGTCGGGGTCGCGGTGGGAAGTTGCTGTGGTGGTTGCTGTTGTTGTGGTGGTCGGCGGGTCGCGGTTGGTCTCGGCCGCGCTGTGTTGGTAGGTGTGGCTGTAGGGTCCCCCTCGACGACCGTGAAGCTATTACTGCCCGGGCTCCCTACTGTTGTTGACCGATCATCTTCATACAGAGTGACTGTCAGAGTATGACTGCCCAACGGACAGTTCGGAGAGACTTGGTTGTGATCGTAGCGAATTACCTTGGTGTCTCCAGTGCCCCTCCAAAAGCTACGAATACGATTGTGCCAACTTGCGCAGGACGATCCACCTGGGCTTATATTGGCCTTAAAGTAACAGGGGGGGCCGGTAGAGTATTCGTCGCAAGGCAAACGTTTCGCGTTATTGAAGGTGAACTGCGCAAAGAGTTGGTCGCCCTGGGTCATATTCCCATTGTAGGTGGACCATTCGATTGTCACCGACGGACTCTGAGCATGGGCGGTCTGTGGCCGGGGCGCGATGATGACGGCCAGGAGCGTAAGTAACAGTGCGCCGGCACCAACCAGGGAGATAATCGGCAGTTTGGTTCGCATTCGCATCGTCTTTTCCTCTTTTCTATCGACGAGCTTCCCAATGAAGGGTAAGAGCAGTGAACGATTCCATTTGATCGTGCCGGTGGAGCGTTCGCCGATATTGGAGGCAGTTCGCGTGTGCTTGCCGCTTGGCTCCGGTTCATGCGGAGATTGGGCGGCAGCCAGGCAGAGACTCGTACTGCGAATCCGGTGCATCGCGGCCGGTTATGAAGTTGTCAGACGGTTCGGGGAGCGGGACGATTAAGCCGCTCGAATAAAACAGCGGACCGGGCGCGGTCCGGCATCAGGAATGAGACCGGAAGAACGCCGGGCGCGGTGAAGAGGATGAGGACCGGGGTCGTGCATCCATCTCATCCGCGCTGGCAAAGGTGCTGTTTTGGGGCGGGGCGGCCCGCGGGCGCGGGCCCGTAGTGACGCTTGCTGAAATCCTTGCAGTCATTCCGCTATGGCACCTTTTCTACAACTGTCGATCCGATAAACGTTCAGTGAGCGGGAAGATTAGGCCGCTCGAATGAAACAACGGATCGGGCGCACCCCGGCATCAGGTATGAAACCGGAAGAGCGCCGGGCGCGTTGAAGATAGGGTGGATCCGGGTCGTGCATCCACCTCATCTGCGCTGGCAAAGGTGCTGTTTGGGGCGACTGTTTTTGTGCGAGGGTTGCCCGCGGGCGCGGGCCAGTTGTGACGCTGTCTGGGATCCTTGCAGTCATTCCGCCATGGCACCTTTACTGCAACTGTCGATCCGATAAACGTATGCCAAATGAGTCCTCGATGCTCCACGCGTGTGGAGGGATCAGGATCGTAGATCGTAATATTGACGTTGTCAAGCCTTTGCACAGAATTTCGGTCATTGTTTTTTTGCGGGCAAAGGACCGGATCTAAGGGCCGATTCACCCTCATGGGGGCTGATCTCCAGAGTAGCGGACTGAAAAATCGCCAGAAAGGTGTAGCCATTGCGCATGACAGCCGGCGCGGCGACATCCGGGCATGGGCAAGGGCCCGTACATGTCGTAGTCAGATCGTATACGAATTGTAGATCATTCTTGAATGAGCCTTCGTCAACAGTTCGTCCTTTTGGACGGTGAGAGAAGTCGGACACGATGAGGGCGGCAATCAACTGATGTAGGAGGCCCCCGTTGACGTCGATGACAACGAGGGCCTCCTGGAATGCGATCGCTTCGGCGCGATCGGATATGGCGTGGCTGCTCGGAATGCGCGCTCAGCGCAAGCCGTCGTCTGTGTCGGGCACGGCGGCGAGTCCGCCGCTGGTCGTCGTCGAGCTGTAGGTGCCGGCGACGCCGGGGTCGATCTCGACTTCGGCGACCTCGCGGCCTCCGGCCATCGAACCGCACCAGGCCGAGATGAAACTGCTGCCGCTGAGTGAGCTGAAACTGAGGCTCTTGGAGTTGGCGGTCGAGGACGTCGCGGCCTGCTCGAGCGAGATGTAGACGGTCGTGTCGGGGCTGGCGCGGTGGTAGAGGTTGTACAACTGCGCACAGCCGCTGACGTCAACCCAGCTGACATAAAGGTCGACACCCCCGGCGGGCGGCAGTAAGAGCGCGACGGTGATCGAACTGGTCAACCGACTGCCTGACGGCGGGTTGCCTCCCAGCGCGAGCTGTATCAGACCCGAAAGCGAGCCGCCGGCTACTTTGGTATAGTCGCGGAAGATCCAGGCCTGTTGGTTGAGGTCGGGCAGGTCGACGCGGTACCATTCGCCCAGCGTGTCGATGCCGACTATCTTCATCCACGTCCCCTGCGGTATGGTCGTGAGGATGTCGTAGGTCAGGCCCGGTCCGGCGCGGGCATTCAACAGCAGCGGTTGCGTGATGGCGGCCGGCAGGAGGGCAAGCTCGGCTTCGGTTACCCATTTGACGCCGGCAAGCGAGCCGATCACCGTGGTCAGGTCCTGGTAGACCCAGACGAGCGTGTCGAACGCTTCGAGCTCGATCTGGAACCAGTCGTTGGCCGGGTCGATACCGAAGATGCGGCCCTGTGTGCCCTTGGGCACAATGCCGACGATGTCATAGAGCAGACCGGGGCCGGTACGCACGTTCATGGTGATCGGCACGGTGATGGCGAGCGGTATTGAGCCGTCTCCGCCGCTGCCGCTGAGCAGGAGCGCGATTTCGGCTGCCGTATACAGTTTGACAGCGGCCAGCGAGCCGA
>VXOE01000009.1 GCA_009840225.1 Caldilineaceae bacterium SB0662_bin_25 | reverse complement strand
ACAAGGGAGGGCCGAATAGGCCCGACCGCCCAAAAGCGAGGAGAGAGTAAAGAGGGGTAAGGATAGAGAAACATCTTTCGCCATGCTGAATCATGGGCGCCTTTGGGCAAGGACTTAGCAGTTACGACTAAAGTATATAATCCCCTTTCTTTTCCTATGCGCGGGCGTGGCGTAGTCGAATAGACAGATAGACCGGCTGCGAGCGACGCCACAGCCACAGATTGCGTGCGACCGAACCAGCGGCGTAGGCGACAACAGCAATATAGACCCCCGAAACGCCGCAGAGAACGGCCGCGCTGCCTTCGGCCTGTCCCAAACAGTTGCGGCCCCCCCAGAGAGTACCCAGAGTCAACAGAATGGCGACCGTGGCAAGGGAAATTGCATCAGCCTCGGTGACGCCCCGCGTGCGCTGGCCGTTTATGAGAGTGCCTTGGAGCGTGCTTGAAATTGTCGTCAAGGCCGGGAGCGGGATCACGAGCCACAGAGCGGCCTTGGCCTGCTGCAACAGGTCGGCGGGAAGGGCGGCGAACCGAATCAGCCACAGGTCCCCAAGAGGCGTAACAGAGAGTGCAAGAGGGACCAGCGCCAGTAAGACTGCAAGGCGGAGCGCGAAACGCCTCAACGCTTCAATGGAGCCAGGTTGGTCCAGATGCACGATCACCACTTCGACGAAACCGATTGCGGCGCTGTTAATCACCAGCAGGACGCCAAACAGTACCGGCCACAGTGCGAGCGAACCAATCGAATCCGGCATACGGCTGAGGCTAGCGCTAACCAGGGGCTGGAGCATCATCTGCATCAAAGTCGTCAGTGCCAGGGGAAGATAGAAGCGCAGGAATCTTCCCCACGACAGCGGAGCATGGCCTGGCGTAATGGAGATGAGGTTATCCTGAACGACAGGCCGAACGCGAATCGTGGCATAGATTGCTTCATAGACCACGCCCGTTGCAATGGCCGTGCTGGCGACGACGACCCCGTCCAGGCCAGTTAGCTGAAAAAGCCCAATTGCGAGCGCTACTTCAATCAGCAGGCGCGTCACCGTGCCAAGCGACACTGCGCGCGTCTTTCCGCAGCGAATCAGGACACCGTACTGATAACGTCTTAAGGCAAGGCTGGGGACTAAGGGAAGCAGAATGCGAAAGCCTGTACGGACGGGCTCTGCAAGTTCCGGCGGGGCCGAAATGAGTCCCAGTACAACGAGTTCAAATGCAGGGGTGAAGGCCAGAATGAAGTGAACGAAGGTAAGACCGAGACTGAGCCACAGCATGTAGCCGCGCCCGCGCCTGTAGGACATCCTGTCTCTGCTGAGAGAGGTTGACACTGCCAGCATGGAGATTGAGGGAGCCGCCAGAGCAATTGCCAGGGAGAATGCCAGACCCCAGGCTGCGAGCTGGATCTTTGGATCGCCGCTGCGAGCCACTGCTGCCGCCAGAATTGGCTGTTCCACGGTTATCATGAGCCAGCTCAGGGCCAGAGGCCACCAGGTCTCGAAGATTTCTCTGGACGAGATTGGGGTCGAAGGATTCATCGCAGTGCAGGTCTGTGCCGTTATGAATCCTGCCAGTCAAGGAGGGTCCCCATCATACCCGGTTCCCAGCGAGCCAGCATTTCGTAGGCCTCTGCGGCGTTGTGCCAGGCAAAGCGATGGGTGGTAATCGGATCTACGATCAGACGGCCGCCGGCAAGGAGCCTGAGGGCGGTGTTTTCGTCGGCCTGGTGAGTCCACCAGCCTGGCGCGGAATCCAGGCGCGGTCTGGTGCTTTCGTGGGCTCCGATAACGGTGAGTCCTTTTATGTGGACGTCGCGATAGAAGTTGACGGCCTCGGTATCGCCTCTGGTGCTGGCCAGGAGTAGCACGCGTCCGCCGGAGCGGGCGAGGTCAAAGGCGGCGGGAATGGCTTCGGGATGGCCGGTGGCGTCGATGACCAGCGCGGGGTCGTCACCGCTGCAGTGGGCTCGCAGGGCTTCCTTGAGGTCGTCGTCGGCCGGCAAGGCGGCGTCGAGGTCAAAATCCTGTGCAAACGCGAGGCGGCGCGCATCTTTGTCTATTGAGACCACGGGAAGCGCGCCATTGAGACGGGCCAGCTGTGCCGCCAGCAGCCCGACCGGTCCGCACCCTATGACGGCGACCGGCTCGCCCAGTTCGATGCGCGTTTTGCGCACGCCCTGCATTGCGATGGAGGTAAGCCGGAAGAATGCGGCGCGTTCGTTGGTCAGTCCTGTGGGGACGCGGTTGCAATTGGAGACCGGCATGGACGCAAACAGTCTGTGGTTGGCGCGTGAGGCGACACGGTCTCCGACCGCCCAGCCTTCGACCCCGGCCCCGACCTCGACCACTTCGCCTATGTGGCTGTAGCCTGTCTTTTGGGGGTAGCGGTCGGGGGTATTGGCAAGACCGAGAAGAAAGGCTCTTTCGGTGCCCGGGCTGATCAGGGAGACATGGGCCCGAATGACCAGTTCACCTGGCCGCGCAGACGGCATTTCGCACGTCCTGACGTCGGCGACGCCCCTTTCCAGAAACAGGACTTCATAGTTTTGGGTTGACATGGTTGTCCTCTGTGTTTCGAGTCATGCGTTTGAAGGGAGAAGGCATTGGGGGTAGTTGGGTTGGCCTGTGTCAAGGAACGAGGGTGGCGAAGAACACCTTTCATCCGCGAAGTCACGCGAAGGGTCGCGAAGCACAACCTTTTGTCCACTAAGGACCACGAAGAACACCTTATTAATCCGCGAAGTCACGCGAAGGGTCGCGAAGAACACCTTTTTGTCCACGAAGGGCCACGAAGGACACCTTTTTGTCCGCGAAGTCACGCGAAGGGTCGCGAAGAACACCTTTTTGTCCTCGAAGGGCCACGAAGGACCTCGAAGAACACCTCTTTGTCCGCGAAGTCACGCGAAGGGTCGCGAAGGACACCTCTTTATCCACGAAGGGCCACGAAGGACCTCGAAAAACACCGTCGGGAAACTGGATGTTTTTGCGTGAATGCGCAGGTCAGCCGCCGATTGGGTTCAGACAAGTGTCAATGAGTCCTAGTCACATTGATTGCAAGTGTCGCGGTTGCGATGCAGGAGATGATGTGATGGTAGGGATCTTGCGGCCGCCAAAGAGCCAGTATATCACAGGTATTGGGGCGGTATTGTATTGTTGATCTTCGAGGGGAGCAGTCGTCTTTGGGGACGAGGATGGTCAGGTATGGTAAAGGTGGAGACGGCACGGCAGGGTGGGTGGCGGGCAGGCACAAGGCCTGCCCCTACAGGGGGTTGAGG
>VXOE01000046.1 GCA_009840225.1 Caldilineaceae bacterium SB0662_bin_25 | reverse complement strand
GGCGCCGGCGATCCCTGAAGCGTATAGTGCGCCGGCAGCTTCCAGCCGATCAGGAGGATGGTGAGAATGCGCCGCCCGATGTAAGCGATCAGGAGCGGGTAAATCCCGTAGCCAAATGAGACGATCGCTATGGCGGCAACCCCGTAGAGAAAGCCTCCTATCAGACTGGCCTGGCTGAAGACGCGAAAGTCCTGTGCGCCCTTGGCCGCGGCCTGGAAAAAGACCTCCACCACGACGAACAGGACCGAAAAGGCGACGAGGGCCAGAGCGGCGGTGTCGCTGGCGGGGACGAGCAACGAATAGACCAGTACAATGCCTGCCACCAGGGCACCCAGGACGAGTTCTATGCGCAGCAACCTCGCAAATACGGCCGAGGCGGTTTCTTTCTCGTCCCGGCCCAGATACTCGGCACCGAATTTAGTCATTGCCCCCGGAAGACCAGGTGAGGCGATCAGGGCGAGCAGACCTATCAACCACAGCCAGTAGTTGTACCGGCCAAGCAACGGCGCGCCCAGAGCCCGAGCGAGGACAATATTGGTGATCAGTCCCATCAACAGACCACCAACTGTACTCAGGGCGCTCCAGTATGTGTTCCTGACAATGGTCTGATAGACACTCATGGAATTGAAAACAAGAGAAGAGACTCAGAGCCTCATCCCAAGAAGGATCCTGCCCTCCTGTCAGCAGCACTCAGATGCTGACGGGGGAGGCCGGAGCAGGTTCACACCAGGTCATGAGAAAGTCGGTTCCCGTTGCCCGAAATGACTCGCCGGTAGCAGGCAACCGATTCCCTTACCATGCGCTCGGCAGGGAAGGATGTTTGCACGCGCTCGAAGCCGCAACGCCCCATCATCCGCCGCAGTTCCTGGTCTTCACTCAGGCGGATGATAGCACCCGCCAGTTCAGATACGTTGTTAAGCTCAACGAGAATGCCGTTTCTGTTGTGGGCGACCACCTCGGGTACGCCTCCTGTACGGAAAGCGACTACCGGCTTGGCGCGGGCCATTGCCTCGAGATAGATCAGACCAAATGATTCGGAAAGCGAAGGCGCTACGAATACATCGCAGTCTGCGTACAGCTGTGAGAGATCACTTTCTTCAACATAGCCCAAAAATGTCGTCGCGGCGTGCGCCGCAGGTGAAGCAAAACTCTCGAAGTAGTCGCGATAGGACATTCCTTGCGGCGCTTCGCCAATGTCGTCGCCGACGATGACGAACCTGCAGCATGGGGCCTTGCGAATCACTCTGGGAATGGCGTGAAGCAGCCGGTCGATCCCTTTGCGTTTCTCCAGTCGACCTACATAAAGGACGGTTACCGTTCCCTCTTTGGCTTGCCGCTCGACTGGCGGCGAAAATGGCACGGGGATGCCAAGCGGTATCACTTCCAGGTCGGCATTTGGTATCTTGTAGAGATCAGTGCAGTACTGAGCGATGAACCGGCTGTTGGCGATGATATGGGCAGCCCGCCGCGCGGGAAGAGCTTCCAGAAAGCAGGCCAGACGGAGACCCATCCTGTCCGACGGTCCTTCTTTGAGGAGACTTACCTGGGCAAGCGGCGTAGAAAGACGGACCACCAGCGGGACGCGCGGATGGAGACTGTAACAGAGACCCTCGGCGCCCCAGTTCGGCATTTCGACCACGTCAAATGGCCCTTGTGTCCGTTCCAGGCGGGCGATTTTACGGTCTACGGCCCAGCTTCGCTCCAGTTGGCGCCAGATTCCGCGTGCTTTACGCCGGATTGGGGACGGCAGAGCGAGCCGGCGATTTTCCACGCGGTACAACTCCGGCGCGTGTGGAGCGTTGCTGTTGGAGGGAGTCATACAGCCATTGTCAGGAGGTCCGGCAATCACTGAGACGTCGTGTCCTTCTTCGACCAGGCCGTGGGCCAGAAGATGGACATAGTTGGCGATACCGCCACTTCCTGCCGGCGGATATTCTTTGCTCACCAGGCAAATGCGCAGCGGCTTCAATGACGGCCCCCTGCGACTGCGTTGTAGACATCTACTGTTTGCATTGCTGCTTCTTGCCAGCGGAAGTGGGCTGCTCTGCGCAGTCCCGAGGTACGCATTTGCTGAGTCGTTTGTGGGTCTGACAGCACGCTACGAATCGTATCTGCCAAGCCCTCGCCAGTCATCTGTTCGATGTAGCAAGCCGCTGGCCCGGCTACCTCGGGCAGGCTGCTGGCCCGGCTGCAGACTACCGGTGTTCCACAAGCCATCGCTTCCAACACGGGGATGCCGAATCCCTCATACAGGCTGGGCATCAGGAAACAGTCTGCGCCGCTGTACAGGGCCGGCAGGTCTTCTTCTGGAACGCGTCCGGCAAATAGTACGTCTGCGGCCAATTGCAACTGATCCACCTTCCTCTGCACGTCATCGAATAGCCAACCGCCTCCTCCGGCCACGACAAGACAGTGAGGAAAGCCTCCCGCTTTCAACCGGGCAAGGGCCTCAAAGGCAAGCCGGTGATTCTTGCGCGGCTCCAGCGTACCCACCATGAGCAGATACGGTCGCCGGATCCCATGCTTTTCCTTTACCTGCCGGATCTCCTCTTCGAGGGCGGGTCTGAATTGCTCTTCAATGCCTTCCTCGACGACGAAAACCTTGTGCGCTGGCGTGCCGTACAGTTCAAGTAAATCCTGTTTCGTGTGTCTGCTCACGGCAATGATAGCATCGGCGCGGCGGACAAACAAGGGCATCGCTACGCGCAAGAAGCTCCGATTGGCAAGTGTGTGGTGCTGCGGATAGCGTTCGAAGATTAGATCATGCACGGTCAGGACGGACGGCCGCGAGGTCCATGGCAGAAGGTGCTCGGTGGCATGGTAGATGTCTCCGGCTCCGAGTTTGCGGTCCACGACGGGCGCCCGCAACAGTTGGCATGCGAGCACGCCCAGCCGCCAGGGATACTGGCCCAATGGAAATGCGCGAGCGGGGATGGGAGAGAGCGAGGCGGGGAGTTGGTGGCCGCTGTGACGGTTGTAGAACAGGTTGAGATCGACAGTGTCGCGACAGTGCCGCCACAGTGCGGAGGCAAGGCTCTCGGTATAGCGGGCGAGGCCGGCGCTCTGATGGACGGCGGGTCCGGCGTCGAGGAGAATCTTCAGTCGTGCGGCGCTTTGGCGAGAACGCTTGGGCGGAGCTTTAGCGGGTGTTGGCCGCGCCTCATCGAGCCCTTCACTCATCGCCGGTATCCCAGGACTCAAACTCGTAGTGCTGCTCGACGGTTGCGAGGGTCCGGGCCTGATGGTCCAGCCAGCCTTGCACAGCCTCGCCCAGATGAGAAAGGGGGCTCTGGCGCCTGGTGCAATCGGGCAGGGCGTCGAGAAAGACCTCGCCATAGCTTCGGCGCCAGAGGCGGCTGTCGAGCAGGACGACGACGCCGCGATCGGTGGCGCTGCGGATGAGGCGCCCGAATCCCTGGCGAAGACGGATGACCGCCTCGGGCACGGCATATTCGTGGAAGGGGTCTTCGTAGAGTCGACTGCGGGCTGCATAGAGCGGGTCGGTGGGCACGGCGAAGGGGAGGCGGGCGATGAGCAGACAGACCAGCTGGTCGCCGGGCAGGTCGATGCCTTCCCAGTAGCTGCTGGTGCCGAGCAGGACGGAGTTCGGATTGGCGCGGAAGTCGCGCAGGTTGCGGGTACGGCTGCCCTCACCCTGTTGAAGCACGGTCAGCCCGGCGGCGGCGAGAGGGGTACGAATGGCGTCGGCACTTGTGCGCAGATGGCTGTGGCTGGTGAAGAGGACGAGGGTTCTGCCGCGTGCGGCGAGGGCAGCCTGTTGGATAGCCTCTTCGAGCGCCGGCTGGTAGTTGTGATGGTCGGGCGGCGGCATGTCGCTGGGCAGGTAGAGAAGCACGTTCCTTTTGTAGTCAAATGGACTGTCTATGACCGCGCTGTTGGCGTCCCAGCACCCCAACCTGTCGCGCAGATAGTCGAAATGATCGCCGGCCCGGAGCGTGGCCCCGGTCAGTACTACCGCCCGGTTTTTGCCGAACAGTTCCGAATCCAGCTTTTCGCTGACCTGAATTGGTGCACTGCGAAGAACGACTGAATCGACGCCGCGGCGGTTGCGAGAACTGTTGCGGCGAGAGGACCTCCCGTTCTCGGACAGCTCCAGCCAGGCAACCGACTCTTCCTGGTGGCTGAGTGGACGAAGGATGACATCGTCAGCAACCTGCAGGAGGTCGGCGAGGTCGGTCTGGCTGCGGTGCAAGGCCTGCAGCGCACGGGATGTTCCACCGGCTAAGGCTGTTGTGTTGCCGTATTCATCTTCATATTGCCACCATTGGGACGCGTCGAGCTGTTCGGCCAGATCTGTCAGTCGACCGAGAAGGTGACCGATTATCTGGCTGATCCCGTCCCACTCGATTTCAATTTCGCTCCAGGCCGGCTGCGCTCTCATGCGGCTGTCCAAGGCTACCTGTTGGGGATAGCCAGGGGCGCCGCGGGCGACGGGCCTGGTCTCGGAATGGCGGAGTACGAAATCGTGGAGTGCTTCAGCAAAGGGAGGGAGGCTGGATCGCAGATCCTGGCTGCCGGAAGCCACTTGAGCGGCCAGTTCAAGCAGATGTTCTTGATCGATGTGAGCCGCCAGGTATTCGGCTGCTCTTTCCAGTCCGTCAAGAAGATAGGTCAATGCGCGCAGGTCGACCTGCTTCGTAAACTGCTCGGTTGCGGCACCCTCCAAGTGGTGGGCTTCGTCCACGATCAGCGTGTCATAATCGGGCAGGACCTGGCCGCCTGCGGCAAGATCGGCCAAGAGGAGGGCGTGGTTGACGATCAGGAGATGGGAGGATAAGGCCTGCCGGTGCGCTTCCAGGTAGAAGTCACGGTAGCGGCCGCCGAGAAAGGCATGCCGGCCGGGGGGGCGTGCGAAAACGCACCTTTCCAAGCTACATTCGTCGGCATGGGAAGCGACGTGTGCCATCAGAGCTCGCTCTTGCCGGTCATGAATCGGCAGCTCGCTCAGGTCGCCAGTTTGGGTATGCGGCAGCCAGACCAGCAGCTTGGCCAAGAACCGCGACTCAAGGGGAGTCAAGCTCTCTGCAAAGAGCCCTCCGCGGCCGCGGGGCGCATCCAGCCAGTTGGTCAGCCTGCGCGTACATAGATAGCGAGAACGACCCTTCAAAGCCATCGCCCGGACATCCTGGCCGGGTCCTTCGTCCAGGTCGGCGCCAATTTCAGCCAGGGTCAGGGCCACGCGCGGTAGTTCTTTTTCCAGTAACTGGTCCTGCAGGGGAAGGGTGTGGGTGGCGATGACAACGCGGCTCCGGTTGTGCACCGCCCAAGCTGCGGCGGGCAAGAGATAGGCCAGGCTCTTTCCGGTACCGGTTCCGACTTCGATTATTTTGTGATCGCCCCGATTCAGCGCGTCCAGTGTCTGAATTGACATCTGCAGCTGGCCGTCTCTTCTCTCGAATACAGTGCCAGCCTCGGCATCGAACTCCATAGCAAGGGGACCGTCATCTGAAAAGGCCTTGACCAGGAATCCGTCGGCAATTTCTTGCGGAGAAGGGTCGGGCCTTAGTGGGGGATCGTTTCTCCTGACCGGCCTGGTCAGGCCAACCGTGCTTTTGGCCCGCCCCGTCTGCTTACGGCGTTGCAACTCTTCGTCAAACAGGAGAATCGGGTCCCATTTGCCGCCGCGACCGGTTTCGCTCAAGGTTTCCAGCACGGAATCAGGGAGTTCCTTGATCCGATGCAGAAGGTGGAGTAGAAGATCGGCGGTCGCCTCGGCGTCATGGCTCGCCCTGTGGGCCGTTTTCAATGGGATCGACAGAGCTTTGCACAGCTCCCCCAGACTGTAGCTGTCCTGGCCCGGCAGCAGAATCGTAGCCAGCTCGTAGGTGTCGAGAACAGGTGTGTGCAGCTTCACACCGGCCGCACGCAGGAATGAAGTGTCGAATCCGGCGCTATGGGCGACTACTGCGTGCGTGCCGTTCCCGAAGAAGTTAAGGATAACGGGAATAACCTCATCGATGGCGGGGGCGTCGACAATGTCGGCAGGCCGGATGCCGGTTATCTGTTGAATGCGAACGGGGAGGGGGCGGCCGGGGTTGATGCAGGTCGAGTAGTATTCGCGCGGGCCGTTTTGCTGAAAACGCACGGCTCCGAACTCGATAATGGCATCGCGCTTTGGATTGAGTCCGGTAGTCTCCAGGTCGAAGGCGACGAACGTACGGGAGGGCATAGTCAGGGGGCTGCGGGCGGCGTGCTGGTCCGGGCCATGTTCGGGGGCCACCGGTTACTGCTCATTTGCGCCGTTGCTGAATTTGATGGAGCCGGCCGTCCTGGTGACGTTGCCGGTATAGAGCCAGGAGACCTGCCGCAGCGTGAGGGCCTGGTCGAATTCGGTCAGCGCCGAAATGCAGTCGGCGGGCACGACGACGGAGAACCAGCGCAGGCCGGCTGAGGCGGCGGTATGGAGGACGCAGATGCTGGAGACAGTGCCGACGATCACGAGGTTGCGCACGTTCCAGACATTGGCGAGAAAATGCTCAAGCCAGGTGCCGTAGAATCCGTCGTAACGGCTTTTCTGGCAGACGAGGTCTTCGGGTTGCGGCGCCAGCTCCTGAACGATCTGCCAGCCCCAGCTATTGGTTTCACAGTGACGCGGCCAGATCTCCCATTCGGGATCGCCGGGGAAGTGGCTGTCCTGCGTGTAGGCGATGCGCACGCCGGCGCGGCGAGCGCGCGTCAAGAGATTTTGCAGACTGTCGAGTGTGGAGGCGGCGTCGGGCACGAGGAGTGCGCCGCCCTCCTTGACGAAGTCGTTCTGCATGTCGACAACGATCACGGCGGTGCACTGCGCAGGCAGTTCGACGTTGGACTGCCACGGGATTTCAGGAACTTCTACGGTGTCACCAGGAATCTGCATCCGGCCCTCCTTTGCGGAGCCAGCGGGAAACGGATTGCTTCGTTGTGAGCAAGTAGCCGCGGCGCAAGGTTAGATGGCTAAGCCAGCTCCCAGCGGCTGGGGTTGATGCCGGGGGCCTCGCTGGCCATGTCGGGCGGTTTGTTGCCGCCGCCGTAATCCCATTTCCGAGTGTTGCGGTCGATGAAGAACCGTTTGACTTCAGGCGGCAGGTTGGCCAGTTCTTCAGCCGGCCACTGCTCTACTTCCTCTTCGACCGGTCCTGCCCAGGCAGGGCGATATGCGATTGCCAGCAGCTCACGGGCGTAGTCACCGACGTTGGGAAAGTTTCCGTGAAAGACCCGATGGTTGATCAGCACGGCCGATCCGGCCGCGGCGGTCACCATGACCTCCTCGGGGTGGGACTCATAGCGAACGTAGGGATTGCCGTGTGCGTGCATGACGAGATGGGAGCGGGGAATCACGCGAAATGGAGAGACCTCTTCGGTCAGCTCCTGGAGGTAGTAGAGCACGCGAACCATGCAGGGGCAGCTGCCCTCGTAGCCGAAGATTTTCGAGCCATAGGGCTGGCCATCGGTATGGAGGCTGATACCCGGATGGCCCGGTTCGGAGCGGGCGTAGGCGTAGGACATGAACACAATGTCATCGCCGAACAGGCGCTCCAGAAACTGGACTGTGGGCGGATGGGCGATCAGGTCGGTTATGGCGCCGCCTGTGAACTGGGCTTTTGGGCGGACCTGCTGTTTGACGCTGTAGTCCACTGCGAACGTATTCAACTTGGCGGTCTCGGTACGCAGAGCCTCCAGATGCTCTTGCGTGAGCAGATCGGGGATGACGGTGTAGCCTTCCACTTCCAGCTGGTAAACGTGCTGTCCATAGCTCAGTTTGGACCAGTCACGGTCGTCGACTTTCACTTTGTCCATGGTCGTCCTCCCTACTTGGTGAAGCTTTGGTTGCAGGGCCGCCGCGGCCCTGGTATTATGCATTGGTGGGGTTCAACGGTGAAAGATGTAGAGTGATCGGTTTTCCAGCGGCAGGTTGATCCTCTTTTCCTGGCGGTGGCTCTCTGCAAGCGCCAGGCAGACCTCGGTCAGATGATGGGCGACTTCGACCGGACCCAGCGTCTGCCGTCCCTCTTCGTGCGCCAGGACGAGATCCTCCAGGCAGTACTGTGTTGCGCTGTGTTCAGGTACCGGCTCGACGGGTACGTCGGCAGCGATGCGGGATTTGCCTGCCTGGTTCATTCGCAGCTGCAGGCTGGTCCCATTGTCGAATACGCGCACGCTTCCGCCGTCGCCCATCACTTCGAATTCCCAGTTGCCGGCCGGGACGCTGGTGGCAGCAATGCCGTTGGCAAAGGTAAGTTGGAAGATGCCGTAGGGATCATCTTCGAGGCGGTTGTCTGGGATGCGATGATCGATCGTGTTCAGTTCGCCCCAGATGCTCTCGACCTTGGGATCGTCCAGCAGGAAGCTCAATGTGTCGATGGAGTGAATGTGTCCGTGAAGCAGGTTTGTGCTGGCATAGTGAATGGCGGCCTTTGGTTCGCCGATTTCCCCATTCCTTATCAGGTCACGCGCCTGGTGGTAGCGAAGATTGAAGCGGCGGAGGACCCCTGAGTTGAAGAGAGCGCCTTTTTCCTGGACCGCCTTGAGAATTCCGTCGGCTTCCTCCATGGAACAGGCGATCGCCTTTTCGCAGAATATTAATTTGACGCCTTCTTCTGCGGAACGCGTCGCCATCTCGGCGTGGAGATGACCGCGAGTGCAGACGGCAACCATGTCGGGATCCTCCTTTCGGATCATCTCGACGTAGTCTTCGTACAACGCGTCGACGCCCCACCGCTCTGAGAATGCCGCCCGTTTGGAAGCGTCGATGTCGGCACCGGTGACTACCTGCAGGCGTTGGCTGGCATTGCAGGAGGCGGCAACCGAGTAGGGCGGACTCCTGTCGGGGAACTCATCGTCGATTGTGCTGCCCATCCGACCCAGTCCGATGATGGCGACGCGATAGGTTTTGTCGGTCATGATTGTTTCTCCAGAAGGCAATGGCCAGCGGCTTGACCAGATCTGCGAGAGTCAGTTCAGTCACTGGCCACTGAGTCTGCGAATACGGGCGGGAACGGAGTCGTTGGCGGTCTCGGACGAGAGGAGGCGGAGTGAACGGTCGGGCAGCGGCAGGTCAATGCGACGGCCGCCTTGTCGATGCGATTCGCGCATCGCGATCGCAATCTCCAGCGCCTTTCGTCCATCTTCGTCAGAGCAGCGGGGCGGTGCGCCGGTGTCGATGCACTGCACAAGGTCTTCGATCACGGCTGGGCCCATGCTAGGGATGGTTGTCGGCAGCGGGAATGGTGCACGCGCCGGCAGGTTGCGGCCGCGCGGCCCGCCGGGGACCCAGCGGTAGTACTGCGTCTCCATGCCTTGGGCCAGGGAACGGACGCGTCCCTCTGTGCCGATCAGATCGAACTCCCACTGTGCGGCGCCAGTGGGCGTGCCGCGCAGAAAGCCGCGTACATTGTTGTCGAACACCATGTAGCCGTTGCCCATCAGATCTTCGTCGCCGGCAGCCTTCTCGTCCGACTCCATTTCGCCGAAGACCCATTCGACGTCACCGCCGGCCAGGTAGCGCATGGTGTCAATGGCGTGGCTGCCGTTGGCGGAAAGGGTGCAGCGGGTGTAGGCGGTGATCTGCAGTATCTCTCCCAGTTCCCCGTCTTCGACCATGCGACGCGCTTCGGTAAAGAAGACGTTGTAGCGGCGGGAACAGTTGACGGCGATAGCTACGCCCTTGCGGGCGGCGAGCTCGATCACTTCATCGGCCTCTGCGAGGCTCAGGGTGAAGGGCTTCTCGGCCCAGATCGCCTTAACGCCGGCATTGATGGCATCGATCATGATTGATGCGCGGAGACGCGCGGTCGTGCACATGCTCACGAAGTCGGGCCGCTCCGCCTCCAGCATTTCGCGATAGTCGGCATAGATCTGTTTGTCTTCGAGGCCCCAGCGTTCGGCGAAGATCGCGCCCTGTTCTGCATGTGGGTCGGCGCCAGCGACCAGTTCGGTGTGGGGGGAGGCCACATAGGTCGGGGCGTGACAGTAGGGCATAAAGAACTGCCCGCCCTGCCGGATTTCATCGTCGAAAGTGCTGCCCATGCGCCCCAGACCGATGACGGCTGCGCGATAGGTACTTTCGGACATGTCTGTTTCTCCTGAAGGCTACGGTTTGCGCATCGATTCCAGCGGCCATGGCAGATGCAGGATTCTGGGCGCCAAGGGCAGCTGAATTGGGCAACGCCTGAAGAGCAAGCGGCGACCCACTGAATGGCGGTGAGCAGCAGGCCCTCCACTGTTGAACCCTGTGGGAGTAGCTGACATCATTATCGATCCGGCGGTGCCACGGTAGTTGCAGGCCGCCTATCTTCACTGGCTATGCGGCAACACGATTGCTCTGCAGTCTACGGACACGTGCGGGTACGGCATCGCTGCGAATTTCGCTCGAAAGAATGCGCAGGGAGCGATCGGTCAGCGGCAGGTCAACGCGACGGCCGCCCCGGCGGTGCGACTCACGCATGGCGATGGCAATTTCCAGTGCTTTGCGGCCATCCAGGCCTGAGCAGCGGGGCTGCTTGCCGGTTTTGATACAATCCACGAGATCCTCAATTACGGAGAGCCCCGAGCTAGGAATGTGCGTAGGCAGTGGGAAAGGCGCCCTTGCCGGCAGTCCCTCATCTCGCAGTCCGCCGGGCACCCAGCGGTAGTATTGCGTTTCCATCCCCTGCGCCAGGTTCCGGACCCGTCCTTCGGTGCCGATCAGATCGAATTCCCACGGGGCAGCGCCCGTCGGCGAGCCCCGGATGAAACCACGCGCACCGTTGTCAAAGGCGAGGTAACCGTTGCCCATGAGGTCCTGTTCTCCGGCGGCCCTTTCGTCCGACTCCATTTCACCGAATACCCACTCCACATCTGCGCCTACGAGGTAGCGCATGGCGTCGATGGCGTGGCTGCCGTTGTGGGAGAGGTTGCACTGCGTGTAGGCGGTTATCTGCAGGATCTCGCCCAGTTCTCCCTCATCGACCATGCGGCGCGCCTGATTGAAAGAGACGTTGTAACGACGGGAGCAGTTGACAGCGATGGCAACACCTTTGCGGGTGCTGAGTTCGAGCACTTCGTCGGCTTCGGCAAGACTGAGCGTGAAAGGCTTTTCGGCCCAGATCGCTTTGACACCGGCATTGATGGCGTCGATCATAATGGCGGCGCGGTGACGAGCGGTCGTACAGAGGCTCACGAAGTCGGGCTGTTCGGCCTGCAGCATTTCGCGGTAGTCGGCGTAGATCTGACCTCTTTCCAGGCCCCAGCGACCGGCGAAGATCTCGCCCTGCTCCGCGTGTGGGTCAGCGCCGGCGACCAGGTTGGTATGGGGGGAAGCCGTGTAGGTGGGGGCATGACAGTAGGGCATGAAGAACTGTCCGCCGCGTGTGATTTCGTCGTCGAATGTGCTGCCCATGCGGCCGAGGCCAATTACGGCGGCTCGGAATTCTTTCTCTGGCATGCCCATCTCTCCCAAATCGTGTGGTAGGCTGATCGTTCCCGGCTAGGCGACCACGGGCTTTTGTCGCAGCCGTCGTACACGGGCGGGCACGGCGTCCCCACCTATTTCGACAGACAGGATGCGCAGAGAACGGTCGGCGACCGGCAGGTCGACGCGGCGACCGCCCTGGCGATGGGACTCGCGCAGCGCGACCGCGATCTCAAGGGCTTTGCGGCCATCTTCGGCCGAACAGCGCGGATCCGAACCGGTCTCGATAGCTTTGACAAGGTCGGAGATGACCGAGAGTCCTGTGCCTTGAATACTCAGCGGCAAGGGAAAGGGCGCCCGCGCGGGCAGGCCCTCGTCACGCAGGCCGCCGGGGACCCAGCGATAGTACTGTGTGTCTGTGCCGTTTGCCAGCGAACGGACGCGTCCTTCGGTGCCGATGAGATCGAACTCCCATGGCGCGGCGCCGGTGGGCATGGCGCGAATGAAACCGCGAACTCCGTTTTCGAAGGCCAGGTAGCCGTTGCCCCTCAGGTCTTCCTCGCCGGCTGCTTCTTCGTCTGACTCCATCTCGCCGAAAACCCAATCCACATCGCCGTCGACAAGATAACGCATCGTGTCGATGGCATGGCTGCCGTTGTGAGAAATATAGCACTCCGTGTAGGCGGTAATCTGCAGGAGTTCGCCCAGCTCCCCTTGCTGTGCCATGCGGCGTGCCTCCGACAGGAATGGACTGTATCGGCGGGAGCAGTTTACGGCGATAGCAACGCCGTTGCGGGCACCGAGGTCGATGACGTCGTCGGCTTCGGCGAGGCTCAATGTGATCGGCTTTTCGGCCCAAATCGCCTTGACGCCGGCCTCGATTGCGTCCTTCATTATAGCGGCCCGGTGGCGTGCGGTCGTACAGATGCTGACGAAATCCAGCTGTTCTGCTGCCAGCATGTCCCGGTAGTCGCTGTATATTTGCTGTGCAGAAAGGCCCCAGCGTTGGGCGAAGATTGCGCCTTGCTCGGCATGAAGGTCGGCGCCGGCGACCAACTCGGTGTGGGGCGAGGCCACGTAGCTGGGCGCGTGGCAGTAGGGCAGAAATATGGAGCCGCCCTGCTGAATTTCATCGTCGAACGTGCTGCCCATGCGTCCCAGACCGATAACCGCTGCTCTGTACATGAAATCCCTCCTGGGGCCTTTCAGTTTATGATATTTGGATGCAGTCCCTGGGATTCGCGGCAGGTTGACACGCGGTAGAATCACCTTTACGATATGCTAACGTATTCTTCCAATTTGCGCTACCGCGTATGAAGCCGCCGACCAAATCATTTCAGGACCGGAACTGCCTCCGTCCATGACAGGGGTGGAATTCCGACGTGCCAGGAAAACGGGCATATTTCGAAGACGGGGCGCGCTAAACAAGGCAGCCGGACACAGTTCAGTGGAGGCCAGTACCAATGCAAGAAGTACACGCAGCCCTATTGGGGCTATCCCATCCTCACTCGCTGGCCCACTTGCGCACGCTCCAAGCGGTGCCGGAGATTGCAAGCATCACACTTTGGGACGAGGACGAGGTTCTACTGAGATCGACCCTAGAGAACCAGGGCGATAAGGTCAGCGCGACAACGACCGACCTGGCGTCGGTGCTGGCGGAGGAGCAGATCCTGTTTGTGGTGGCGGCGTTGCGCAACGACCTGGGGCCACCGATCTTCACTCGCGCCCTGGAGGCGGGGAAGCACGTGATTACCGACAAACCGATCGGCAAGACCGCTGTAGAAAGCGCGGAAGTCGCGGCTGTAGCCAAGCGAGAGGGGCGCAAACTGGGTGTCTTCTACCAGAACCGGGCCTTGCCTCCGATCCAGGATGCCCGGCGCATTGTCGAACAGGGGCTGATAGGCGAGCTTGTCTCGGTTGAGATGCGCATGGTGACGACGCAGGTGCAGGTGCGGGATCCCAGTCACTGGCTCTTCGATATGGATAAGGCCGGCGGAGGCATTCTTTCCTGGTTGGGCTGTCACTATATCGACCAGATTCTGAATATCACGCAGGACGAGATCGTGTCGGTGGCGGCGCAGATTGCCACGCGCAGCGGCGAGGACATTGACGTAGAAGACGTGGCCGCGGTGTCGTTGAGGTTTGCGTCGGGCGCGGTCGGTACATTTCACGCCGGTTATATGCTGGCGATGAGCGGAGGCGGTTATCACAACGTTGGCGGTTATGACACGTACGTCAGCGTCAACGGCCGTCTGGGACGTATCACCTACAGCTCTAACGGCACGCCGACCAGCATACAGGTCGAAAGCACACATCCGAGTTGGGCGTCAGCGCCGCGGCGCACATTTGACTACACGTTCGGGGATTCGCCGGCCTACGGCGGCGCCTCGGGCGAGACGTTTCTGCGTGCTTTTATCAGTGCCTGCCAAGGGAAGGGCGAGCCACTGACCACGGGCGAGGACGCTGTACGCGTCGCCAAAGTGGTGGACGCGGCTTACGAATCGAGCCGCAGCGGACGGCGAATTGACATCTGAGAGCGGAGAGAGTTTGTGACGAGCAGAACCGGGACACTTTCGCGGCTGAACATTCCGCAGACCGCGGAACACAGGCGGCTTGAATGGTATCGCCAGCGCAAAAACAATTGGAAGCACTGGGGGCCCTATCTGAGCGAAAGGGCCTGGGGCACGGTGCGCGAGGACTACAGCCATAACGGCGACTGCTGGAACTATTTTTCACACGATCAGGCCCGTAGCCGAGCCTACCGCTGGAATGAAGACGGGCTGGGTGGGATTTGCGATCGGAATCAGTACCTGTGCCTGGCCCTGGCCATGTGGAACGGCAACGACCCGATATTGAAGGAGCGGCTGTTCGGTCTTACCGGTCCGGAGGGCAACCACGGCGAGGATGTGAAGGAGTACTATTACTACCTTGACAGCAGCCCGACTCACAGTTACATGAAGATGTTGTACAAGTATCCTCAGGCTGCCTTCCCGTACGGTCAATTGGTAGAGGAGAACGGCTGGCGCGGGTACGAAGACGGTGAATATGAGCTATTGGATACGGGTGTTTTCGATGAGAACCGCTACTTCGACGTTCTGGTTGAATACGCCAAGGCGGACGAAAACGATATTCTAGTCCGCGTTTCGGTGACAAACCGGGGCCCGGACGGCGCCCGATTTCACCTTCTTCCCACGCTGTGGTTCAGGAATACATGGAGCTGGGGATATGAAAACGGCCCATTGGGTGATGTAGTCGGGTGTCCACTTTTGTCGCGGCAGCAGGGCCCGAACGGTACTGTGGCACTGAGGGCAGAACACTCCGAATTAGGGCCCTACCATTTTTGGGCTGATGACGCACGCGAGATCCTTTTCACTGAAAACGATACCAATTCGGCGTTGTTATTCGGATCGCCGAACCGGACGCCCTACGTAAAGGACGCGTTTCACCGCTTTGTGATCAACGGTGAACACGAGGCGATCAATCCCGCGGAACAGGGGACGAAGGCGGCGGCACACTATTTTGATTTCATTCCTGCGGGAGGAACGCAGGTGTACCGCTGGCGCCTCTCCAACCTGAGCCATCGTCAACCATTTGGCAGGGGGTTCGAGAGGGCATTTCGCCAACGCATTTCAGAGACGGATGAGTTTTACGAGGCCGTACAGAAGCAGAGCCTGAGCAAGGACGAACTGTTGGTCCAACGAAGGGCTCTTGCAGGAATGTTGTGGACGAAGCAGCTCTACTACTATGACATTCCCCAATGGCTGCGAGGCGACCCGATCCTGCCGGCGCCCGAGTGGCGCAGGAAGGGGCGCAACGGCGACTGGGACCATCTGCACAATTTCGACGTGATTTCGATGCCGGACAAGTGGGAATATCCATGGTATGCAACCTGGGATACTGCATTTCACTGCATTCCGCTATCGTTGGTGGACGCGGATTACGCCAAGCGGCAGTTGACGCTCTCAACACGTGAATGGTATATGCATCCGAACGGTGCATTGCCGGCCTACGAGTGGCATTTCGGCGATGTCAATCCTCCTGTCCACGCCTGGGGGGTCTGGCGGGTCTACAAGATCGACGCCCGCCAGAGCGGGATACCGGACCGGCCCTTTCTGGAGAGCCTTTTTCACAAACTGTTGCTCAATTTTACATGGTGGGTCAATCGCAAAGACCTGGACGGCAACAATGTCTTCCAAGGCGGGTTCCTGGGGTTGGACAATATCAGCGTCTTCGACCGCAGCGCAGGCCTGCCGGAAGGCGGCCACATCGATCAGTCGGACGGCACCGCGTGGATGGGTTTCTATTGTCTGATGATGATGAAGATCGCCCTAGAGCTTGGAGAGCAGGACTCGGTATATCATGGTATTTCAACAAACTTCTCCGTCTACCAGGATATGGCAACCAAGTTCTTCGAGCACTTTTTGCGTATCGCAACTGCGATGAATGAAGAGCGCGGCGGGGGCGTCTCGCTCTGGGATGAGAAGGACCGATTCTACTACGACCTGCTGCATATGCACGACGGTACTCTGATCCCGTTGAAAGTTCGATCCATGGTCGGGTTGATACCACTGTTTGCCGTTGAGACGCTGGAGCCGCGGCTGATGTCCTCGTTGCCGGAATTCAACCGGCGTACGCATTGGTTCATCGAGAACAGACCGCGCCTGGCATCGACCATCAGCAGCATCGACGCCCCCGGTGTGGGACAGAGGTACCTGACTTCTCTGCTGTCTCGAGACAAGCTGGAGAGCATATTGCGTTATTTGCTGGACGAGGAGGAGTTTCTCTCGCCGTATGGCATTCGCTCGCTTTCGAAAGTCCACGAAAAGCATCCCTATCACGTTCACGTCGGTGACCGGACTTTCGAGATTCAATATGAACCGGCGGAATCGCGCTCCGGAATGTACGGCGGCAACTCAAACTGGCGGGGTCCGGTCTGGTTCCCTATCAACTTCCTGATTGTCGAGAGCCTGCAGCGCTTTCACCATTACTATGGGGACTCTCTGAAAGTAGAGTGCCCGACGGGTTCAGGCGTCCTGATGACTCTGGACGAGGTTGCCGTAGAGTTGTCCCGCAGGCTAATGCGGCTTTTCCTGCGCAACGAGAAGGGCGGGCGGCCATTTAATGGTGACACGCCAATCTTGCAGGAGGACCCCCACTGGCGGGACCACATTTTGTTTCACGAATACTTTAACGGTGACAATGGTTCCGGCTTGGGGGCAAGCCACCAGACAGGCTGGACGGGCCTGGTGGCGAAACTGTTGCAGCAGTCCGGGGGGATATGAGGAGTCAAGTGCCCCAGGGGACGACGTCCAAGAATCTTCGAATTCACAGTGTCACTTAACGCATAGAGGTAGAAAACAATGAAACTGGCGACTTATGTGGGAAGCGCAGGGGAACGGGTGGGCGTCGTGGATGGGGACCACATTTACGACATACGAGGAGCCATGGAGGCGTGCGGGTTGGGAGATCCGGCTACTGTCGCGGACATGGTTACATTGTTGGGGGCCGGTGAGGCGGCGATGGAGGGCGTCCGCGCCGCGTTCGAATGGGCCAAGAACAAGAACGGGCCGGAGCTGAAGATTCCACTTCACAGTGTCACTCTGCGGGCGCCGCTGCCCAGTCCCGGTAAGTTGATGTGCCTGGCGGGAAACTACGCCAGCCATATTGAAGAAGGCGGCGGTTCGTACATAGGCAAGGAAAAGATGATACCGCGCTTCTTTATCAAACCTACATCGTCGGTCACGGCAACGAAGCAGCCGATCCGTATTCCGGCATCGACGGGCTTCGCCGACTGGGAGCTGGAGCTGGCGGTCGTCGTTGGCAAGACCGGCCGCGATCTGACGCCGGAGCAGGCGGAAGAGCATATCATGGGCTATACCATCTTCAATGATATATCGGCCCGGGAACTGACCTTCCGAAATGAACTTCCGGAGCAGGAGGGAGACTGGTTCTTCGACTGGCTGGTGGGCAAGTGGCTGGACACGTTCGGGCCGATGGGGCCGTGGATCACGACGCGTGATGAGGTCCCTCATCCTGACCGTCTGCGCATACGACTGTGGCACAACGAAACGCTTCAGCAGGACGCGAACTCCGGTCAGATGGTATTTTCGCCGGCTGAAGCGCTGTCATTTGTCTCGCAGTTTGTGACGCTTGAACCGGGAGACCTGCTGAGCACGGGAACGCCGGCCGGCGTTGGTCACGCCAAGAAGGTGCGGTTGGAGGCAGGCGACCGCATCAAGGGGGAGATCGAAGGACTTGGCGTCCTGGAGAATACAGTCGAAACGCTTTGACACTATAGGGCCATCCTAAATTGTGTCTCGAAGGCGTTGAGCCGAGCATTACGGCTTAGGGAGGGGACCGATGCCCTGCACCTGCTGCGAGCCGCCGGCATTCGCCGATTATGAAGGGATGTTCGATACGGAGTGGGCGTCCAGAGAGGCCGACGGCTTTATTCGCAACGGGCTGGAGAGGCGGGCGGAACGGCTCATTGCCTATCTGTCGGAGAACTGTACCGAGCCGCTGCGCGTATTGGACATCGGCAGCGGGGCCGGGGGTGTACATCACGAACTGCTGCGCCGCGGCCTGGCAGAGAGCGCGGTCGCAGTAGAGGCTTCATCGGCGTACATTGCTGCGGCACGCGAGATCGGGGAGCGGTTGGGACAGGATGGTAAAGTACACTATATTCACGGCGACTTCACCACCGCGGCCGGTGTGATCGAGTCAGCCGATGCCGTGATCCTGGACCGTGTTATCTGCTGCTATCCCCATTTGAAACAGCTGCTGGGGGCGTCTGCGAACAAGGCCGAGCGCTATCTTGCACTGAGCTATCCGCGGGAAAGGTGGTGGGTGCGCCTGGCGTTCGGTCTGTTCAATGTGTATCTCAGGATAAAGCGTAAAGATTTCCGGACATTCGTTCATCCCCATAGTGAGGTGCATGCGATCGCAGAGCGGGATGGACTGGAGCCGGTCCATGCGGAAACGGAAGGGTTCTGGCAGATCACCGTGTATGAAAGGGTCAGTTCAGGTTCAATCGCGTAGACCCTCCCCTCTTGTCTCCTCTCCCACCTCACGTTACAGATGACCTTGGGCCTGGGCAACAATATCGATGCCCACCAAGTCGCTCCACGCTTGCAGCAGCCGTTTGGCTATGGGGCCGACGGCGCCGTCGCCAACGGGCAGGCCGTTGAACTTTGTCGCGGGCATGATGCAGTAGGGTGTGCTGGTGAAGAATGCCTCGTCGGCGGTGTAGATGTCGTAGGGCTGGAAGTCGGTGATCTGCGTAGGGATGCCTACAACGGCGGCGAGTTCGAGGACGGTCTCGCGGGAGATGCCGGCGAGGGCGCCGCGGGCGTGGGGCGTCTTGAGGACGCCGTCGGCCCAGATGAAGAAGTTGCCGCCCTTGTTCTCGGTAACATTGCCGTCCGTATCCAGGATAACGCTCTGCGCCTGCGGGTCGACCAGCTTGACCTCGGCTTCGGCCAGAGTATAGGCGAGGCGGCTGCGATTCTTGATGCGGGCGTCGAGCGACTGCGTAGGAATGGCCCGGCTGAAGGGCGTGACTGCGTGGCAGCCTTGGGTGTAGAAGCCGGCCCAGTCGCGCAGGATCATCGGTGCGGTGTTGATGATAATTGTGGCAGGGGAGCGCTGCAGGGTGGGGTCGGCCGCGGCGGCGCCCATGCCGCGGGAGATGTTGTGGACGATCCAGACATCTTCATGCGGCGGGACGTGGGGCAGATTTGTCTCCAGTACCTTCAGGGTGACTGCGGTCATCTCGGCGGGCGTCGTCCCGGCATTGATTCGGCTCACTTTCAGTGACTTGTAGAGGCGTTCGATATGCCTCTCCAGCTTGAACGGTCTGTGGCCGAAAGTGCGGGTCGATTCGGTGACGGTATCTCCCAGCGTGACGGCCGTATCGAAGACGGAGATTTTGGCCTGATCGGGCGGGAACATCTCACCGCTGATGTAGACGAGATGTTTACTGGCATCGTGTTCCATTCCTGCTGCTCTCCTTTCCCATAGTCTCCAGATTCAAGACAGCGGAGCCAGTTGCTGGCTCCGCTGTCCGGTTAGGGTTTCAGTCCTTCAAGGCGGGCGGGTCGCAGGTTTCTTCTACCTTTGTGAGAACTGACAGACGCGCCCGCGCCCGAGATAGGAAAACTCTACTCGTTGATGAACCACTGCGCCGGGATGGTGGGCGTCCACTCACCGGAGATCGACCAGGTTACGACATTGCGCAGGCGGTTGTGCACGTTGGTCAACTGGCCGAACTTGGGATCGTCGACGACGAGACCGATCGACCAGATGTTGTCCATGTGGATCTCAAAGACTTCCCGCATCAGCGCGTTACGGGTATCCTCGTCCGGTTCACCCAGGATCTGGTCTCGCAGCACGCGCAACTGCTTCACATCATCCGGCGGCTCCACGCCTTCGGCGCCGTCGGTGTCGAGCCAGGCGGCCCAGTCACGGGCCCACTGCCAGCCGCGCATGGCGAAGGTATTGGCATTCAACGTCGGGTGGACGGGGCCGCCGCCGAAGTGGCCGCCGCGAGCCGAGACGTCGTGCTCGCCACTGTTGTGGCGTGTGTACCAGAGCTGTCCGGCTTCAGGCGTCACGGTCGCATTGATGCCGACCTCGGCCCAGTAGCCCTTAACCAGTTCCATCAGTTCGGGCGACTCTGACGGCCAGGCAGTGGTAGCGGAGATGATCAGCAGCAGCTCTTCACCGTCCGGCCCCAGCCGGAAGCCCTCAGCATCGCGCTCGGTGATGCCGATTTCGTCGAGAATCTGGTTGGCGAGGTCCGGGTCATGCTGGGTCCAGGACTGGAACAGTTCATCTTCGCCGTGATATGGCGGGCCACGCAGCGGCGCGATCTGTGAAGCGAAGACGCCGCCCTTATAGATGAGCTTGATGATCTCATCGCGGTTGATGGCCACGGAGAGTGCATGGCGGAACCTCTTGTCGTTATACAACTGACGCTTGGCTTCGTCGTCGATGGTGTAGTTGAACATGATGTTGCCGTAGGAGTTGGGCATCCAGTTGGCATAGGCGAAGCGGAAGTTGCCACTTTCCCGGTTTTCGGACAGGACAGGGATGTTGGCAGTGCCCAGAGCGCGTACGAAGTCCAGCTCACCGGCGATGGTCTTCAGGAGCGCGGCTTCGGCGTCAGCCACGCGAATTTCGTGAATCTCATCAATGTAAGGCAGTTGGTTTCCAGCGGTGTCCACCTTCCAGAAGTAGGGGTTGCGCACATATACCTCGACCGGGTTGGGGGGTACGGTGGTCGGAATCCAGGCTGCCAGGCTCGGCTTTTCAGTGTTGACACTACCGTTCTTCTGTCCGAAAAGGTCCATCCAGTTGTCGAAGCCGCCGTCGTCCATCATTCCCTCAATATCGGCCATTTCGGCGTAGTCGGGATGGAATTTGGACAGGTAGTGCTTCGGGCTGGTGGTCGGTCCGGAGCGCGGCCCGCCCCAGCTTCCCAGGTAGGTGGGGAAGAGTGCGTAGGACTTGGCGAAGGTGAACTGGACGGTGAAGTCGTCGATCATCGCCAGGTCGGCCATTTCGCCGCCACGGCTAAGCAGTGTGGGTGGTGAAGGCGTCAGATCCTCGTTGAGGATAATATCCTGCCACCAGAACATGACGTCATTGGCGGTGAAGGGTTCGCCATCGCTCCACTTGATGCCTTTGCGCAGGTTGATGGTCAGCTGGGTATGGTCGTCGTTCCATGACCAACCTTCGGCCACGTTGGGAACGATCACGCCCTTGGGTGAATGGAGAGTCAGCGGCTCTATCACCCACCAGCCCATCTCACCCATAGCGCGCTGACCGCCGACGGTCTTGCGCAGGGCGCCGCCATACTTGCCGACGGCCTCTTCAGGCTTGATGACGATTGGGTTGATTGGGAGCCGTTCCTCGACAGGGGGCAGGTCACCGCTGGCGACCATTTCGGCGAGGGCGGGCGCTTCCTGGTAAGAGTCGATGCCCCCGGCGTCGGCCGGCGTGTTGTAGACTTCGCTCTGCACTTCACGCTCGCCGGCTCCGGCGGGCGGGTCGGTCAGCACGGGGCCTGTTATCGTGACAGCTTCCGAAGAGGCAGACTCATCGGCGGCGGGCGCAGATTCTTCTGCCGCGGGTGCGGCCTCTTCGCTCGCGGCCGGTTCGTCGGCGGCGCCGCATGCAGCCAAGAGCAGGGACAGAATGATCAGGAAAGGAACGAGTCTGGAGACACCCTTCGCCAGCCTAGCGCCGACGGTGGTGCCACCACTTTGAGAGGGAAGTTTGCGACGGGACACAGTTTTGCTCCTTGTGCGTGAAAGATTACGTTTGCGAAACTCGGTCATTTTTGTGAAGTTCACACCTCCTGTCTTGTTCATTGATGTCTTGCCAGTGGTGAAGGCAAGGGTCCATCGTGGGTCTACAGGTAGTTCAGACGCAGAGAAAGCGATCGGTCACTGCGGCGAATTGCGTACGCCTTGCAGGTCCAGCTCCTCTGCGAAGTGACAGCGCACGAAGTGGGGCAAGCTGCCGTTCGACCCCGCCAGATCGACGAGCTGGGGTTCTTCGACGCGGCAGATGTCCTGGACGTACGGACAGCGGGGATGGAACGTGCAGCCGGCCGGCACGTTGGACGGGTCTGCGACGTCGCCCTCCAAGATGATGCGCTCCCGGCGGCGGCCAGCCTTGCCGGTTTCTACTACGGGCACGGCCGAGAGCAGGGCCTCGGTGTAGGGATGGCGTGGTTGGCGGAAGATCGAGTCGGTACGTCCCAGCTCAACGATCTGGCCGACGTACATCACCGAGACACGGTCACTCAGATATTCGACAACGGACAGGTTGTGGGTGATGAAGAGATAGGTCAGATGCAGTTCGGATTGCAGCTCCTTGAGCAGGCTGAGAATCTGGGCCTGCACCGACACATCGAGCGCGGAGACCGGTTCGTCGGCGACGACGAAGTCGGGGTCCAGGGCCAGGGCGCGGGCGATGGCAATGCGCTGGCGCTGACCGCCGCTGAAAGCATGGGGATAGCGCCGCATGTAGGTTGGATCCAAGCGGACGCTGCGCAGGAGCTGGGCCACCCTCTCTTCCAGCTCGCGCCTGCTGGTGATCAGTTTACGGGTGACAAAGGGCTCGCCGATGATTTCGAGGACGGTAAGTCGCGGGTTAAGCGAGGAGAAGGGATCCTGGAAGATCATCCCCATATGCTGCTGAACGGAGCGCAGTTCCGGCCTGGTGAGCGAGGTAATGTCGATCTCTTCGCCGTCGCGTTTGCGAAACAGGACCGACCCACCGGAAGGCTCGATCGCCCTCATGACGCAGCGGCCGGTTGTCGTCTTGCCGCAGCCGCTTTCCCCGACCAGCGCAAGGGTCTCGCCGCGTGCGACGTGGAAGCTGACTTCATCGACCGCTTTCACCTCGCCAACGTGGCGACGGAAGAAGCCGCGCAGGATAGGGAAATACTTACGCAGGTCGGTTACTTCAAGGACATTGTCGGCGCCGGGCAATCCCTTGCCACCCTCAAGTTGCTGGGGCAGCCGGCCAGGCGGAGAATGCGTGGTTGTATTGGTGCCGTTTGGAACAGCATCTGCTTGTGCCATGTTCTCAGTCCTGGACATACAGATGACAGCGGACGCGATGCCCTCCCGCCAACTCGATCTGGGGCGGCAGGTGGACATCGCAGACGTCGGGTATGAACTCCGGGCAGCGGGGATGGAAGGGACAGCCCGACGGCCGGCGATAGGGGCTAGGTACGGAACCTGAGATCGGATCGAGCTCCTGGCTGTGGCCTTCTCCCAGCTCGGGTACGGAGCGCAGAAGACCGATGGTGTAGGGATGCTTCGGGTCGCGAAAGATGACATCGGCGGGGGCGCTCTCCACGTCTTTGCCCAAGTACATGATCATGACGCGGTCACACAGTTCGGAGATGACAGCAAGGTCATGCGTGATGACAATCAGCGCCATGCCCATGTCCCGCTGCAGGTCCTTCATCAGCTCAAGCACCTGGGCCTGAATCGTAACGTCGACGGCGGTGGTTGGCTCGTCGGCGATCAGCAATGCGGGATGGCAGGAAAGCGCCATTGCGATCATAGCGCGTTGACGCATTCCGCCGCTGAGCGCAAAGGGGTAGGCGTCAATGGTCTGTTCCGGTTTGGGCATACCCACGCGCCGCAGCATCTCGATGGCCCGGTCGCGGGCCTCGTTCTGGCTGCAGTCCTGGTGCAGCCGGATCACCTCGGTGATCTGATTGCCAATCGTGTAGACCATGCTGAAGGCGGCCATGGGCTCCTGGAAGACCATGGCGATCTCGCCGCCGCGGATCTGGCGAATCTCCTGCCCGCGATCGTCCAGTTGCACCAGGTCAACAGATTCACCGTTCTGGAAGAGGGAGATTTCCCCCATAACGATTTTGCCGTTCTTGGGCACGATACGCAGGATGGACTGGGCGGTAACGCTCTTGCCGCAGCCGCTCTCGCCGGCGATGCCCAGGGCCTCGCCGGCGTGTATGTCAAAGGAGACGCCGTCAACGGCCTCAAGGATGCCCTCTTGCGAGAAGAAGTGGGTGGCCAGATTATCGACGCTGAGCAGGAGTGGTGACTGGGTCATGTGACAGGTTGGCGGTCTGCCTAGATTGACGAATAGGGGTCGGCGGCGTCGCGCAGGCCGTCGCCGACGAAGTTGAAGCAGAGAATGGCGATGATGACGAACAGGCCGGGGGAAAGCAGCCAGGGAGAGTCTGCCAGGACAATGATCCGCTGTGCGTCCTTGAGCAGGACGCCCCAGCTGATGGCCGGGTTCTGCAGGCCCAGGCCGATAAAGCTGAGGGCGGTCTCGCCGAGGATCATGCCGGGGACGCTGAGCGTAAGCGAAGCGATAATGTGGCTGGTGAAGGAGGGCAGCATGTGCTTGAAGATGACGCGGGCCTCATTGGAACCGTTGAGCTGGGCGGCCATCACATACTCCTCTTCGCGAAGAGACATGAACTTGCCGCGCACGACGCGCGCCAGCCCCGTCCAGCCGACGAGGGAGAGAATAACCACGATGCCAAAGTATATCTGCACGACGGTCCACGTCGGAGGAAGAGCCACGCTCAGCGCCATCCAAAGCGGAAGAGTGGGAATCGAACGCAGGAATTCGATGATGCGCTGGATTACCAGGTCGGTGACGCCGCCGAAATAGCCGGATACGCCGCCCATGACGACGCCGATCACGAAGCTGATGGCGATGCCCAGCAGGCCGACGGACAGCGAGATGCGGCCGCCGAATATGATGCGTGAGAGAAGGTCGCGTCCCATCTTGTCGGTTCCGATGAGGAAGAAGGTGCCTTCTTCGACGCCGATGAGGTGGATGTTGCTCTCGAACAGGCCCCACAGTTTATAGGAATCGCCGCGAACGAACAGTTTGACGGGGAATTTCTGAGTTTTGTCCAACTCCCAGGTGGTCCTGAAGGTGTTTTCGTCCATCTGGGAAGTCATGCCGTAGACGAAGGGGCGCAACTGAAATTGTCCTTCGTCGAAGAAGCGCAGCCGCTGCGGGGGCATGAACATGTAGTCGGTGTCGTGGTGGGCGGGGTCGTAGGGAGAGAGGAATTCGGCAAAGATAGCAAAGATATAGAAGATCGCTATCAGCACCAGTGAAACGACCGCTACCTTGTGCCTCAGGAACTTCCAGCGGATCAACTGCCACTGGGTAGCGACCGACAGGTCCTCTTCGCTGGCGTCCACGCCAGTGTTGCTCGATTGGAATCTCTCTTCGATTACGGCCATTGCAATTCTACCAGTCTGTTGCGGCGTGCATGTTCGAGTTGGAAGGCCTTCCTTGACCAGACTTCAGACTCAGATGGCGCCGCGAATGCGTGGATCGAGCCAGGCGAGCACGATGTCGGAGAGCAGCGTGCCCACGAGCGTAAGTGTGCTCAGGATCATGACCACACTGCCTGCCAGGAACATGTCCTGGCTGAGCAGCGCGCCGACAAAGAGCGGGGCGATAGTGGGCAGACCCAGTACGAGAGAGGCCAGCAGCTCGCCGTTCACGAGGGTCGGCAGCGTCCAGCCGATGGTGCTGGCGACCGGATTCATGGCGATACGGAAAGGGTATTTGACGAGCAGCTTGCCCTCGGACAGTCCTTTGGAACGGGCCACCATTACATAGGGCCGCTCCAACTCATCGAGCAGATTGGCGCGCATTACGCGTATCAGGCCGGCGGTGCCGGCGGTGCCGACGACCAGGGCCGGCAGCCACAGGTGCTTCAGGAGATCGATGAACTTGGCAAAACTCCAGGGCGCGATCAGGTATTCGTCGGAAAAGAGGCCGACCGCCACGTTGCCGGTAGCGACAAAGTAGTACCATAGGATCAGGAGGGCGAGCAGAAAGTTGGGCGTGGCCAGTCCGATGAATCCGATCAGGGTGAAGAAATAGTCTCCGAGCGAGTATTGACGGGTGGCGGAATAGAGGCCGATCGGGATCGCGATTGCATAGGCAAGGAAGAAGGAGGCGACCGAGATGGCGAGACTCCAGGGCAGGCGGTCGGCGACGAGTTTGCTGACGGGCTGGTTCCATTCCAGCGAGCGCCCCAGGTTGCCCTGCATGATGTTGCCGAGCCAGCGGAAATAACGCACGTAGGTGGGCGCATCCAGACCGTAACGTTTGCGCAGCGATTCGATTTCGGCCGGGTCGACCGCTTCCTGCTCCTGCAGGAGTGCATTCACGTAGGAGTCCATGAAATCACCCGGCGGCGCCTCAATGATGACGAAAGAGATGACGGAGACGACGAACAGGGTGGGCACCATCAGCAGGATGCGGCGAAGGATAAAGGACCACATTTTCGGTATTGACCAGGCGTCAGTGTTTTTCCAGTGAAGCCAGATAGATGGCGGAGGGCGCCAGGCCGGTTCCGCTGCCTTCGTGACTCGAGTAGTAGGATAGTAAGGCGCTGTCCGGTCCCAGTTCGACGAAGCCGGGATAGGAGTTGTCGCCCCCGCTCGGCAGGATGGCGACTTCCTCCAGCTCTGTGCCGACCAACTCGTACAGGGCGGTGACGGGACCGTCTTCGGTGTGTTTGCGCCCGCCGACCAGGATCTGATTTCCCCAGCGTGTAAGGAGCGGGCCGCCGATGTGCCTATCCAGATCGGTGCACTTCCAGTCGGTGTAGGGTGGCTTTGAACTACAGAGTTGCGCGGGCCGGCCGCCGGCGCGAGCGACCGCCAGCAGGTCGTCGTTGTTTTCGAAGAGGAGCGCGGTTTCGTCGCCGTGGGCGGGTTGAATCAGGCTGAGCGGCGTCCAGGTGAATCCGTCAAAACTTTGCAGCAGCCAGGACTCCATCCACTCCGGGGGCTCGTCGCGCCGGGCAAGCACGTCGAAATTGCGGATGCGGCGGCCGTTGAGATAGGCCAATCCGTTATGTGCGGCCGCGCGCCAGATGTAATGGCCGTGGGTACCGTCCAACATGCGCGGCCCGTGCCAGTTCTCGCCGTCTTTGCTCCAGGCGCAGAAGCCAAGATGATCGTTGACGTCCCTGTCCTCGGCGTTTCCGGGCGTCACCCACCAGGCGCCGGTGTAGACGAACAGCTTGTTGTCGAAGACCAGAAAGTGGGGGTCTCTGACATCCCGGTTGGCGACGCTGAAGGCATGGACCTGCTTCCAGTCGATTCCATCTGTGCTTGACAACACAACGATGCGTGACGAGGAGAAGAGCATGTGGCCGTCGGGGCAGCTGCGGAATGTCAGATAGAGGCGATCACTGAACCGACACATATCGGTGAAAGCATTGTGATTGCCGTCATTGAATAGTTGACGGACGGAACTGACTCGGATGGAGGGCACGAAAGCGGCTCTTGTGGGAAAGCACAAGTTCGGATCTGAGGACTGCGGCCGGCATATCGGGTTGCCAGTGTCAGAATTATAGGGAAGATTGGAAGGATGTCAAACACGCAGAGAAGGGTGGAGGCGTCGCGAATAGCGGCGCGGCAGGATCAGGGGAGATACCGCAGTTCGTTCTCCTGCGCAGAGTACTCTATCTTTACGGGCATTAAATGATGGTCGAAACTGAATTCGGGCAACAGGGGCAAATGCGACCCGACAGAATTGGAGTACCGGGTTTTCGTCAGGACCTCAATACCGGCAACTCGCAACCGATGGCCGTGTTCGTAATCAGGTCGTGCGCTCTGCCCGTGCAGTTACAATGCACATAGACGCAGCCATCGATGACGATCTTCAGGTTTTCCGGGTACTTGATCGCCCAGTCGGTATCCCCTGGGCCCATCTGCCTGCCCCGGTACTGACGATAGAACACGACACGCCCACCTTCTTCGATGAACGCTTCGGCCAGTTCCTGGTGTTCGCTCGGTGGTGAGCCAAGCGTGTCCCAGACGCGCAGGCAGTGGAACGTCTGGGCGCCGATGGTAACGTCGTAGGTTCCCGCGCCAATGCCCTGCCCGCGGGTCGTGCGGTAGGTGCCATCAGGCTGGGGCTGGTAGCGGACGTCGTCACAGATTTTGCGTTTGGCACCACGGCCCCAGTTTGCTTCGAACCATTTGTCTTTGAAGGTTTGCAGCACCTTTCTGCCGTCCATCTGCTGAACAACGCCCAGCCATCTTGTTTCCCTCTCATCGAGGCTTGCATAGAAGAGACTTGGACTGCCGGGGACATCCCAGTCTTCGCGAATTGCTTTTTCCCGTACCGCGATCTCGACGCAGTCCAGGTCGTGAATTCTGGCGAGGCTGGCTGCGGACATTTCTGTCACCGCGCTCAACTCCAGCGTATCGGCCTCGTAGGTGGCCTGCATTGAGTGGTGGCCGAGGGACGGTACGATGGGCCACCATTGCAGTTCGGGGAGATCGATGTGCGTTATTTTTTTGTCGCTCTCTGCAATGGATATGGGTGGTCGGGTCGTTGGGAAAGGGTGGTTGAATGACATTGCGAGGTTCTCTGTGTGGTGTGCAACCTGTATCTGTTGCAGCGACAACCCGGCCCGAAGCAGCAGTTCAGTATCGAGAATGCGGCTTCCTTTGCGGCAAAGGGCAGCAGGCGTTTAGCTTTGCACACGTGGACAGTTTCAGCCAAACCATTCAGGCTGCGTTTTCGTGGGCGTCCCAGTTTTGGAGCGAAGAGGGCCAGGCGGGGAATGCGCGGCGGTGGCGGGCGATATTGTGGTCCGGCTTTTCGAGGGGCACAGGGCAGGCACGTACGGGGATCTGATGGGACTGGCGGGACGTGGTCGGGCTGGACATTTTCGATTGGGCACCCGTCACCAATGTCGACACCAGGTCGGGTAGGCAGTAGGGGGGGCGTGGGGGGGGGGGGGGGCCCCCCCCC
>VXOE01000198.1 GCA_009840225.1 Caldilineaceae bacterium SB0662_bin_25 | reverse complement strand
CGCCCCGCGGGGCGGCGGGCCGCGGCGCGCGGCGCGGGCCGCCCCCCCCCCCCCCCCCCAACAGGGGGGGCCCTAATCGCCCCCACCGCCCAAATGCGAGGAAAGAGGGGAGAGGAGAGAGTAGTGAGAAACACCACTTCATTTGCAGACAATTGGAAAGTGAACTGACCGTGGCCTGGTTGCCTCCAGAGGTATGCGACTGTTCGGCCCCATTTTGGGAGGCACCCCTCCGGTCCGCAAAACAGTTCCGAGTAGTACCACCGTGTTATACTGATACCGGTAGACCCCGGTGGCCGGCGGCTGCGAGACCTTGATCACCGTTTGTGCCGCTCTGCCAAATTTCCTTTGACAAATGACAGAAGCGCATAGGAAGAGGAGAAGATGACTCAGAGTATTTTGGAGAGTGTACAGATCCACTGGCAGGACCTGCGCGGACGCACTTATGATCTGATGGATGTTCTGGCCGATGCCGATCTGAATGCCCGGCTGCCCTTTCCCGAATCCCAGAACATCCTCTACCAGTTTTACTGTATGTTGGGCACACAGGAGAGCTGGCCGCCCGTGTTGCTGGAAGGGGGGATGGAGGGCTGGGATTGCAGTCTGCAGCCGGCGCCTGCCGGCGAAGTACTTCCGGTTGAACGGGTGCGCCAGGGAATGGAGGCGGCAGACGCGGCCTTGATGGCGACTTTTGAGAAGGTGGACTGGCTGAGAGTCTTTGAGAATGGCTCGACGCCGCTGGCTGGGTATTACCGTTTGGTTGAACATGAGGCCCATCACCACGGCCAGTTGATCAACCTGATTTACGCCAACAACCTCCCCATTCCAGAAAGTTGGGCGGACTCCTGGGCGCTTTCGCGCGACGAATAGCGTATCTCGGAGTGGCGACGCTGTCTGCGTTGCCGGGGCTTCGTTTTGGCGTTGGCAGGCCGGTCAGGCGGAGGAAGTGTACAGAAAAAAGAGCGGCAGTCTCACGTGAAATCTGCCGCTCTTGTGTTGTTTGAGACCTGTCTGAAGGTGTGCCGGTATGCTCTTGGCTGCAGCGGGCAATACGGATCCGCTACTGAAAAAGCAGGAACGAAACTGAGGCCCAGGTGGCGCCCTCTACCCCTGTTCCGACCAGCAGCGCCCACTGGCCATCCTCGCTATAGCCAAGCGTATCGTAGGTTTCGTCGTCGGGAACGTAGCCCACAATTGGGGCCTCTAGTGAGGGCCCGCCGCGCAAGCGCAAGCGGCCGCCCTGGCCGGTTTCGATGGTAGCACGGCCCATCCGCACTCTCAGTTCTATGTCCCGCAACTCCACCAGCGAGGCTGCAATCCAGACCGGGTCCTCGATACCGGGGAAGAAGATCGCGACCCAGTGGTCATCGGAGCTGAACCCGGCCACAGGATAGGCTTCACCGACGGCGACGCCTGCCAAGACTTCGGCGATGGTTTCCGGTTTGCTGCGCACGCGCAGGGCACGGGTCGTGACGATTGCAAGGTGTCGGGTTACATCGCCGACCTTCAGAAGAGGCTCGTCGGTCGGCGTGGTTACGGGCACGTCCTCCTCGGCTGCCGCCTGTTCGTCGGAGATGGACATTTCGGAGATCGTTACCGTAAAGGCAGGGCTGATCGGCACGCCGTTCTTCAGCACCGGCATATCGGTGCCGGGGAACTCGAAGACATCGAAGACGCCGCCATCAGTATGGAGCATGGCATAGAGAGTCTCGGTGGCGGCATCGACATCTATGTCAACGGCCAAGTCGTTCGTGACTCCGGGCTCCAGGTGCGCCTGGCCGATTATCGGGCCGAAAGAGCCGGCATCGTCGGCGTGAATGACGACCCAACCTTCCACTGGGACGACGGCTTCGGCAACCGTGACCTGACCTTTGATCACTTCCTGAGCGTGGACTGTGACGCTCGGTTCCAGGTCGGCGACCGCCATTGCATCATCGTCGGTCTTCTCCTCGTCTGCGGCCATTTCGCCGTCGTCGGCCTGCTCTTCGGCCACTGCATCTTCCGCGGCATCTTCCGGTTCAGCGGCCATCAGCCCGTCTTCAGGAACAGAGAGGGCGGCGGCATCTCCGTCCAAGGATACATCTTCGGCCCAGATCCAGCCGATTGTGCCGACGTCCGGCACCTCCACTTTCAGCCAGCTACTGTCTTCGGTCCGCCCGATCACGGCGATGACGTCATCCTTGAGCAGGCCGGCGATAATTGGCGTCTCTGCACTGGCAGCCTGGCGCACGCGCAGCGCGTTGACATGCACAGTTGCCGACAAGGTCACCGGTTCCGGCTCGGCCGGTTCTGTGGCTTCTGCGACAGGAAGGGGCGCGGCAGGTGTCAGGATCTGCGTGATGTCTCTTTGGAAGGGATAGCAGCTGCCAATCAAAAGGGGCAGAATGGCCAGTGCCGAGAACGACAGGACGCGAAATCTAATCTGCATGGTTCCTCCCAAGCTGGCGATTGCCCGCCACCCGCTGCAGTGGGCGGGGACTCGGGGGCGAAGTCGGGAACAGGCGCAGAGCCTACGGTAGAGGGGTTGCGCGAGCGTGTTGAACTTGAACCGCGCGCTTCGAGAGGGCGGCGGGTTCAATAATTATGGCACGGCGAAAATATGGCTGTCAAATGATTTCGGGCCGTCTCCTTATCCGAAAACAAACCGAAATGGGGGTGAATGCGCGGCGCGATTGCTACGCAGGTGGCCATCTTTCCGGGTGGAATTTCAAGGACTGCGCTAGCATAACGAATTCCGTTGCCATCGCAGAATTGCTCTGACCGATCTTGGGCAAGAAGGACAGTCGTAAACTCTGAGCAGCATCTGGAACGAGTTAGCTTCGTATTAGCTTCTCTATCAATAAAATATTATTTGACAGGCAGAAATCGGTTAACTATACTGACCGTGTCCGCATCAGTAGACACAATTGCAACATCAAGTTCTGTTTTTCGCTGCAGAGATCTGTGAAGAGGGTCTGCCCATCGTTGACGGACCTGTTGATCACAAAATGGTGAAGAGCAGTAACTGGCGCCCTTTGCCATCTCACTCCCAGACACTTGTATTCTGGGAGGCAGATGCCGATTCCAGGCCAGAAAAAGCTATTTCACATCATGAACAGCAGTCAGTTCGGGCGAAGGGGCAACATCCACTCTACATTAACCTGAGTTCGGAGTTAGACGGTGGTTGACAAAAGTGCCAGCTCATTATCGTGGAGATGTAGGGACGGTTTTTTGGGCTGCCAAGTGTAGGCGATCAAACCGGCGATGAGATTGACGAGAAAGTTGGTGGTGCTGCGGTGTCGGGAGTGTTCA
>VXOE01000249.1 GCA_009840225.1 Caldilineaceae bacterium SB0662_bin_25 | reverse complement strand
CCCCTATCCACCTGTAGGGGCACCCCTTGTGGGTGCCCTCGTACGCGCCACCACTCCCTTTCCCCCATCCACCCGTAGGGGCACCCCTTGTGGGTGCCCTCGTACGCGCCACCACTCCCTTTTCCCCTATCCACCTATAGGGGCACCCCTCGTGGGTGCCCTCGTACTCACGCCCAAACTGAACCGCGCCTCCCGACGGCCCGCCCCACGTCAAAGACCCGTTCTTTCCCCCCCTCCGTGGACAAAATGATGTTCTTCGCAACCCTTCGCGTCCCTTCGCGGATAAACTGTATCTTTGATCCTTTTTCGGCTATGATTAAGCGATCTCAAGAGCCGTGCGCAGCGCCACACTTCCTGACTTACATCAAGACCATGCCTGACAACCCAAGCGGTCTCCTGCTACGCATCTCGGACCAAGACAACGTCTACGTCCTGCTGCGCAGCGTAAACGCGGGCACACGATTACTACTTGACGAACAAACAGTCATTGTCGAAAACGCGCTCGAACTGGGACACAAAATCGCCGCACGCAACATCGCCGCCGGCGAAAAGATCGTCAAGTACGGCGCGCCCATCGGCTCAGCCACCCGCGACATCCGCACAGGCGAGCATGTCCACCTGCACAATATCAAGAGCGACTACATTCCCACCTACACGCTGAATTCGGTGACCGGGTGAACCGGTAGAGGAGCCACAGTATGTCCGCCAAAACCGAATTTCAAGGCTTCCTGCGGCAGGACGGCCGCAAAGGCATCCGCAACACGATCCTGGTCGTCTATCTGGTCGAATGCGCCCACCACGTCGCCCGCGAAATCGTCTATCCCTACCGCAAGCAGGGCGTCCACCTGATCGGGTTCAGCGGCTGTTACCCCAACCAGTATGCCTTCGACATGATGGCCCGGCTCTGTACCCATCCCAACACAGGCGCTGTCCTCCTCGTCTCACTGGGCTGCGAAAGCTTCGACCGCCGCGGCCTGCAGCAACTCGTCAGCGAAAGCGGACGCCCGGTCGAAACACTCGTCATCCAGGAAAGAGGAGGTACCCTCACCACCGTCGACCAGGGCTTGGCCTGGCTGCAAGAAACGCTGACCGAACTCGAAGAAGCCGCGACGCGTGTGCCGATGTCGGTGGACGAGCTGGTCGTCGGCGCCATCTGCGGCGGTTCCGACGCCACCAGCGGCATCACCGCCAACCCGGCCATCGGACGCTGTTTTGATCTCCTCGTCGAGAACAACGCCAGCGCCATCTTCGAAGAAGGAGGCGAGCTCATCGGCTGCGAGCAGATCATGGCCGACCGCGCCGTTACCCCGGCACTAGGCGAAGAAATCCTCTCAACCATGGAGAAAACAGCCCGCTACTACACCACCATGGGCCACGGCAGCTTCGCCGTCGGCAATGCCGACGGCGGCCTCACAACAGTCGAGGAGAAGTCGATGGGGGCCTACGCCAAGAGCGGCTCTTCACCGATTCGGGGGCTGATCAAACCCGGCGACGTTCCCCCGGCCGGCGGCCTCTACCTTCTCGACATCGTACCCGACGGCGGCGCCCGCTTCGGCTTTCCCAACATCAACGACACCGCCGAAATCGCAGAACTCATCGCCTGCGGCGCGCATCTGACCCTCTTCTCGACCGGACGCGGCTCGGTCGTGGGTTCAGCCATATCACCCGTCGTCAAGGTCTGCGCCAACCCCGAAACCTACCGCCGTATGGCCGGCGATATGGACGTGGACGCCGGCCGCATTCTCGAAGGCGAAGCCACACTTGACCAAGTAGGCCGCGAGATTTTCGCCCATGTGCTCGACGTTGCCGGCGGCGCACATACCAAGTCCGAAAGCCTCGGCCACCAGGAGTTCGTTCTGACCTACAAGTCCTTCGAACCAATCGGTCCCGCCTGTCTCCCGGTCTAGCTTCCCTTGCCTTCTACCAGCCGCACCAGCCAGCAGACTCGACGGGTAGGCCTTGCGCAACCGGCCCGTTTTTCCGAAAATGCCGGGACGAGCATTGCTGCAAAGCGATCTGTTCCGGCCCGCAGCCAGACGCAATTCAACGAGACCTGTATCCTGATGAATGACCTACTAGCCCAATTCGTCGAGGCTCTGCCATGACCGCCGATTTCCAGGCCCCGCCTCGGCAGGCAGATTCCCCCGACCGTTCTGAAACGCCGGTGCCAGCGAATTTCAGCACCAGGCGAACAGCCAGAGAGTACCTGGGCCTCACCGCGCGCGGCTTCGCCATGGGCTGCGCCGACATCGTGCCCGGCGTCTCCGGCGGCACCATGGCCTTCATCCTTGGCATCTACGAAGAGCTCGTGATGAGCATCCGCGCCGGCGCACGCCGCCCGTTCTGGCAGGCGCTCCTTCGTTTGAACCTTCCCGCCGCGCTTGAAGCAGTCAACGCCCGCTTTCTGCTCGCCGTCCTCGCCGGCATAGCCATTGCCGTCCTCACCCTCGCCTCCTGGCTCGAGTGGGTCCTCGAGCACCACCCTGTCCTCATCTGGAGCTTCTTTTTCGGCCTTGTGTTCGCCTCAATCGTCACCGTCCGCAAACGCATCCAAACCTGGAACGCCGCGCTCTTCGCCGCGCTGGCCGCTGGCGCTGTCGTCGCCTATTTCGTGGTCGGTGCCGTCCCTGTGCAGACCCCCGAAGCCTCCTGGTTCCTCTTCCTCAGCGGCATGCTTGCCATCTGTGCCATGATCCTCCCCGGCATCTCCGGCTCCTTCATCCTCGTTCTCCTCGGCAAGTACCAGTTCGTGCTCGCTGCCGTAAACCAGCGCGATATAGTCAGTCTCGCCATTGTCGGTGCCGGTGCCGTCGTCGGCATAGTCACCTTCGCCCAAATCCTGGCCTGGCTCTTCAAGCGCTACCACGACGCCACCATCGCCGTCCTGATCGGACTCATGGCCGGCAGCCTGCGCAAAATCTGGCCCTGGAAGGAAACCGTCGCCTCCATCATCGATCGCCACGGCGAAATCCTGCCCACCGTGCAACGAAACCACCTGCCCCCCGCCCTGACTGCAGAGGTCTACCTTGCTCTCGGACTGGCTGTCGCCGGATTCGCCGTCGTAATACTCCTCGACCGACTGAGCGCGCCAAAATAAGCCCGCTGCCTCACGGGCTCGCCGACAATCCACCTGTAGGGGCACCCCTTGTGGGTGCCCTCGTACGCGCCGCCACTCCCTTTCCCCACATCCACCCGTAGGGGCACCCCTTGTGGGTGCCCTCGTACGCGCCACGACTCCCTTTCCCCCACCCACCGTAGGGGCACCCCACGTGGGTGCCCTCGTACGCGCCGCGACTCCCTTTCCCCCTTCCACCCGTACGGGC
>VXOE01000340.1 GCA_009840225.1 Caldilineaceae bacterium SB0662_bin_25 | reverse complement strand
GCCCCCCCTGGACGTGCCTCATCGACCGGGTGTCGATATTCGTAACAGGTGCCTAATCGAAGGTGTCCCGCCAGACCAAGTCCCGCCAGTCCCATCAGATCCCCGCCGGTGCCGGCCTTGTGCCTGCTCTCGCACACTCCCCAACTGACTGACTCCGCCGTACGGCCAGGCCTGGCGCCTGCACTGCGTCTCGCCAAAAGACGGTAAACAGTTCCAGCCACCGCTGGCGCCGATTCCCTGCCAGACTGTTCCCACCCCAAATCCGGGATGCACCCCCACATTTTTTCTGCTTGCAATCGCGGCCTACAAGCGTTATCCTCACCAGCTATCAGTCTCAATTTCGAGAAAGGAGGCTACTATGATTCTTTCCCCGGCGCAAGTGGATGCATATTGGCGCGACGGTTTCATCAGAGCAATCGATGTTATCGACGGCCCGCAAGTAAACAGCTATCGCGAGGCCTTCGACGATTTGGAGGCCCGCGTCGGCAAGGAGACCGCTCAGATCGGGCTGGTTGACTACCACTTTGAGGAAGAGTTCATCTGGAAGCTTGCTACCCACCCTTCAATCCTGGACGCCATCGAAGCGTTGATCGGCCCGAATGTGCTGCTGCTGGCGACCCACTTTTTCAACAAGTACGGAGAAGGTGAAGAGGCAGAGGCTTTTGTCGCCTGGCACCAGGACGTGACCTTCTGGGGCTTGGAGCCGCCGACGGCAATTACGGCCTGGTACGCGGTCGATGACAGCGACGTGGAGAACGGTTGCATGCAGGTGATTCCAAGCACGCACGTTTCCGGTGTCGTCGAGCACGGCAAGGCCGAGCAGGCCGGCAATCTGCTCAGCATCAACCAGGAAGTCCACGTTACCCCGGAGGAGGCGGCCAGCGCCGTCGACCTGCCGCTGCAGGCGGGACAGATCTCAATCCACGACGGCACGCTCATCCACGGCAGCCTGCCCAACCGCTCGAGCAGACGCCGTTGCGGGCTCACCCTGCGCTACGTACCGACAACTGTCCGGCAGGCCGAGGACAATTCTCTGGACGGCCGCTGGAAACCTGTCCTGGTCCGCGGGAAGGATGAGGAGAATAACTTCGGGGAGTTCAAGACAAAGTGGCAGTGAGGTCTTGAAGGATGCCCGAGGTTCGGCCCAACGTTGTCTTCGTCCTGACCGATGACCAGGGATACGGTGACCTCTCGTGTCACGGTAACCCAGTTGTCCAAACACCAAATCTTGACGCGCTCCACGCCTCAAGCGTCAGGCTGACCGATTACCATGTCGGGCCGACCTGCGCGCCGACCCGAGCCGGACTTCTGACAGGGCACTACGCCAACAGTACGGGGGTCTGGCACACGATCGGAGGTCGTTCACTGCTGCGTTCCGACGAGGTCAGCATGGCCGACTATTTTCAGCGCAGCGGCTATGCGACCGGGATATTCGGCAAGTGGCACTTGGGCGACAACGCGCCCTACCGGCCCCAAGACCGCGGCTTCGAAACCGTGGTTGTCCACGGCGGCGGTGGAGTCGGGCAGACTCCTGACTACTGGGGCAACAGCTATTTCGATGACAGTTACTGGGATGGGGAGCAACACACGCGTTACGAGGGTTACTGTACGGACGTCTGGTTCCAGGAGGCGCTAAGCTTTATCGAGCGCAACAGGAAGAGAAAGTTTTTCTGCTATATTCCGACCAACGCGCCCCATTCACCTCACCTGGTTGACCCCGTCTACAGCGATCCATATTTGCCCTTGACCCCGCACGAGGAGCGCGCCAAGTTCTACGGAATGGTCGCCAACATCGACGAGAATATCGGTGGCTTGCGGCGCAGGCTGGCTGAACTGGAGTTGGCTGAGAACACAATCTTCATCTTTATGACCGACAACGGCTCTGCAGGCGGAGTTGAAGTGGGTGAAGGCCAGTTCGTGACCGGCGGGTTCAACGCCGGATTGCGCGGGCAAAAGGGATCCGAGTATGACGGCGGACACCGTGTCCCGTTCTTTCTCCACTGGCCCGGTGGTGGGCTCAGTGCAGGGCGCGACGTAGACGAAGTAACAGCCAACGTGGATGTGCTGCCGACACTGATAGAGATGTGCGGCCTGGAAGATAGTGAACAAGACGGTTTTGACGGACGAAGTCTGGCGCCACTGTTGCAGCCTGTTGAAGACGAGGAGATAGTCTGGCCCGATCGGGCACTGGTAACTGATTCACAGAGATTGGCCAATCCTGTGAAGTGGCGCAAAAGCGCGGTCATGACAGGAAACTGGCGGCTCGTGAACGGGCGGGAGTTGTATGCAATCAAGAAGGATCCGGAGCAAAGGCAGGACGTCTCCGCCGCGCATCCCGACGTTGTATCCGAACTGCGTTCGGCATACGAACTGTGGTGGGAGAAGGTCTCGCGCCAGTTCCACGAAGACATTCCTATCGCCATCGGTGGACCCGGAGCAGTTCAGCTGAGGCTGAATACGCACGACTGGCGCAACGAGGACTGCGAGTGCGCGTGGAACCAGAGCCTTGTCCGCCAGGGCCTGATCTGTAACGGCCACTGGGAGGTTGAAGTTGTCGAGGCCGGAAGGTACAGTTTCACCTTGCGCCGCTGGCCGGAGGAAGAAGGAGCAGGCATTCGCGCAGGTCTCGCAGGGGGCGATCCAAAGGCATTCAGGGACATCGCTATCCAGCCAGTTGAGGAGAGACAGCCAGGTGAGGACCACGGAGGCCAACTTTCTCTGAAAGAGCGGATCCCCTGGGGTGGAGGCGTTGCCTTGCCTGTGTACCGCGCCCGAATTGCAATCGCAGGTGAAGAGGCCAGCGGGGAAGTTGCACTGGCCGACGTGGGGGTCCGTTTCGAACTGTCGCTGACTGCGGGTGGCACGCACCTGCAAACGTGGTTCGAAACAGAGGACGGCGATGAGCTGGGCGCATACTATGTCTACGTGGAGTGGTTAGGGCCATAAGTGAGAGTGTCCTTGTCTGAGTCAGAAGTCGGCCAAGGTATGCGAAGAATGGGGCACATGTCACCGTTTGGATTCGGCTTGAGACGCGATGGCCCGTATGTCCCCTGAGGGAGTCGGAAGGGGGCTACCGTACATACAACCGTTGAGGGAGAAGAGAGATGACCCAATTGGAGAGCCAGAAACTGGCCATACATGGCGGCGCCCCCGCCAAACAGAGTCCGGACCCGCCGATGTATCCGGGCGGTATGGCGATCGCGGACGAAGAAGAAGCGCAGGTCCTGGAGGTGCTGCGGGCGAAGCGACTCTTTCGTTACTACGGTCCCGGTGAGGCGGATTCAAAAGCAACGCAGTTGGAGCAAGCCTTTGCCGAAAAGAAGGGCTCCAAATACGCAGTCGCAGTCACTTCGGGCACCGCGGCGCTCGTATGCGGTCTGCACGGTATCGGTATCGGGCCCGGCGACGAGGTGATCGTTCCGGCGTACACGTGGATCGCTTCGGCGTCGGCGGTCGTCGCGGCCGACGGGATTCCGGTAATCGCTGAGGTCGACGAGACGCTCCTGATGGACCCGGAGGACGTTCAGCGGAAAATTACGCCGTATACGAAGGCGATCATGCCCGTACACATGCGCGGGGCCCCCTGCCGGATGGATGAGCTCATGGCACTGGCGAACGAGCACGGTCTCCGGGTCATCGAGGACGTTGCGCAGGCAAACGGGGGCAGCTACAAGGGTCAGGCTCTGGGGACTTTTGGCGACGTGGGCTGCTTCAGCCTCCAGTTTAACAAGATTATCACCTCAGGCGAGGGCGGCATGGTGGTTACCGACGACGAACTGGTGTGGAAACGCGCCAATATGTTTCATGACGTGATCGGCGCGCTGCAGCTCAAATTCAACGTGGATGAGCTGCTCTGCGGCGTCAATTTCCGCATGCCCGAGCTTCTGGCAGCAGTGGCGCTTCCGCAACTGGCCCGGCTGGACGGCCTGATCGATGACATGCGGCATCGCAAAAGGATGATCAAGGCCGGCATCGCCGAGGTGACGGAACGCAAGGGCGTCAGCTTCCGGGAGGAGGTGGACCCGGACGGTGACACTGCGATCTGTACCGTGTTCTTTATGGATAGCCCGGAAAAGGCCGCGTCGGTCTCGGAGGCGTTGCGTGCCGAAAATATCGGCGCCGGCACGCTGTATTCGCCCGACGCCATAGACTATCACGTTTATGCGCACTGGGTGCCGATCATCAACCAGCGCACTTGGACCGAAGCCGGAGGGCCGTGGCGATGGGCGCAACGGGAAATCGAATACCGGCAGGACATGTGCCCGCGGAGCCTTGACCTGCTCGGGCGGGCCGTGCATCTCAATGTCAGCCCGTTACTGACCAACGAAGATGTGGAGGAGACCGTCGAAGGACTAAATAAGGTACTGGAGGAAATCGCGTAGAGTTACCAACTTGCAGCCAGAAGTCTTGAGGCTGATCTGTCTGATGGAAGAGGCGGCGCGATCGCGCCGACCACACAATAGCCAAGGAGGAACAGACCATGGCTACCGGTACGAAGTTGTCCAGACGCAGTTTTCTGACTCGAACGGCCACTCTGGCAGGTGTGGCAACGGTCGGGGCCGGGTTGTCGGCCTGTGTTCCGGCCGCACCAGGGGCCGCCGACGAAGGCGGGGAAGCGGCGATGGAGGTCGTCACGCTGACGATGTGGAAAGGCCCGCATAAGGCTGCCGGCGACGAGACAAAACTCTGCGCCCAACCCACTTTGGATGTGCTGGAGGAAATGCATCCTGAGATCAGCGTCGACTTCAGCGAGGTCCCGTGGGGCCAGTACAACGAGAAGTTCGTGGCCGCGTTTGCCGCCGACCAGGGGCCGGACGTGAGCTACCAGACGGAGTCGTTCCCGCGCTTCGTCAACGCAGGCCACATTATGCCTCTTGACGAAAGGATTGCCTCAAGCAATTTCGATCGCTCGTACTTCTATGAGAGGGCTTGGCAGCCTGGCACGTACGACGGCACGACCTACTCCTTCCCGTGGATTATTGGCGGCTCCAACCTGTTCTGGAACAAGGATCTGTTTGAACAGGCCGGCCACGATCCCGATACGCCGCCGGAAAACCTTGATGAGTTTCTTGCCATTTCGCAGGATATCACCGCTCTGGGCGACGATATCTACGGTTTCGCTACTCACCCCAAGGGCTGGCACGAGAATGGCCAGTGGCCGCGGCGATTCGGTGGACACTGGTTCAATGACGACCTGACGGAGTGTATCGTCAATTCCGAGGAGGCATACGAAGGCTGGAACTTCTTCAATTCGCTGTTCCACGATTACGAAATCGCCATGCCGGGTGCGATTTCAGGGCAGGAGCCTGGTGTCGGCGGATACTTCCGCGACGACAAAGTGGGCATGATCACAGCGCAGAACGTCTTTGCCAACTCTGTCCGCAGCGAGAAGCCTGAGTTCCGGCTCGGCGCCGCACGCATGGCAACCGGCCCGGCGGAAGGTGCGAGGGGACGCGCATGTTACGGCGGCGTCGGCATGCTGGCGATTGCCGCCAAGACCGCATATCCTGACGAGTCCTGGCAAGTCATCGAGACCCTTGTCACCCCCGATCTGCTGACTTCGTGGATCGGCTGCCTGGGGTTCATGAGCGTTTCGCCGCACGTCAATTTCTATCCCGATGATCCGGTACTGACCACTGCCCAGACGACGCTTGAGTACACCTTCTTCTGGCCGTATCGCGGATGGATCTTCAAGTTCTGGGATATCGAGGGCACGTCGATCGAGTCGTTCGTCCTCGGTCAGCGAACCGTCGAAGAGGCGATTGAGGACATGGTTGTTCAGATCAACGACATGCTCCGAGAGGAAGAAGGATCCTAGTCGCCGATCTGAGATGATTGTGGGCTGCCGTGTTCCTGGAGCGCGGCAGCCCAGCGCCAACTTTCCAGAACACTGCCAAAGAGCGCCTCCCGCCAAGGGATTTGAAATGGCCACCACGTCTGCTACGCCCCAGAGAACCGTTTTGACGGAGACATCTTTTTGGAAACGAGCCGCGGTAAGGCGAAATCTGAGCGCGTACGCCTTCATCCTGCCCTTTATGGCACTCTTCATTATCTTCAACATCGGTCCATTCTTTTGGGCTCTCTGGCTCTCCTTACTACGCGGCGACCTGGTCGATCAGGTCAAGCCCTTCGTCGGCCTTCAGAACTACCTGAGCCTTACTACTGACGACATTACTCTCAAGGTCTTCCTGAACTCCCTCCAATATACAGTGTCTGTCGTGCCTATTGCCGTCATCACCGCGCTCGCACTGGCCTTCCTGATTGGCAACAAGCTCGTTCGATTCAAGGACTTCTACAGGGCAGTTGTTTTCTTTCCACTTCTTGCCTCGGCGGCAGCTACAGCCCAGATCTGGAGTTACATATTGGCTCCCCGCTATGGCGTCTTGACGTATCTGACGGGTCTGTTAGGCATCCCCGAGATTTACTGGCTGTCCGATCCGGATTGGGCGCTGTACGGCATCCTTCTTATTGAATGGTGGCGAGGGATCGGCTTTCACATCATTCTGTTCCTGGCCGCCATGCTCGGTGTCCCTGAAGAGTTGCACGAGGCAGCCCGCATCGACGGTGCCAATGCCTGGCAGGTGGCAACCCGGGTTACGATACCCCTTATGCGCCCCGTGATCCTTTTCTCAGTCGTTATGGGTACGATCTGGGCGTTTCAACTCTTCGATACCGTCTTTGTGCTCACCAATGGCGGCCCCGTTCACGCCACCGCGACAATGGTCTGGTACATCTACAATCATGCGTTTCGTTACGGCCAGGTCGGAATGGCCGCGGCCATGGGAGTGGTACTGTTGCTCATCATCATGCCGATCTCCTACGTGCAAATGCGCGTGCTGGGCGAAAGATAGACTTGTGAACCGTGTCGCGCAACCGGCGACGGCCGGCCTTCAGGGGACTATTCCATGACCCAATTCGATTTCAGCGGTAACTGGCGCAAGGCCATCCGCCTACTGCCGCAGGCGGTAGTTGTTTACGTTCTCCTGGCCGCACTCGTCATCGTCATGCTGGGGCCGTACCTTTACATTTTCTCATCATCATTCAAGGAAACGTATACCCTTATTTCGATCCCGCCGCAGTTGATTCCTGAGCAGTTTGTCTGGGACAACTACATCTATATCCTGAATGAGCTGCCTTTCAGCCTGTGGTTCTTCAACACGATTCTGGTTGCGCTGCTCGTAACTGTGGGGACGGTGCTGATCGATGCGCTGGCGGCCTATGCTTTTGCCAAAAAACAGTTCTGGGGAAGGGACTTTCTGTTTGGACTCATGCTTGCTACGATCATGATACCCGGGGCGCTGCTGCTGATACCTGCATTTCTCATCACCAATTGGCTGGGCCTTCTGAATTCCTACGGGGGACTGATCATCCCGGCGCTGGCCAACGTACTCGGTGTCTTTCTGTTGCGCCAATTCATGCAGACGATTCCCGAGGAGCTCGAGCATGCGGCCCGGATCGACGGCTGTTCCGACTTCGGCGTGTTCTGGCGCATCATTTTGCCGCTGTCGGCGCCGGCCCTTGCAACCTTGTCAATCGTTGTTTTCACCTCGCAGTGGAACAACCTTGTCTGGCCTCTTGTGGTACTCAATGACAAGGATCTCTACACGCTTCCCCTGGGACTTGCACTGTTGCGGAGCGAATTTCAGGTCAACTATGGAATCACATCCGCGTCCGCGTTCCTGAGTGTGGTGCCACTCCTGATCGTCTTTCTATTCCTACAACGCTATTTCCTGGAAGGTCTTACAGTTGGGGCAGTTAAGGGTTAGCCGAAAGAAGGGAGTCTGCAGGTCTACTTGTGGCCTGTCTTGGTCATGCTCAGAACTCTCCTGTGGAGAATCCTGAGTTGACCGCTTATACATGGACGATTGACGACGCCGGCTGGGGCGATAGCGTGCTGGTAGAGTCTCTGAAGAGGACGACAGCGTTCTTTGATTCTCGCGGCCTGAGTTCAACTGTGTTTGCTGTGCCCAAACCTTGGGGTGAAACGATGTCGGCGGAATGGAAGGAGGCGCTGATAGCGGCACGCGACGCAAGACACGATATTCAGCCACTCGGCCTGACGCACTCGGACTGCTACGAATTCGGGCCGCCTGCCTGGCCGGCCACCGACATTTTGCCCACTCTCCAATCTGAATTCGACGAACGCCGAGGGCAGTTGATGCCGAGATACACCGTAGGCAAGCTGCGCGAGCGCATTGAAGAGGTCAAAGAGATTTTCTTGGCTGACTACGGTGTTGAACCTACTGTATTCAGGGCTCCGTGCGGAGCGATCTCAAAGCCCATGTTCAGTGCCTTGCGAGAGACCGGCATTAGCTATCATTCGGGTGTGTTTATCAGCGGCAGCGGCTATGGGCATGCGGTGGACAACGGAGGCGACATTTCGCAGCAATGGGTCGACAATGTCCCCTACCGGCCGTTCCGCTGGTATGCGGGCACAGTTGAGGTGCCGATACTGAATGAGTATACGTGGCACGAGTCCGGGCAACGCAGCCAGGAGTTTGTTGGCCTGGCCCGCCAGGATCTGGACCGCATCAGCCAGCACAGCCCTGTCGTTGTCATCATGATGCACACGCACGGCATCGCCGACGACTTCGAGCACGCTTTCAGAGTGATCGATGCTGTCGCTGAGCATGTCGGCCGAAAGCCGGGTGCCTCGTTCGCGACATTGGGCGAACTGGCGGCGTCGGGTGCCCTGGATGAGGCGGCCACGGTAGAAGGACCGGACATTCTTGAGGTATAGCGCTGGCCGGCTGTGAGACGGCACGGGACTGCCTTTGGCGACTTCGTTGATGGCCGTAGCCGCCTCGCAGTGAATCAGACTATTTTGGCCATACCAAAGGGCCCAAGCGGAGAATAAAGAGATGACCGTATATTCATGGAGTATTGACGACGCAGGTTCGGGCGGCAGCACAATGGTTGAGTCTCTGACGAAGGCGACCGAGTTCTTCAGTTCGCGCGGGCTGGGGTCAACCTGGTTCACGGTGCCCAAGGGCGGCGGCAAACCAATGACGTCGGAATGGAAGGAGGCTTTAATCGCTGCTCGTGACGCAGGACACGATATCCAGCTTCATGGGTTGACCCACGCGGACTGTTACGAATTCGGACCTCCCGCGTGGCCGGCAACCTCCATTCTTAGCACACTGCAGTCGGAGTTCGATGAGCGCCGTCAGGAGCTGATGCCCCGCTATACCGTTGAGAACCTGCGCGAGCGCATTGAGGAAGGGCTGGAGATCTTTGCCATGGACCTGGGCGTTGAGCCCAACGTGTTCCGGGCGCCGTGCGGTGCTATCTCCAAGCCGATGTTCGCGGCTTTGCGTGAGGTTGGGATCGGCTATCATACCTGCATGTATATCAGCGGCAGCGGCTACGCCCATCTTCCGCATAACAGCGGCGACCTGTCACAGGACTGGGTGGACAATATCCCATACCATCCATTCCGCTGGTATGAGGACATTATCGAAGTGCCGATCCTGAACGAATACACTTGGAGAGGATCAGGTGAACGCAGCGATGAGTTCGTAGAGCTGGCGCGCCGGGATCTGGACCGAATCAGCGAGCACAGCCCGATCGTCATCATGCTGATGCACACCCATGGCATCGCTGACGACTACGAACACACCTTCCGCATGATCGACGCTGTTTCTGAGCACGTGGGGAAGAAGTCGGGCGCATCGTTTGCGACGATGGGGGAGCTGGCGGCTTCAGGGGCCCTCGAGGAGGCAGCCACTGTAGACGGACCGGACATATTGGCCGTTTGACAACGACTACACTTGGGAAGAATCGATGAACATCATTGTCATAATTTCCGACACCTTTAGATACGACAATCTGTTCGATCGCGCGGCTGCAATGCCGGTGCGCACGCCCCACCTTGACCGTTTTTCGGAGCGGTGCGTAAGCCTGTCGAGGTTGTATACGGGCAGTTTTCCCACAATTCCGCATCGAACCGATTTCACGACCGGGCGCGTCGGCTGGCCGTGGTATCCGTGGCAGGACCGGCGGTTGAGTAGCGAAAACCATCTGCCGAGTATCCTGAGGGAGGCCGGCTATGTCAGCCAGCTGCTCGGCGACTGCCCACACCTCGTGCGCGCAGCCTTCTTCGAGGGGTTCGACGGCGCACACACGCTGCCCGGGCAGGAGGGCAATACGTATTTCATTGGAATGAACTACCCAATCGAACCGGCGATGGCAGACGAGAAGACACGGAACATCGGTAACCACTTTCAAGGGCGCAATCTGATCGACCTCCACACGTGGATCAACCGCCGCTGGTACCGGGAAGTCGATCGATTTGCACCGCGAACGGCTGAACTGGCGGTGGAGTGGCTGGAGGAGAACGACCAGCACAGTCCCTTCTTCCTCTGGGTGGACTTCTTTGACCCTCACGAACCCTGGGACCCGCCTGAGTATATGGTGCGGAAGTATGATCCAGACTACGACGGCCCGCCGATGTTGCATCCCAACTATGGCAAGGCCAGTGACTACACCGAGGCTGAACTCCGCAATCTGCGCGCCCATTACTGTGCCGAGGCGGAACTGGTGGACCGGTGGGTGGGTCGCATCCTGACCAAGATTGACGACCTGGACCTCTGGCGCAATTCAATCGTAGTCTTCATGTCCGATCACGGGTTTAGTCTTGGCGAACACAACCGCACGGGGAAGTCGAACATCAGCAAAAACGACGACCGGTACTGGCCGCTCTATCCGGAAATCGTCCACATCCCCTTCCTGGTTGCTGCGCCAGGATTGGAAGGGGGTCGTACGGTCAGCCAATTGCTGCGACCGGCGGACATCGCCCCGACGCTGCTTGAACTGGCTGGCGTCGATGTCGAGACGCCTGAGCCGATGCACGGACGGTCGTTTGCGCCGCTGTTGCGGGGAGAAAGTGAAGACTCTCTGCATGAATATGTCGTGTCGGCCACCTTCACGCGATTGGAGGATGGTGAACTGCCTCCCAACCGAGTCACGCCAATGCTATACACGGAGCGTTGGGCCTACGCGCCCGTCGGCTCCTACGGTGAAAGGCAGCTCTTTGATCTTGCAGTCGACCCGCTCACGGAGACTAACCTGGCCGAAGATCACTTAGATGTGGCGGACGACCTCCACGATGCGTTTATTGAGGAGCTCCGCGATCTGGACGCGCCGGACGAGGCAATCGAAGTCTGGAAACGCTGATCGTTCATCGACGGAGCCGGGTTCAGCGTTTTTCGACCTGATTCAGAAAGGAGCAGGCAGAGTAGTTCGCGTAACGTAACCCCTTGAATTTGGACATGGCTGACAAATAAGGTTATTATCCTTGCGGTAGCGCAAGAGACCCCTGAACGCGCGCCCGTTTTACGAGATTCTTTGAAGGCAATTTCCCATTAGTTCGGTCAGAATCCAGTGGCTTGTACCGAGTCAAGGACTACTAACCCCAAACGGGAATGGCCGTTGACCTGGTTGTCGCGTACAAGTGGGTCATCTGTATCGCTCTATCGGACGGAGAGGTTTGGCATTTCGCTTTACCCCACTCCACCTGTTAAACCCATTTTCACATTTTTTCACATGGAGGATTGACTGAATGGACACTCAGAAAATGCTTTCGCGCCGCCGCTTCCTGCAGGTCTCCGGCCTGGCAACGAGCGCGGCCCTGCTGGCGGCTTGCCCCGCGCCCGCAGCTGCTCCCGCAGCCGACACCGGTGACAGCGGAGCCGCAATGGAGACCAAGAAACTGGAAGCCTGGTCGCGCATGACCGACCTGGCGCAGGAGTCGATTAAGGAAATCATCGACATCTACAACGAGAAGAACACGATGGGCGTCGAGGTCGAGTTTGTCTACATTGCCCAGACTCAGGGCAGCCAGGCAGACGAGAAGCTTCTGACGGCCGTCGCCGGCGGCACGCCTCCGGCCCTGCACTATGCCGACCGCTTCACCGTTCCCCAGTTTGCCCATGAAGGCTTCTTCACCGACATCACCGACTTCGCCGAAGCCGCCGGTGTCACCAAGGAGCTCTACTTCGACTTTGCTTGGGACGAGACTGTTTACAAGGGCGGCATCTATGCCCTCTCGTTCGACACAGACACACGCGCCCTGTGGTACAACATGGACATAATGGAAGAAGCCGGTGTCGACCCAATGTCGCCGCCGTCCAACCTGGACGAGCTGCGGGCGGCCACCGAGGCGCTGACAGTGCGCGACGACACGGGTGCTGTCACTCGCTATGGCTTCAACCCCATCTATGATCAGGCCTGGCTCTACACCTGGGGCTTCGGCTTCGGCGGTTCCTTCCAGGATGACGACCGACGCATCACATTTGCCCATCCGCAGAATATCGAGGCCATGCAGTTCGTCAAGTCCTTCGTCGACGAGATCGGCGTAGAGGACATCGACGCGATGCTGGCCGCATGCGCCGGTGGCAACTGCCGCGGCGAGAACGACTACTTCTGGACCGGGCAGAGCGCGATGACCTGTAGCGGCAACTGGAAGGTTGCACAGCACCATCGCTACAAGCCGGACACCAACTACGGTGTCGTGCCGCTGCCAGGTCCTGACGGACCCGCCCCGCACGCCAGTTGGGCAGGTGGCTGGAGTTGGGCAGTCCCCTTCGGCTATGACGACGTCGAGTCTGCGTTTGATGCCTGCTTCTATCTCTGTGGCCCTGAAGGCCAGCTCAAGTACAACAAGGACACGTTCCATATTCCAACGATCAAGTCGGCCGCCGAAGACCCATTCTTCTACGAAGACCCGCTGCACGCCGTCTTCATGGACCTGCTGCCGGTCTCCCATGCCCGCCCGCCTATCCCATTGGGCTCCAAGCTTTGGGACCTGCAGGTCAAGGCCTTCCGTGATGAGATTCCGCACGGTCTGAAGACGCCGGAAGAGGCGCTCATGGACATTGATGAGGAAATCAACGCTGGTCTTGAAGAGATTGGATTCTTCAGCTAGACGGACGCTACTGGCCCTGTAGGAGGTTGGACCAAGTCCTGATTCAGCCTCAACGCCGGGCCAGTTAGTCTGATAGAGCAAGAAGAAGAGTGGTATGGAAGGGTAGCGGCTCATAGAGGGCCGCTACCTGACTTCTACCTTTCAGAGCTAGGCAGTTCAGCAAGTCAGACAGAAATCCGATATGGCTACCACAGTCGCAACAGATACCTTTCAGCGCCGGCGCCTGTCTCAAGGCACACGGCACACCATAAACGGCCTTATTTTTGCTTCGCCCTGGATTGTTGGTTTGCTGGCCTTCTGGATCTACCCGACCTTGGCGTCGGCGTACTACAGCTTCACAAAGTACAACGGGGTCAGAAATCCCTCTTGGACAGGGATCGCCAACTATATTGAGCTGTTTTCGAAGGATGAGGAGTTTCTGGCCGCGGTCTACAACACCGTCTACTTTGCCGTAGTATCGATTCCCCTGGCGATCATCTTTGCATTCGGCCTGGCATTGATGCTGAACGCCAAGATAAGGGCTCAGGTCGTATATCGTACAATTTACTTTTTGCCCACACTCGTGCCGGAAGTGGCGCTTGCGCTTGTTTGGGTATTCATCTTTACGCCGCATAGCGGACTGATCGCTGCACCGTTCAGGGCCTTTGGGTTTCGCGGGCCCTGCTGGCTTACTTGCGCCGAGTGGGCGAGACCGACATTGGTCCTGCTTGCGCTATGGATTATCGGTCAACAGATCATCCTGTATCTGGCAGGACTTCAGGATGTCCCCCAGGATCTGTACGATGCAGCAGATGTAGACGGAGCAAATATTTTTTCAAAATTTCGCAATGTTACCGTTCCCATCCTGACGCCTGTAATATTCTTCCACCTCGTCACCTCCGTAATTGGAGCACTAAACTTCTTTGCCATCCCCTATATCATGACAGGAGGTACCGGCTTTCCAGCCAACTCAACGCTTTTCTATTCTATCTATCTCTATAAGAATGCCTTCCACTATTTGGAGATGGGATACGCTTCGGCAATGGCTTGGCTCCTCTTCATGTTTACCTTGATCGTTACCTTATTCATTTGGCGGTCGGCGCGTCTGTGGGTCTTCTATGCCGGAGGCGAAGAGTAAGATGGCCGTAGAAAGCAGTCAACTTCCCCCTACGCTGGCTGACGACCATTCCAGGCGCCTCATGGTCAAGCGCCTGAAGAGCATGGTCCGCAGCGTTCTGATCCATACCGGTCTTATTCCTGCAGCATTCGTTTTCCTGCTTCCATTCTTGTGGATGCTGTCGACCTCTCTGAAACCGGATGTCCAGTTTTACTCCTACCCTCCGGTCCTGATTCCCAGCCCGTTGCAGTGGTCCAATTTTCCGGATGCGGTAACCTACATTACCTTTTTCCTATACATGAGGAATACGCTAACGATAGCGGTCCTCGCCACTGTCGGTGTGCTTATCTCCTCTTCCTTGGTCGCGTATAGCCTGGCGCGCATCCCCTGGCCTGGTCGGAACGTGCTTTTTATTCTCACGTTGGCCACGCTTATGCTGCCCTTCCAGGTCACGATGATCCCGCTGTTCATTGTTTTCAAGAACTTTGGTTGGGTGAACTCCTGGCTGCCTCTCATCGTACCCCACTGGTTTGGCGGGGCGCTGTATATCTTTCTTCTGCGGCAGTTCTTCATGACCATTCCGATGGAGTTGTCCGAAGCGGCCCGCATTGACGGAGCGAGTGAGTTCAAGATTTACTTCTCAATTCTCCTTCCTCTTTCCAAGCCAGCCTTGGCTACAGTTGCGATTTTTGAGTTTATTGCAAGATGGCGCGACTACATCGGCCCCTTGATCTATCTCAGCGATCAGGAACTCTACACATTGTCGCTGGGCATTTACGAATATCAGTCCCAGTATGGCGCTGAGTGGGGTCTGCTGATGGCCGCTTCAGTAATGATCACACTGCCGATCATTCTGCTCTTCTTCTTCCTGCAGAAGACTTTCGTACAAGGCATTGCCTTGACCGGCATCAAAGGCTGAGCCGAAAACCTTGTTGGCATTTGGCCACCTAATCCACTCGATCTCCTGAACTCAATCGCCGAACACGGTCACACTGCATGTGGCTGCACCCTCGTATCTCCCATTGACAGAAAAACACAATTCTGTGAGAATATCTCAATGCCCATACGATTGGCGCTGATCGGCTGTGGCAGGATTTCGCGTCGCCACGTGCTGGCAATGCAGGATCTGCGGGAACGCGGACGCGGCGATTTCGTCGTGCGCGCGGTCTGCGACGCAAATGAGCAGGCGGCGTCGGAGCGCGCCGACATGCTAGAGGAGCTGCTGGGGGAACGACCCGCTGTTTACAGCACACATCAGGAGCTTCTCGCCCAAGCTCAAGTTGACGCCGCCGACCTGTGCCTTCCTCACGGTCTCCACCACGGTATTGCCGTAGACTGCATGGAGGCCGGCTTGCATGTACTTTGCGAGAAGCCGCTCGGAATTACGATCAGGGCCTGCCGGCTGATGATAGAAGCGGCTGAGAGAACGGGACGAGTTCTTTCAACTGCCGCGCCTCACCGCCGCCAGCCTGGTCAGAGGACGGCAAAGTGGGTATTCGACGAGTCTGGACTGATCGGTGCGCCGCTCAGTTTCTTCCATCAGTTTCGTTCCTCGGCCGTTCTTCCGGGCGCCTCGGGAACGTCGTCGAACCAGCCGAATCCTTCGCAGCTCTGGGGTCAGCAGGCGCAGGGTTCCAATGAACCACTTCCCGAGCACAAACGCTGGCGCCGGGACAGGCTGATGTCGGGTGGAGGTCCTGTTCTCGACAGCGGCTTTCATTACTGTGATTCGCTGCGCTATTTCTTCGGAGAAGTTGACAAGGTCTATGCCGTCCTGCAGTCGGTGAAATCGGGCGCGCCGGAAACATTCGGTGACACGCCGGAAGATACCGTATTCGTTACCTTTACCTTCAAAAACGGGATTTCAGGAACCTGGGCATGGAGCCTGGCCGCACCGGGCGAAGAAGCCTATGACGTTACCTTCTACGGAAGCAGAGGATCGTTGCGCGATACCACGGCGGCCCCCTTTTCAATCTTCCATCTGTTCCAGCGCACGCCCCATAAGCTGGAGACCGCCCGCCTGGAGAGCGCAGATGGAAATGTCTACGACATGCGCCAGTTGGAAGCGATGCACCGGGCAACGCTGTCTCAGAAGGAAGAAGAGTTCCTGTACCCTGGAGGAGCGACAGACGGTTTCTCGATTGAGATTTGGGAGTTCCTGGAGATTCTGCGAGGCAACCGAGAGGCGCCGGAGATCGACGGCCGCGAGGGTATGCGCTCTCTGGCGCTAGGCGACGCCATCTACGAATCGGGCCTGACCGGAGAGGTTGTTCACGTCGATGAGGTTCTAAATGGGTCCCGCTCGGCCTTTCAGGACCCAATCGACGAACACTGGGGACTGTCATAGTGGAGATTCGCGAGGAAAGCTAGGAGGGAATCCATGTCCATCGGCATGAGCCAGCAGCAGAGAGCGGATTTCGACGAAAAGGGATTCATTATTCTCGAGGACTTCCTGACCCAGGAAGAGTTGAACAGGGTGTTGGCGGCAATCGATGAGGTCGCGGAGGAGGTAAGGGAAGTCCAGGATTTGGGACCGGACGACCCATTCGCTGTCCGTAACGCCCTCTCGCGCCACGAGGCCTTTCTCGACCTCATCGATCACCCGCGCATGTTGCCGCTGGTGGTGGACGCTATCGGCTGGAACATCCAGATTCGCACTACCCATCTGGACTACCGGCCGCCCTACCCCGCGTCCGTTCAACCTGGAACACTTGGAGTCGGTGACGGGGCGGACCAGGAAGTGGGCTACCGAAACCTGTCATGGCACCCTGATCTTGCCAGCGACTCTCTCTTCATGGGCCCGTCTCTTGACGGTCGGCTGCCCTTTATGGAGATCAAGGTCTTCTACGTACTCTCGGATCTGAGTGAATCGCAGAGCGGAAACCTCTGGATGGTTCCGGGCAGCCATCTGCGTTCTCCCAACGAACTGCGGGAGAATGGCAGGCAGGTCGACCCGAGCCAAGCGCTGGAACTGCGGCTGAAACCTGGCGCAGCGGTCGTGTGGCGCACTGCAGTATGGCACTGCGTTGGCCCGAATCTCTCTGAACGGACGCGCAAGATAATGCATGTCGGTTACCACTACCGCTGGCTGCGCCCCACCGACTACATTAGCCAGGACCCAGCCCTAATCGAGCGCAGCTCGCCGGTTCGCAAGCAGTTGCTCGGCGCGCTTGCCAGCGGCGGCGACCCCCTGGGGGAGGACTCGGCATTACATCCCTCTTCGCAATACTGGCTGACAAAAAATGATGATGATGTTCCCCTAAGGGCGTGGGCGGCAGAACGAGGCGTTGGTCGTGAAGGCTATTTCACAGCACTCTGAGTGACTGACATCTCACAAAAGGTTTCCATGAAATGGCGAACAGTTCCAACTTCCAAGCGGTGAAGGACCGGGTTTTTGCCGACCTCGGCCTGTATGAGCAGGTTTCAGGCCTGTACGACGGGCAATGGCTTGCAGGCGAAGGCCGCCCTCGCGTCCCCGTTTATTCACCCATCAACGGTGAGCGGCTTGCCGAAGTAGCTTTGGCCGGGGAAGAAGACTATGATCGCATGGTTGAGCGGGCGTGGGTCTCCTTCGAAGAGTGGTCACGCGTGCCGGCGCCGAAACGGGGCAAGGTTGTACGGGCGATCGGTGACAGGTTGCGGGCTTACGTGGAGAGTCTGGGCCTATTGGTTACGCTGGAGGTGGGGAAGACGCCGGTGGAGGGCCGCGGCGAAGTGCAGGAGATGATCGACATCGCCGATTTCGCGGTTGGGCTATCGCGTCAGTTGTATGGGATGACTATCGCCAGTGAGAGACAGAGCCATCGCCTGTATGAGCAGTGGCATCCGCACGGCGTAGTCGGCGTCATTACGGCCTTCAACTTTCCCTGCGCCGTCTGGTCGTGGAACGCCTTCATAGCCGCAGTCATCGGCAATGTTGTAGTGTGGAAGCCCTCTCCTGACTCGGCTCTCACCGCAATTGCCACAACCAATATCGTCAACGACGTTCTTGATGAGCACGGGCTGCCGCCTCTGTTCTTCTTGGCGGTCGACGAGGCTGGCGAAATCGGGCGGCGAATGAGTTCCGACCGTAGATTGCCGCTGCTTTCCTTTACGGGTTCAGTTCAAACGGGACGCGAAGTTGCAGCCAACGTGGGCGAACGACTTGGCCGCTCGATCCTGGAGTTGGGGGGAAACAATGCGGCGATTGTAACCCCAGACGCCGACATGGAAATCGCGCTGCGCGGCGTTGCCTTCGGCGCGCTGGCGACAGCTGCCCAGCGCTGTACTACTACGCGGCGCCTGATTTTGCATGACAGTCTGATTGACAGCTTTCTTCCCCGTCTCATTGATGCCTACCAGAATGTCAGGGTCGGCAGCCCGCTGGAACCCGGCGTGCTGGTTGGTCCGCTGATCAACAGAAAGGCCGTGGACAATTACTCAAACGCGATAGTAAGGGCCGAGTCCACCGGTGGCCAAGTTCTGGTTGGGAACTCTGTTCTCGAACTGCCTGGCGCTGAAGGTGGGAACTATGTTGCGCCAACGCTGATTGAGGGGCTTGCCCCGGACTCCGAAATCGTTTGCGAAGAGACTTTCGCGCCAATCCTCTATGTGCTCCGTTACTCGAGCCTCGAAGAGGCTTTCGAAATCCACAATTGCGTGCCCCAAGGCTTGTCATCGGCCATTTTCAGCAACAACTTGCGCGAAGTTGAGGCCTTTCTCAGTGTCGTAGGCAGTGACTGCGGCCTGGCCAATGTCAATACGGGCACGGCAGGCGCGGAGATTGGTGGTGCGTTCGGCGGCGAGAAGGAGACCGGAGGCGGGCGCGAGAGTGGTTCCGATGCCTGGAAGGCGTACGCTCGACGCCAGACGGTTACAGTGAACTACGGAGCAGAGCTTCCACTTGCCCAAGGAGTAACTTTCGACGTGCGCTGAGCCGGCTGTCGAACTCTTTCTACATCTGTTCTGAATCCCCAAGTCGTCCCTCAAAAGAGGCAGGCGTTTCATCACGGCGCCAAGAGTGGATTTTCCCCGTCTTCGTGTAGCAAAATAGCTCTGTCCTGTTTGAGAACGTCCCTTACTGCGACCTGCGGCACGCTTTAGTTGGACGATGCCAGGAAGGTAGACGTGAGGCGTGCGGTTCGGAGAACGACCCACCGGTCAGTTGCCGGAAGGGTACCTACGGCCCTGGGCGGTGGCGTGGATCCTTTCAATAGGTCCCCCCAAGGGGACGAGAATGGCATTAAATGCCGTGACCTCCTCTGCAGCGACTACGTTTTGGTCGGGACTGATGGTTCGGGCGGCGATGACACGGTCCAGTGAGTCGTATGCGGTAAGTACGACCTGCACTTCAAGGGCCGCATCCCGGCCTGCGTTGCGAACAGAGCCCGTGACCAGATATGAACTCATTGGTTCACCGCTGAAGGCAAGTTCCTCTACGACAAGGTCCTGGTAGTATCCGCCTTCATAAGCCGGTACCCCGCTGAGCGGATAGATCTGGTAGCTTGCAAACTCTTTGGGAGTCTTCTCAAAGAGAATTGCAAAAGGCGCCACACCTCCGGGCTCAACCAGGTTCAAGAATGCCGAACCCTGTTCTACTGCAAGAGTTGCCTGGTTGGCGTCCAGGAGTTTGACGCCGACACGTATCTGTTCAAGCGTAAAGGCATTGGTATTTACCACTTCCCCCAGAACCCAAAGGCCTCCGAGTGGGGTAAAGCTGAAATGGACCTTTTGATGCGCAAACGGGATGGGAGTAGGCGTTGGCCTCTCCCGGACCTGGCCGCCTTCAGTTCGGTCACCAAAGGGAATCACGAGTTGCTGCCCCGGTTGAAGCGTACGCGGATCCAGGATGTTGTTTTCCTCCTGGAGCGCTTCGACCGAAACACCGTACTGAACTGAAATGCGGGAAAGTGTGTCGCCAGGCCTGACAAGGTAAACGGTCGGTTCCGGAGTTGGCGTAAACGTCGGTGTGGGAGGGGGAGTCAAAGGAGCAGGCGTGGACGTTACGACGGGCGTCGGTCCGGAGGGGACCGAAAACGTGGCTCCAGGCTCGGGAACTGGAGTCGACGTTGGAATGAGGGTGATGACTTGCCCGCATCCTGACAGCAGGAATATCGCCGCCATTGCTCCAATGGCGAACAGAGCCGACCATCTTGCTAACATAGGAGGAGAATTCACAGTTGCCGGCATCCGCAGTACTGACTACCTTGAAGTCCGCTCAATCACGAAGAAGCACGCAGGCAAACACCCATTCTGTTCGGCTTGCCATTCGAGACGGGAACGTAAGTACGGAGCCATTTTCTCAAAATGGTGGGTCCTGATGACATTCGCAAGAACAAGAGTTTCCTGCAGGAGCATATTCTCCATAATTGTATCACAGCGCCAATCCGTTGCTGACACAGTGTCAGTCGGCTATACTATCTCTGATAGAGCTAACCGGTTGAAGGCTAGTTGGCGCAACGGAGCAGATGAATGAAGATTGCCATCCTTTCTGATAGCCATGACAACATTTGGTGTCTCGAGAAAGCGCTTGATGAAGTCAGCAGGCAGAATTGCGATGTACTGCTGCACTGCGGAGACCTGGTTGCCCCATTCATTCTGGCGCAGATGGCGCAGGCGTTTGACGGACCGATTCACGTCATCGAGGGTAACAACGACGGTGACGGGAGACTACAGCAACAGGTGGCTGCCGGCTTTCCCCACATCATGTTGCATGGACCTTACGCCGAACTCGAACTCGGAGGCCGCAAGGTTGCCCTGATTCATTACCCTGAGCCCGCGAGGCGAATTGCGCAGAGCGGAGTTTTTGACCTGGTCTGCTACGGCCACGACCACCAACAACACTGGGAGCGGGTCGGCGACTGTTTGCTGGTTAATCCTGGTGAGGTGATGGGCCGCTACGGCTCCCCAACTTGGGGTTTCTATGAATGCGATAGCCACCAGTTCACACTAAAGCCAATCTGATACCCCGAAGCAGACAAAAGCGCTTTGAAGCGCTCCTCCAAAATTCTTTCTTCTCCTGATTCTCGTTACAAAAGGACTCTACATTGTTTGAGCTGGTTTTCCTTGGGACCTCGGCATCCGCGCCTTCAGTTCATCGCGGGCTATCGGCAGCCCTGGTAATGGCGCAAGAGCACCGGTTTCTGATTGACTGCGGCGAAGGCACGCAGCGCCAGATTCTGCGCAGCGGGCTTGGATTTCGTCGTTTGGACAAAATACTTCTTACCCACGGTCACCTTGACCACATTCTCGGGCTTGGCGGGTTGGCCAGTACCCTTGGTCACTGGGAGACGCTGGAGGGGCTGGACATCTATGGAGGCGGGCCGGCACTGACTCGCGTTCAGCGCCTGATGGAGGTTGTCTTCGGGGTTGGAAACGTCACACAGGCCGGCATCAGTCTTAACCTCATCGAGGCCGGCATTCTATTCGAGGGCAAGGGATTTGCGCTCTCTGCGTTTTCCGTACCGCACCGGGGCGGCGGCTGTTTTGGATTTACGATTGAGGAAGAGACACGCTCGCCATTCGATAATGTGAAGGCGGAGGCGCTGGGCGTTCCGGCCGGCCCGGAACGAAGAGAGCTGGTTGCCGGTCGGCCGGTCGTGCTTTCAGACGGTCGCACAATTCAACCGCAAGAGGTGTTGGGGGGTCCACAGAAGGGGGCGAAGCTCTGCTTTGTCGGCGATGTAAGCCGTACAGGTCCACTCCACAATGTCGTCGCCGGTGCCGACCTCCTGGCGATCGAGGCGACTTATCTGGAAGAGGAACGTGAACTGGCGAAGGGGCACGGGCACATTACCGCGCGGGCAGCGGCTCGTCTGGCCCAGAAAGCCGGAGTGAAACAACTCGTTCTACATCATATCAGCCGCCGCTATCACACCAGGCAGATTCTGGACGAGGCACGTGCCGTCTTTCCAAATACAGTTGTCGCCGGCGATCTGGATCTCTTCCGGATTCGCAGGGGCAAGCCGGTAGAATTCCAGCCGGGGCCAAAGTACGTGGTCCGCTGAGTTGTAGTTTGGGAAAGGACACTCTGAGATAAGGGTGAGCAGAGGCCACAGGATCTGTGTATTAGGTACTGGGGCAAGCACCCCATCTCGTCCCGCGAACGGCCGCGCAGCCTGGCCTTTTACTCCTTTGCGAAGAACAAAAGGAAACAGATGCCAGTTGGGCATTGGATACCGCAACCGGCTGCGATGCCCCTTGTCCCCTTTGGCCCAACGGGCGACCTTTCGGTCATTCGTTTGTCTTGGAGGAAAACTCTATCGCCGTGAAGTACCGGGAAAATAACCAGGTTGGGACAGGCCTGGCTGCAGGTTGCGCCGCATGTGCTGGAACTGGGCTTACCTGGCCCCTAAGGTCACGAGCGCAGTTTCCCGCCAGTGGCCTTCTCGACAGTGCGGATGATTCGCTGCCGGAGCCGGTTGACCTCTCTTTCCTTCAAGCTGTGGTCCAGGCTCTGGTAGGTTACGCGATAGGCCAATGACTTGTAACCTGCCGGCAACGACTCGCCGCGATAGATGTCAAAAAGCTCCACTGAAGTGAGTCTCGGGTCCCCGGCGCGCCCTCCCCCATCAACAATCGCATCGTGCAAGCGGCGCTGCGTAACTTCCTCTTGGACGACGAACGCCAGGTCTTCGACCACGGGAGGGTAGACACTGATCGGGTCCATCTGCGAAAGCCGCCAACTCGGGCGGACCAGGGGATCGACTTTCAACTCCGCCACGACAACGCGTTCGCCTCCCAGGCCAAAGGCGTTGCGGACCTGTGGGTGCAGCTCTCCGACGATCCCGAGATGCCCGTCCTGCAGAGAAACGAGCGCGCAGCGGGGTCCGAACATGGTCTCGCTCTCGGCGTCGTCCGCACCGCTTTCGGGATGGGCGCTGAACAGAAAGCTGTCTGGCGGGAAGCCGAGTCTTTCCAACAGCGTTTCAATGATGCCCTTCAGATCAAAGAAGTCAAACAGTTCTGCTTCGGATCGGGACAGCGCCGAGGCGGGATCGGCAGTGTCCTGGTATCGGAGTCCTCGCAAGGCGATACACAGCCTGCGCTCTTCTTCAGGCAGAATCGAGTCCTCGGCGCCCTCTTCTGAAGGTCCGTCGGGCGCTGGCCGGGGCCGGTACGTTCGCCCGATCTCAAAGACGGCCAGCCGCTCCGTGAAACGCAGGTTGTGTGCCAGGTTTTCCAGCGCGCTCACGATCAGATTTCGTCTCAACACCCGGCGCTCAGGAGAGAGCGGATTGGTCAAGGCTACGAAACGACTGGGTTCGCTTGCCCCGTGCGCGTCCTCGCCGTTACTAAGCGTCGGGTTGTCCCAACCTGCACCAGTCAACCGGCCGTGGTTTTCCGGCGTAGTGAGCGTGTGATTCACGGTATCCTGCAGCCCACAACCGATCAGAATATCGCGGATATTTTCCTCTGTCTCCAGGTACGCATTTCGCCGTTGGGGAGGCAAAACCGTGTCGAGGAGAGTCTCTGAAATCCGGTCGTATCCGACCACACGCGCGATCTCTTCAGTCAGGTCGGCAGGCACTGAAATATCGAGCCGGTGCCATGGCGCGATAGCCGCGATCACGGGTTCCCCTTCAGCGCGCGCCAGTCCAAAAGTCGACCGTTCCGAGGTATCGGCCGGCAGTTCAGAATGCTCCTCCACCTCGAAATCCAGCCGCTGGAGAGCAGACCCGATCTCGGACAGTGACAGGTCCATGCCCAGCAATCGTTTCACGTCGCTGTGGGATGTGAACACCTTGACCCGGGGTTGCTCAACGGGGTAGGTGTCGACAATTCCAGGAATGACGCGTCCTCCGGCCAGCTGCTGCATAAGGTCGGCTGCACGACGTGCAGCCCGGTCGTTCAATGAAGCCGGTACGCCTCGCGTAAATCGGTGGCTGGCCTCGCTGTGCAGTCGCAACGTTTGGGACGTACGACGGTTGTTGATGCCGTCGAAGGTAGCGGCTTCGAGCAGTATATTGCGTGTTTCACCATGCACTTCTGTCTCTGCGCCGCCCATCACTCCGGCGATGGCGACCGGGCCGGCCTTGTCGGCAATGACCAGCATCGAGGAATCCAGATTGCGCTCCTGACCGTCGAGCGTCTGCAGTCTCTCACCCTCAGTTGCTGTGCGCACAATGATAGTCGGTCTGGAATCGCCGATTCTGCGGGCCCTTTCGGTGAGAAGATCGTAATCGAAGGCGTGGAGCGGTTGGCCCGTTTCCAGCATGACATAGTTTGTAATGTCGACGATGTTGTTGATTGGCCGCATTCCAGCGCTGGACAGCCGATTCTGCAGCCATCGCGGCGACTCGCCCACTCTAATGTCGCGGAGTACAGTTCCTGTAAAGCGGTGACACAGATCGGAGTCATCGATTTGGGCTGAGACGTAGTCTGTAGCACTGTCTTCGCCGCGAGATGCGTCGACGTCTTCAGGAAGATGGAGCGCGCCGCCGGTCAGGGCCTTAACCTCTCGGGCGATACCCCACATAGACAGGCAACGCGCCATGTCCGGTGTCAGATCGATTTCGAGGATCTCATCACCGAGGTATTGGCGAAGGGGTTGTCCTACCGGCGCGTCCTCGGGCAGCAGGAGGATGCCTTCATGCTCCTCGCTGATCCCCAGTTCCAACTCCGAACAGACCATTCCGCTAGATTCGATGCCTCGGATTTTCGCCTTCTTCAACCTCTTCCGGGGGCGAGGCTGTTTGTCGCTATAGGCGTCGTTGAGAAGCGCGCCTTCGCGGGCAAAGGCAACCTTTAGGACAGGAAGGTCGCCCGCACACAGCGACTGGTCCTTGTATTGGAAAAGATTCGGGGCCCCCGTCACCACTCGCTGCAGGTTCTGACCAGCGGGACCTTCCGAAGGCTCGTGGTCTACATCCACGAGGACCAACCGATCGGCATCGGGATGCGGAAGAACTGCCGCGACCTGCCCGACAACCAGCTTGTCCCCTTCCCACCAGTCGCCGGTGTTTGTAATGCTCGCCTCCTCCATTCCGGCTAAGGTCAGACGATTCGCCAGACTAGGCGTGGGCAAAGGTATATCGACGTATTCCTGAAGCCAGGACAATGGAACGAGCATAGTAACTTCTCAACTGGTGTGACGGCATCCGCTCATCGCCAGTTGCCGTCGATGAAACAAGGATACCGGTGATTCTAGCAGAAGACTGTATGAATGCGCAGTTTGGCTAGGTCGACTGTCCGCAGTTCAAGGCGCTATTGACGACATCGTGAGCAAGAGAGCGCCAGTACCCCCAGCAGCGTCGGTGGGAATCCAGACTCCGCAACTCTTGTGCAATGGTCCCCATCTCTTTGACAGGCACGGTTCGAAAGCCTGCGATCTCTTCGGTATCGGTTGGGCATAGTTTGTCGCTCATGCTCTGCAGGTAGAAGACATAGCTGACGAAAGGATTTACCGAGTTTTCATTTACAAAGTGGCAGTCCAACACGGCCAGGAATCGACACAACTGAACCGTCTGCCCAGTCTCTTCGGCGATCTCCCGGAAGAGCGCCGCCTCGATTTCTTCGCCGCGTTCGATTCGGCCCGTGGGCAATCGATATATCGGCTTCTCGTAGCGGTGTTTCGTGTGCAAGAGGATTTCGCCGCTTAGCTGGCGAATTGCGAATACCACCTCGCCCCGTCGGTCCGGATTTGCCTGACCTCGATAGGCGCGCATATAGTTGTCGGTCTCAATGCGGTAGCGGTGGCAACGCGGTTGCCCGTATCTTGCGGCAAGGGCCTCGATCTCCAACTGGTCTATGCGCGATTCTACAGATAACTCTGGGAACATGACGGCATCACAAGTGTTGAAGTGAGAAACTTCCCGATGCTTGCTGTCTATGCAAGATTGACCGTCTTCGGGGAAACCTGTCTGGAAATGGCAGGATTAGCTCTCATCAAGATCTTCTGCGATGAGGGACTGGGCTTCGGCAGGATCGAGGATGATGCCCCCGCCCTCCGCACCTCCCGGCACACCGATTCCTGACTGACGAAGCTGCGGTGACGAAGACAGGCTTTCGAGGCCTTGCCGCAGCTTTAACCTGCTCTGACGCAAGCCTTCAACTTCCACAAGCTGCAGCCCGTAGCGGTTTTCAGGATGGAGTAGAGTGTCGATGAGATCCAGCCCGATCTGCTGTCCCAAATCGCGGCTGCCGTTAAAGGACTTCCAGGGCGCATGGGCAATGCGAAGAAACTCACGTCCGGCCTGTGTGCGCATTCCCTGCAGCTTAAAGGGAATGATGGTCCTCTCGAGTCGAATCGCAAGTTGCCATTCTGCGCCAAATGGCGCGGTGATGTCCCTGCCAAGGAGAAAATAGATTCTGTCGACGTTGCTGATCAGTTCAAAGAGGGTATCGTAGTCGACGCCTGCGGCCGGCGTACGGCGGATCTCAGCGCCCACCTGGACCGGCAACTCTGCCAAGATGCGGCCGACTAGCGCCCTTTCCTGTTCCAGGTCTTTGGTTGCACTGACGAAGATGCGAAGTTTCTCTGCCATAGCAGACCGACTGAATTCTGAGAGGATCCCGAGGAGTTCCATGACCATCTGTAGCGATTCATTCGAACTGCTACAGCGCTATTTAACATGATCAGGCGCCAAAACGCCAAAATCTCCGACGATTGTCAGAAGTCGCATTTTAGACCGGATCGGCGGCTACCGAGCCATCTACAGTCTGTGAGTTTGACAGAGCAGTCAGAGGAAAGAGTCGAAAAGAGAAAGGAAAGTACGACGCCCTGCGTCGCAAATTGCTGGGCTTTGCGCTTACTATGGCTGCGCAGGTGACCCGATTCCAAGGTATCGATCGCAAACGGTGACAGAATTGAACGTACATTAAGCTGAAGACGCGGCATCTCTCTTCAGTCGCCGTTCCCAGTATTCGAGGTCTGCGTCGACCATCAGGCGGGCCAACTCACCGAAGGAGACGGTCGGCTCCCACCCGAGTTTGCGGCCGGCCTTGGAGGCGTCGCCGACGAGTAGGTCGACCTCTGCCGGCCTGTAAAAACTGTCGTCCTGGACGACGAACTCCTGCCAGTCTAAGTCTACGTGACCGAATGACTCCTCAAGGAACTCGCGTACACTGTGCGTTTCACCGGTGGCGACCACGTAGTCGTCTGGACTTTCCTGTTGCAGCATCAGCCACATCGCCCTCACGTAGTCAGGCGCGTAACCCCAATCGCGGCGCGAATCCAGGTTGCCCAACCGCAGTTCGTTGCTCAACCCGAGTTTTATTCGTGCGACCCCGTTGGTAATCTTATGCGTGACGAATTCCAGTCCGCGCCGAGGGCTCTCGTGGTTGAAAAGGATTCCCGAACAGGCGTAGATGTCGTAGCTCTCCCGGTAGTTTACCGTGATCCAGTGGCCGTAAACCTTTGCCGCGCCATATGGACTGCGGGGATAGAACGGCGTGCCCTCGGTCTGCGGGACTTCACGGACCTTGCCGAACATTTCACTGCTACTGGCCTGGTAGAAGCGGATCTTGGGATCGACGATCCGAATCGCGTCCAGCAGACGCGTCACCCCCAAGGCGGTGAACTCTCCTGTCAGGACAGGTTGTGTAAAGCTGGTTGGGACAAAGCTCTGAGCTGCAAGATTGTAGACTTCCTGCGGCCGGTATTCCTGCAGGATGCTGATCAGACTCAACTGGTCTAGCAGGTCGCCTTGGGCGATCTCGATGTCGTCCTGGATGTGCCTGATGCGGTCAAAGTTGATGGTGCTTGTACGGCGAACCATCCCGATGACGTTATAGCCTTGTTTGAGTAGAAGCTCGGCCAGGTAACTTCCGTCCTGTCCGGTTACACCTGTAATGAGTGCAGTAGGCATTAATTTGGCTCCTGTGGCGTACCGCGCCGCCTCCGCCCTGCAATACAGCAGAGCAACAACTGAACTTCGGTATCTATCCGACGAAAAGTCCGGCCTCTACAACCTGGCGACAGTCAGACAGCTCGCGGCTTCAATGTTCCCAGCCCCTTATGGACCTCCAGACGAGGCGCTGGTGTTTTTCCGCCAGTACAAGAGGACCTCTTTCAGGCTCTCTCGCAGGGGAATTGTGGGAACCCAGCCTGTCTTCCTGAAAAACCTGTTCGGGTCACAGACCACACTTGGCACATCGCTTGGCCGTAGTCGCTGCGGATCCTGCTCCAACGTGATTTCAACGGAACTCAGGTCGAGAAGGACATTCAGCAGTTCCCAAACCGGTATCGATGACCCGCTCCCAATGTTGTAGACGCCGCCGGGCTCCCCATGCTGGAGTGCAAGCCAGTAGGCGCGAACCATGTCCCTGACGTCAGTGTAGTCGCGTTCTGCTTCCAGGTTTCCAACTTTGAGGACCGGTTCCTGCAATCCTGCTTCTATCTCGGCGATCTGACGCGCAAAGGCGCTGGCGACAAAGCTATCGGACTGCCCCGGACCGATATGGTTGAAGCTGCGAACGCGGACGGCTGACAATCTGTAATTGTACCAGTACTGCTGTGCCATCAGGTCCTGTGCGACCTTGCTTATTCCGTAGGGAGAGTTTGGACGCAGCGGCGTCGATTCATTGATGGGAAGGTCGCCGGGCTCAATGAGTCCGTAGACCTCCGACGATGCGACCACAAGAACGCGGGCTTCTGGAGCGTGGCGCCGCAGTGCCTCCAGCAAATTCAACTGGCAACTGAGGTTCAACTCGTAGACGGCCCAAGGCTGGTCCCAACTGGCGCGGACGTCGCTCCAGGCGGCGAGATGGAAGACGAAATCCGGCTTAACCCGTACGATGACCTCGTCGATCCAGGACCGATTGCGAAGGTCACCTTTGTGAAGGTGCAGTTGATCGCGCAAGCCCTGAATCCGACTGTCGGCGCGATGAACTGTCCCGTGGAGTTCCGGTGACTGCTTGAAACTTCCGGACAGGAGGTAACCGGCAAGAACTGAGCCGACAAAGCCCGATATTCCAGTGATGAGAACGCGCACGAAGTCTGCCTTTCCCGAAAGCGCAATTATAGCAGACACCTTCAGGGCAGCGCGAACGCAGGCAAAGGGGCGCGTGCATCCCAAAAGGAGATCAACGGTCGCATACCTCTGAGGGTAATCGGGCCACGGTCAGTCTCCATTCCAATTGCCTGCAAACGAAGCCGTGTTTCTCACTACTCACTCCTCTCCCCTCTCTCCTCGCATTTGGGCGGTCGGGCCTAGTCGGCCCTC
>VXOE01000001.1 GCA_009840225.1 Caldilineaceae bacterium SB0662_bin_25 | reverse complement strand
GGGCCGAATAGGCCCGACCGCCCATAACTGCAGTGGTCAGTGGTTAGTGGTCAGTGGTCAGAGACTGCGCTTCCCCTGGTTCAGAGTTGATCGCGAGATGGTTGGGGGTCCACAGCGACCTGAGGCGTGGGGAAGTACGGCCCTATTTTGGGATGCACCCGTTGGGAGAGACAGTTTGCTGTCCGGAAACCCTGCGTCTACAATGTTACATGAGGGTATGGCACCACTGTATGGCTCCTGAGGGTCAGGTTGGCGCGTACAGGCGTTGATTTAACGGCCGTGTACGGGAAACCGGGCTCCGTGGGGAATCCGAATACGTCAATGCGAGGAGAAATGAGATGGGAGATGTCGCGTATCGCTCGAAAGTGCGCATTGAGCGGGTGAAGGGGCCGCTGCGCAGAGCGTTTCTGCCGGCTGAGGAGGGGCACACGAAGTTCGGCGTCCATTCGGAGGTGGCGGAACATTACGGTGTGGACACGGACGTGCACGAGCCGCATGCCACCACGCTCGACTATGTCAATGCGGCCACAGGCGGCTGACTGACCGGAACCTTCGGGGGCGCGCTGGAGGCGCGTAAGATACCTGCGGGCGACGGCTACCTGTCAGCCGAAGTGGAAGCTGAGATCGAGAAAGACGGCAATGTACTGGTGATTAAGCGGATTCACGCTACGTACACTTTGAAGGTGGCACCGGAGCAGCGGGAGACGGCGGAACGGGTACACGGGTTCCATGCGCAGTTCTGCCCGGTGGCGCGCAGTCTCGAGGGCAGCATCGACATTTCCACTGAGCTGCGCATGGTCGATCTCGACTGAAAGCCGGGTGTTCGTACCTGTTTCTGAACGCAAATCGAATGCATTTCGGATAGGATGGCGCTTGACAGCGTGAAAGCCGCGTGCTAGACTGTCGCTCAGGTTAGTTTTTCAACTGAAGAAGCAAGCATGAACCCAGCCAAGACGAGCAGTACCCAGTTGAGGAGGCGTCCCCGCCAATAGCCAGACAGCCGTCTGGGCATTTGCGCGTGGGCCCGATTTCCTCAGCGGGAATCAGCCGATTGCAAAGCTCCCCGGACGGGGGGCTTTTTTTTATGTCGCGTGCATAGAGGTCAGCGGCGGTGCGTTCAGCAGATCCTGGCAGCCGGTAAACATTCCGGGCCAGTTCGAGACAGCAAGCGAGAGGGAGAGAAGAGATGCATAAGGCAGGAATCGCCGGTGCAACTGGCTATATCGGCTATGAGTTGATCACCTTGATTCACCGGCATCCGCAGCTGGAGGTGGGCTGGCTGACGAGCGAGCGCAATGCGGGCAAGCGCTTCGACCAGATCTTCAGCACGCCCTGGGACTACCCGTTGATCAATCTGGAGAGCGCGTATCTGCGTGCGGATGAGGTGGATGTCGTATTTCTGTGTCTGCCTCATGCGGAGTCGATGGAGGCGGTGAGACGCTTTTATGGCGCGGGGGTGCGCGTGATTGACCTGAGCGCCGATTTTCGTTTGAAGGACGTGGACGTCTATACGCGCTGGTACGGCATCGACCACACGGCGCCGGAGCTGTGCGCGGAGGCACGCTACGGCCTGTGCGAAATGTACCGCAGCGAGCTGGACGGGGCACAGTTGATCGCCAACCCCGGCTGCTATCCCACGAGCGTGAATCTGGGCCTGTACCCGCTGGCCAAGGCGGGCTGGCTGGGAGAACGGGTTATCATCGACAGCATGAGCGGCGTATCGGGGGCGGGCCGCAAGACGAACCTGACCTACCAGTTCGTTGAGGCGAACGAAAACATCACGCCCTACAACGTGGGTCACCGTCACCGGCACATCGCGGAGATGGAGCAGGTGCTGGGCGCGGCCAACGGAGGGAAGCGCGGCCACAGGTTTCTTTTCACGCCCCATCTTGTGCCGCTGAACCGGGGGATTCTGAGTACGATGTACGTGGACGTGCCCGCCGGCGTGAGCGAGGAAAGTATCCGCGAGCTTTATGCGGAGAACTACGCGGGTGAGCCGTTTATCCATCTGCTGCCCGCGGGGACGCAGGCCAGCGTGGCCCACACGGCGGGCACAAATCGCTGCGCGATCGGTATCACGCCGGCTGACCCGACGCTGCCGGACGGGAGCGAGTATGTCATCACCGCCTCGATCGACAATCTGATCAAAGGCGGGAGCGGGCAGGCGGTCCAGAACTACAACATTGCGATGGGGCTTGACGAGACGGCGGGATTGCAGTAGGCGCCATTCGGGGTTGTTGGCAGGTCTCAATTTCCGGCAGCGGCACACAGCCTTTTAAGATGGAATTACCAGTAGAAGGCAAGCTGCCAACGGCTGGGTTGCACGTCCCTGGGTCAGCCGGAAGCGGGCGGAATCGGGCCAAGCGTTGAGCGAGCAAGAAACTATCACATACCTGGAAGGCAAGATTTCGGTGGCGGCGGCGCTGCGTTCTCCGTATCGTGCGGTGCACCGTGTGCTGCTGCGGGCAGACCGAGAGGACCGGACAGCGCGCTGGCTGCAACACCGGGCACGGGAGGCCGATGTGCCGGTGGTCCAGGTTGACACGGCGGAAATTGACGCGGTCACGCAGGGCAACTCTCACGGGGGCATTGCGGCGGAGGCAGGGCAGCGGCAGTTTGTCGGCCTGGAAGCGTTGCTGCCGAGGGGGAATGGACCGGCATTTGTGGTGATGCTGGACGGCATTGAAGATCCGTTCAACTTCGGACAGTCGCTGCGGGCGCTGTACGCGATGGGCGCCCACGGTGTGGCGCTGCGGCCGCGCAACTGGATGAGCGCGGCGGCGACGGTGGCGCGGGCCTCGGCGGGCGCGTCGGAGCTGATGCCGATGGCGGTTGCGGAGACGGCTGCGGAGGCGGCGGACTTTTACAGGAGGCGGGGGTTGACGGTGGCCTGCGCGCAGAAGGAGGACGCGCTGCCGATGGATGAGGCCGATCTGACGGCCCCGCTATTTCTGCTGGTAGGCGGGGAGAAGCGGGGTGTTACGCGGTCGTTTGCGAGGCAGGCCGACTTACGTTTGCATATCCCGTACGACCGTATCAGTTACGAACCGTCCCTGGGCACGACTGCGGCGGCGGCGGCGCTGGCATACGAGGTAATGCGGCAGAGAAAACATGCGCGGCGCACCGTATGAAGCCTGCGCCGGTCCGCTTGCCGCGGGAGAATCAGTGCTCCAATTACGGCACGAGGCAACTTTATGAACCGGAGCGAATCCGACACGCTTACCGTTAACCCAAAGCAGGAGAAGGGGCGCCACGTCGTCATCCTCAAGATCGGGGGAAATGAGCTGGACGACGACGCTTTTGTGTTTGGCCTGGTGCAGGCGGTCAAGAGTCTGCAGAAGGACGGCAAGAGCCCGATTGTCGTGCATGGGGGCGGCAAGACGATCGCGGATTTCCAGAAGCGGCTGGGGCTTGAGCCCCGGTTTATCGAGGGGCTGCGGGTGACCGATGAAGCGAGCCTGGACGTGGCGGAGATGGTGCTCAGCGGGCTGATGAACAAGCGGATCGTGCGCCAGTTTGTGAACGAGGATGTGCGGGCCATCGGCATCAGCGGCGTGGACGACGGCACGGTCTTTGTGGAGAAGATGTGGCATCCGCAGGGTGACCTGGGCCGTGTGGGCGAGGTGCAGGACGTTGACACGGGGCTGCTGACCACGCTTTTGGAGGTGGATATTGTGCCGGTGATCAGCCCGATCAGCATTGGGGCATACGACGGTCTCAGCTATAACGTGAATGCCGACCACGTGGCGGCGGCGATTGCGGCGGCTATGGGCGCGATCAAGCTGATCTTTGTCAGCAACGTGCCGGGCGTTCTGATCGCCGGGCGGGTTGTGCGGGGCATCACCGCGGACCAGTGTGAAGAGTGGATCACTGAGGGGAGTATCAGCGGCGGCATGGTGCCGAAGGTGAGGAGCGCGGTCGACGCGGTCAGGCGCGGCGTTACGCAGGCGGTCATCACGAATCTGGCCGGTGTGCAGGAGGATGGGGGGACCGGAATCATTGGAACGGCGGGGGGAACTGCAGGGGTTAGGGGTTAGGGATCAGTGACCCCGTGTGCGGGGCGGTTTTGGGGTATGGGAGAGTGAGAAGATACTTGGCTTGCCTCTGTTTAGGAGGCGGATGGGGAAAGGCTGAGTGGTTTACGAATAAAACAGGACCCTTCAGGAGGAGAAAGTGAACGCAGAGGAAATTATTCAGGCCGAAAAGGATTACGTGCTCGGCGTTTTCGGGCGGCCGCCATTTGTGCTGACGGAGGGCGATGGTTGCACGGTGTATGACAGCACGGGCAAGGCCTATCTGGACCTGGTGGCCGGCATTGCGGTGAACGTGCTCGGCTACAACGACGCCGAGGTGGAGGAGGCGATCAAGGAGGCCGCGTCTTCCGGGCTGTACCACACGAGCAATCTGTATCACACGGAGCCGCACACGCGGCTGGCGAAGCAGCTGTGCGAGACCAGTTTCGCGGACAAGGTGCATTTCTGCCTGTGCGGGGCGAGCGCAAACGAAGGCGCGTTCAAGTTCGCGCGGCGGTATGCGCGCGAGCACGGTCACGAGGACAAGTATGAGATTCTGGCCTTCAGCGACGCCTTCCACGGGCGTCTGTTCGGGGCGCTGGCGGCGACGCCGCGTGAGAAGTACCAGGAGCCGTTCGAGCCGCTGATGCCGGGTGTGCGTTTCGCCACGTTCAACGACCTGGATGACGCGCGTGCGCAGATGAGCGACAAGGTGTGCGCGATTATCGTCGAACCGATCCAGGGCGAAGGCGGCATCAACCCGGCCACGCCGGAGTTTCTGCAGGGGTTGCGGGACCTGGCGGACGAGCACGGCGCCTTGCTGATCTTTGACGAGGTGCAGTGCGGGCTGGGACGCAGCGGCGATCTGTGGGCCTATCAGGGCTACGGCGTGGAGCCGGACCTGATGAGCGCGGCCAAGCCGCTGGCGGGCGGTCTGCCGATCGGCGCGATCATGATGAAGCAGAAGGTGGCGGATACGATCCACGCCGGCGATCATGCCAGCACCTTTGCGGGCAACCCGTTCACCACGCACGTGGCCTCGACGGTGGTGGACCGGGTGTCGAATCCGGAGTTTCTGGCCGACGTGAAGGAGAAGGGCGAGTATCTGATGGAGCTGCTGTCCGAGCTGAACAGCCCGCATATTCTGGAGATCCGGGGCAGAGGCCTGATCGTGGGTATCGAAATGGACATCGAGGCCGGGCCGCTGATGGAGAAGGGGTACGAAGCGGGACTGCTGCTGTTGAGCGCGGGCGACAAGATTTTGCGCTTCGTGCCGCCGCTGACGATCAGTAAAGAGGAGCTGGCCCAAGCCGTGTCGAAGCTGGGCGGGATCCTGCAGGAGATGTAAGTTCAGTGGTCAGTGGTCAGTGGTCAGCGAACTTCGCTAGTGGCGGCGTTCCTGGCCGCTGGCCAACGAGATTATGGACGAGATCCGGATTCAGCCGGCTGCTGAAGAAGATATCGTTGATATTGCCGCCTTGGTCAATGGTTTTGCGGCGGAGAACGTGATGCTGCCGCGCACTGAGGAGAGTATTCTGCAGTCGCTGCCGGACTGGCTGGTGGCCATGGGAGACGGTACTCAGCTGGTGGGATGCGGTTCTCTGGTGGCCTTGACCGAGCAGCTGGTGGAGATACGCTCGCTGGCGGTGGCGCAGGCGGGGCAGGGCAAGGGGACTGGCCGGCGGATCGTGGAGGAGCTGGTGCAGATGGCGACGGCACGCGGGTATGCACAGATCTGTGCGCTCACGCTGGAGGAGGGGTTCTTCGAGAAGCTCGGGTTTGAGGTGGTGGACCGCTGGAGCATCAGCCCCAAGCTGTGGCAGGACTGCATCTACTGCCCCAAATTTCACCACTGTGATGAGGTGGCGGTGGCGCGCAGTCTGACCGACAGCCCCATCAGTCAAGCCCAGCCTGCCCAGACTGCGGCTTCGCCGCTGCTCAAATGGCAGGCGTGGCAGCCTCTGAAGCTGGCGTACAGGCACTCAAACATGGAAGCGGGAACGCAAAGAACAATGAACCGCAGGCCGATCCAGTTGCAAGGGAACACGCCGTCCGAGGAGGAAGCGCAGTGAGGGCCTTGCTTGCCCTGGCCAATGGCCGGGTCTTCGAGGGTGAAGGCTTCGGCGCGCGGACGACGGTGGTGGGGGAGGTTGTATTCAATACCAGCTTGACCGGGTACCAGGAGGTGTTGACCGATCCCTCGTATCGCGGCCAGATGGTGTGCATGACCGTGCCGCACGTGGGGAACACGGGCGTGAACCGTGAGGACGTGGAGAGCGACCGACCACAGGTGACAGCGTTCATCGTGCGCGAGGTCAGCCCGGTTGTGTCGAACTGGCGCGCGAATGAGAACCTGGGGAGCTATCTCGAGCGGCATGGTATTCCAGGCCTCAGCCAGGTGGATACGCGGGCGTTGACGCGGCTGCTGCGCGAGGAGGGGGTGCTGCACGGCGCGCTGTGCACCGACGGCAGCCGCACGCAGGAGGAGCTGATCGAGCTTGCGCGCGGCTGGGAGGGGTTGGACGGCCGCGACCTGGTGCAGGAGGTGACGTGTGAGGAGCCGTTCTACTGGAGCGCCGAAACGGAGGGGGAATGGACGCCGGTGGCGTCGGGCGAAGTTGCGTCCGGACCGTGGCTGGGCGGCGTCAGACACGACTCTCCGCTGGTGGTCGCCTATGACTTTGGCATGAAGCACAATATATTGCGGCGTCTGGCCAGCCACAATCTGCGGGTGGCGGTTGTACCGGCGGATACGCCGGCGCAGGAGGTACTGGACCTGGATCCCGACGGGATTTTTCTCAGCAACGGGCCGGGCGATCCGGCCGGCGTGCCATATGCGGCGAGGGCGGTTGCAAAGCTTTTGGAGAGCGAGCGGCCGATGTTCGGCATCTGCCTGGGGCATCAGATTATCGGCCTGGCGTTGGGGGCGGAGACGTTCAAGCTGAAGTTCGGCCATCATGGCGGCAACCAGCCGGTCAGCGACGTGGACAGCTCGAATATTCAGATCACTGCGCAGAACCACAATTATGCGGTCGACCAGGAGACGCTGCCAGGCAACGTGGAGGTCACGCATCTCAATCTGAATGACGGCACGCTGGAGGGGATGCGGCTCACCGACCGGCCCGTCTTCTGTGTGCAGTATCACCCGGAAGCCAGCCCCGGGCCCCACGACGCGGATCTGTTGTTCGCGCGCTTTGCGCGGACGGTGCACCAGTTCCACGCGGACAGACGGAAGGCGGGCGTTCAGGAGGAGGCGGTTGGCGGTCTTTCGGCCGGCAGCTGAAGACTGTAAGAGGGCGGCATTTACTCGTCATCTGACTCGTCGCGCTGACTCAGGGTGCCCGCTTCGGTGAGGTGAGTCAGCAGTTTCTCGTGGCTTTCTTTACTCCGCTCCTCGGGCGACATGCTTTCCCATTTCTCCCTTTGCTTTTGCCGTCTCTCTTTCTCCTCAGGATCGATTTCCAAGACATCGCTTAACCCCTTTCCCTGTGCGACCTCCAAATCGGTGGGGACATCCAAGGCGACGGATTCCATCACTTCAGGGGCGGCGAAAATTGGGGTTTGCGTGCGCAGGGCGAGGGCAATGGCGTCGCTGGGCCGGGCGTCGATTGTGAAACAGTCTTCGCCGCGCTGTGCGTGTACGGTGGCGTAGAAGACGTTTTGCTCCAGCGCGGATACCGTCACCGATTTAATCTGCACGCCAGCCTTGTCCAGCACGTCGGCCATGAAAGTGAAGGTCATCGGCCGGTGAAGCTTCGTCCCTCGCAGGCTGAGGGCGATGTCATCCGCCTCGTATGGTCCAATCCAGATTGCCAGCAGGCGACGCAGGCTTTCGTCGGTAAGGACCAGAATTCTATGATCTTTCTCCGGTTCTGGCTTTAGGATATCGAGTACGGTGACGGGGATCATCTGTTTGCTCCTAGTCTGTTGGGCAGTGGTTGGTCTCGGTTGCCATTCGGTGAAAGTGGAACGCAGCTGGTCGCGCAGTTTGCGGCGGGACTTGTGAAGACGCCCTTTGACGGCGGGTACGCTGATCTGCAGGAGAGCGGCGACCTCGCGCACGCTCAGCTGCTCGAAGTAGTAGAGAAGGACGGCGTCGCGGTTGGGCGGAGAGAGTTGTTCGATGGCGGCCAGGACCAGGTGGTGGGTCTCTCTGGTCTCGGCGGCCTGGTGCGGCTGTGGGGCGCTGTCGGGAAAGGGCAGCGAATCGAAGCTGCGCCCGCCGCTGAGCAGCTCGAGCGATAGTGTTTCGACGCGCGGTCTGCGGAGGTGGCTTTTGCACAGATTGACGACGATGCCGCACAGCCAGGCGCGAAAGCTGTCCGGTTTGCGCAGGCGATCGAGCGAGAGATAGGCGTGCAGGACGGCCTCCTGTGTCAACTCCAGGCCCCGTTCGCGGTCACCGACGATGCGAATCGCCAGTGAGAGCGCGATGGGCTGATGGCGCAGTATCAGTTGATCAAATGCCTGGCGCTCACCATGTTGAGCGCGGCGTACAAGCTCGCGGTCAGTCATCAGTACCGCCGACAGTTCTGCATTTCGACCCTTCCGCAACTGTATTCCACCTGTAGTTTAGTGGTATAATTCTACCAGACGGTTACCACGCACTGATTTAACGAAACAGTTACGCAATGAACGGCGTATGCGGGAACACACTCCGGCCTGCGCTCGTTTCTTCTTCAGATCATATTCTTCTCAGTTTCGTCTGCTGCCCGCCTCGGCGCTGAAATTACAGTTCGGAAACGCATCAAACAGCTCGCCCAGGAGTGAAGCCCGGATGAAGACCGAATATCTCGCCTCAGGAACTGCACGCCGGCTTGTCGTCCAACACTTTTCCCCAATTCGGCTCGGCCTTCTGGTCCTGATAGGGCTGGTGTTCAGCGGTTGTACCCCGACGGGGTACACTCCGCCGGTAGGCGTACCGACGCGAGCGGTTGCCGAGGTAGCGAGCGGTGAACCGGCTATTTCGATTGCGCCAACCTCGGGTTCTGCCGGCGTTTATGTGCAGGTTACGGGCGAAAACTGGCCAGAGGGCAGCCTGGTGTTGATCGCGCTGCGCGATGAGCGCGGCCGCAGCGGTATTCTGGCTGCGAGCACGGCGGACACGGCGGGCACGATCAGCACAGGTTTTCTTTACCCGATCAGCCCGCGCTGGCTGGCAGCGGGCACGCATATCGTGCTTGCATACACGTCGGATGGCCGGCACGAGGCGACCGCCCTCTTCCAGACCGGGGAGGACGTTGAGGTGACCGCTACGGTTGCTACGGACACAACGGCGGCGCAGCAGGCGGACACTGCGACGCCTACGTCAACGGCGACACTGACGGCGATACCAACGTCTACCCCGTCGGCGACAGCGACGATGACGCCTGTCCCGACGCCGACGCCGCTCATCATCACCGACTGGCGGGGCGATTACTGGAATAATCCAAACCAGTCGGGACCGGCGCTTTTCACACGCAACGATCTGGTAATCTTCTTCGATTGGGGCGAGGGAGCGGCGGACAACAGATTGGGCGTGGACCATTTCAGCGCTCGATGGACGCGGACGCTCAACTTCGATGCGGGGATCTATCGCTTTAACATCGAGGTCGACGACGGCTTCCGCCTCTACATCGACAATGCTCTCGTATTGGATGAGTGGGAAGAGGGCGCCGCGCGTATCTACACGGTTGACGTGCCCCTCAGTACAGGGTTTCACACCATCCAGGTGGACTACTTCGAGCGCACGGGCGTGGCGCTGATGCGGTTCTGGTGGGAGCGCAACGAATCGTTCAGCGGCTGGAAGGGTGAGTACTTCGGCAACCGAGAGCTTCAGGGGAATCCTGTGCTGGTGCGGGACGAACCGCAGATTGATTTCAACTGGGGCGAAGGCAGACCTGCGGCCAACCTGCCGGCAGACCATTTTTCGGCCCGCTGGCAGCGGCGCGTCTCCTTTGAACCCGGCACCTATCGCTTCTTCCTGCGGATGGATGACGGCGCCCGCGTCTACCTGGACAGTCAGCTGATTCTGGACGAATGGCGGGATGGGGCCGACCGTACAGTCAATGTCGACGTGACGCTGCCTGGCGGTGAGCGCGCCCTGCAGGTCGAATTCTTTGAGAGTTCGGGCGTGGCGCGCGTTGGCTTCTGGTGGCAGCTGGCGCCAACGTCTACGGCTACACCGACGCCGACTGTAGAGCTGGCACCGACGGCCACTGAGACGCCGGTGCCAACCAATACGCCGGAAACGGCGCCTGCTGAGACGCCGACGCCGACCGAGACGCCAACTGAGACTCCGGTCCCGGTTCCCACTGAGACGCCGACGCCGACCGAGACGCCAACTGAGACTCCGGTCCCGGTTCCCACTGAGACGCCGACGCCGACCGAGACGCCAACTGAGACTCCGGTCCCGGTTCCCACTGAGACGCCGACCCCGACCAACACGCCGGATGAGGACTCTCCCCCGCCACCCGATGAGGGGGGAGAACCGACGGCGACGCCAACAGTGCAACCACCAGATAATCAGTCCGGATAGTGACGGAGGAGGGTCAAGCCGTGGCACACAAGTACTCGGTTATCCTGGTCACGCTGGCCAGCGATGGGGGTAACGTCTGGGAGAGGCCGCGAGAGGTACTGGAGACGGTGGCCGACGCCGGCTACGATGGCGTCGATCTGGATGCGGAGCCGGACCGGATAGACCCGGAACGGTTTGAAGAGGTGGCGTCGATGGCGGCGGCGCTGGGTCTGAAGATACCGGCGCTCATCTGCGCCTGGGGGGGCTGGCACGCCGGGGAGGTGCGCGATTTGGCGTCGAGCGACGAGTCGGTGCGCAGCTATGCGGTGGGGTATACCAAGAAGTGCGTCGACCTGGCCGCCAGTCTAGACGAGCCGCCGCTGATCGAGATTGCCGCTGTCCCGCCTCAAAGTGAGTATCCGGTCACGAGCGTGCCGCGACCGGTCCTGCGGCGCAACTTTGTGAAGTCGACGCGTGAAATCGGGGCTTATGCGGCGCCGCGGGGCGTCCGAGTGGCGATTGAGCCGATCAACCGTTTTGAGGGATATGCCGGTTTCCTCAACAGCATTGTGGAGGCGAAGAGCGTCGCAGACGAGGTCGGGGCGGAGAACGTGGGCGTGCTTGCCGACTTTTTTCACGTCAACATCGAGGATGGCGCTCTGACCGATACGTTGCGGCTGGCCGGGGAGAGCCTGATGGGGATTCATTTGGCGGACAACAACCGGCAGGCTCCCGGGACCGGGCATATTGATTTTCTGCAGGTGGTCCGGACTCTGAATTCGATGGGATACAGCGGCTATCTGTCGCTGGATGCGGTGCCGGCGAGGCCGGACTGGAAGACGCTGGTGAAGAGCTCAATCCACTTTATGAAGCAGATGGAGCAGACGGCCGCCCTGCAAGACCGCATTGCCGGCGCCGAGCGCGGGGGCGGTGGATAGCAGCATCTTCCAAGGGGCAAAAGCTCAATGGCGTTCACTCCTGGCTGACGCGGCTGACGTCAGCCAGGTCTTTTTTTGCGATTCCTTGACGTCTCCGCGGGCAGGTCGATACCGTGCAAGAACGGTTATTATACGGCTGCGGTCAGGGTGCTTGGCGGCAGGCCGCGCGTGCGGCCATGAACGGAAGCTCGCTGATTGAAGGATGCGGGCCGTACAGGGAGGCGAGCGTATCGATCGTCGTCTTTGTCTTGATGGCCACGGACACGGGAGCAAGCGCGTCGGCGGCCTGATAGCCCACAGCCAGTCCTCCGACAACCTGCCTGTTCCGGTTCCATGCCAGCCGCAGGAAGCCTTGCGTGTGGCCTGAGATATGCGTTTTGAGTGCGGACTGCATTGGCACTTCCACGCTCCTGATCGCATCGTGTGCAGCCGACAGTACGCCCACTTGCGCCACCTGCGGATTGGAGAGGAACGGGATGACCATACAGGTTTCGTCGAATGGCTCCGTCTCCTGTCCGGTGGCATGAAGTGCAGCAATACGGGCATGGGCCATGGATACGCTTCCCGCTCTGACCTGTCGTGCGTCGCCTGCCGCATAGATACCCTCAACGTTCGTTTGGCCAAAGCCATCGGTGCGCACAGATCCACGGGCGTCGACCTGCACGCCTACGGCCTCCAAATTTAACGGAGCGACGTTGGGCCGGTTCCCGATGGTCACAAAGGCCATCTCCGCTTCATGGCGTGAGCCGTCCGGCTTCACGGCTGCGACGTGATCGTCAAAGCGTTGCAGCTCTGCAACCGGCTCTCCCGGCCGGATCTTAACACCTCTACGCAGGAGCATATCGACCAGGAATGCGTCGGCGTCCGGGACGATGGCACAGCTTGGACCTCCCGGCAGGACAAGCCAGGTCACGTCGATGTTGAGTGCGCTGAAGATGTGGACGAATTCGAATCCGGTGGGGCCATCGCCGATCACGATCATAGATGCCGGCAGATGCGGCATTTCGTGGGCTGTGGCGGGCGAGAAGACCCGTCTGCCATCCGGTGCCAGGGGCGGCGGCACGAATGGTATCGAACCCGCGGCCACGATAAACGCATCGGCCGCGACCGTGATAGCGTCATCAGCCTCGCTTGCTATCAGCAGCTGGCTTGGCGACTGAAATGAGGCTTTGCCCTTGAAGAACTTCACGCCGAGATCCTGCAGCTTACGCGCTTGCTGCGCGCTCCACTGCCTGCCGATTCTGTCTGCCTGCGCATGTACCTCGGAGAGAGAGTACCGGCTCATATCCGGCAACCGTTTCGTCGCTGAGGCAAGGGGGCCCTGGCTGGCATAGAGGATGTCAACGGCAGCCAGCCAAACCCGGCTGGGCAGGAGCTGATGCCAGGCTCCAATGGGGCGATCTGACACGATGGTGACGGCGGCGGCGTACGGGGCGGTCGTGGTGGCGGCTTCGACGCCGGCGGGCCCGCCCCCAATAACGACGATTCGTTTCTGCATCGGTTCTCCAGACTTGTATAGCGGTTATAGACACTCCGGACCGTTTAACTTTCGACAGCGGTTCGCGCGAGAGCGGCAAAGCGCCCATATACTGCATGCGTATCAAAGAGGCGACGCAGTGAAGGAATGTGTCCGTTGAGATTCGCGGGCGTATTGGACTGAGCGGGTACTGCTCCCGCGGGCAGTGCCGCCGAACTGCTGTGGCTGCATACGCCTGTAATGATTATACTACGGCGGCGGGGTCGTTGTTTCACGTGAAACAGAGGGCCGTTGGCGTGCTTTGCGGTCCTTGTTTGCCGGCTGCGGAACAGTCCTGGTCACACACAGGCCATTGGGTTTGGTTACGGGAGGAGATAAGCGATGCCTTCATATGAGCTTGCGGAGCAGGTTGCCATAGTCAGCGGGGCCGGGCAGGGGATGGGGCGCGCCATTGCGCTTCGGCTGGCGGGTGAGGGCGCGGCGGTGGCGGTGGCTGATATCGACAACGAGTCGGCCATGCGGGTGGCGGCAGAGATCGAGGGGCAGGGGGGCGGGGCGCTGGCCGTGCAGGTCGACGTCACCAGCCGGGCGGATACCGAGCGGATGGTGGCCGAGTGCGCGGCCCGGTTCGGACGCGTCGACATTATGGTCAACAATGCCGGGGTGCTGGCGGTCACGCCCGTGCTGGAGCTGGACGACAGGGCCTGGGACTGGCAGATGAACGTCAATGCGAAGGGCGTGTTGTACTGCTCGCAGGCGGCGGCGCGGCAGATGATCGCCCAGGGCGAGGGCGGCCGCATCATCACGATCGCCTCGACTGCCGGCAAGATCCCGTCCGGAAAAGACGTTCCGATTGCGGGGTACGTTGCCAGCAAGCACGCGGCGGTGGGACTGACCAAACAGATGGCGCTGGAGCTGGCCCGCTACGATATTCTGGTGAACTGTGTATTTCCCGGGATCGTTGAGTCGGAGATGCTGCAGGTTGTGCATGGAGAGATTGCCAAGCTGGAGGGCGTGCCGGAAGAGGAGATACGGGCACGGGCGATGGCTACGGTCCCGTTGGGATATTTCCAGTCGCCGCAGAAGGTGGCCAATATGGTGGCCTTCCTGTGTTCGACCGATGCGGACTATTCGGTTGGCTCGGTCTTTGACGTGACGGGCGGAGCGTTTCCCTTCTATTGAGCCTGTTTGCTGTACGGCTGTGCCCCCTGGGGCGCGAAAAAGGCAGTTGCAGATTCCCCTGGCGGCGCGGTATCATGTGCACGGCTGCGCACTTATATGGTATTACGGCAGCGGGCGGAACAGTCCTTCAGCTTGTTACAAGCAGGCGATCCTTCTCCTCCAGTTCTTCAACCTTTGATGAGGAGCACCACTTCTCGACGCAGAAGGAGCGCTGATATTCCAATGGAAAACCGAGATCTGTTCGACCTCACTGGGCGGAATGCGCTCGTCACCGGCGGCGGGCGCGGGCTGGGCAAGGCGATGGCACTTGGACTGGCGCAGTATGGCGCCAACATCGCCATCGTCGACATCGACCTGGAAACGGCACAAAGTACAGCCGAGGAGATCGGGGCGCTGGGCGTGCAGTCGCTGGCTTTGTACGGTGACGTGCGGAGCGAAGAGGATGCGCAGCGGACTGTGGATCAGGTCTGCGAGAGTATGGGCAGCCTCGATATTTTGCTCAACAACGCGGGCGTGGCGACGGTCGAGGCGGCTGAGACACTCAGTTTGGCCGACTTCAAGCGCGTATACGATATCGACGTGACGGGCGTGTTTATCTTCTCCAAAGCCGCCTACGGCCCGATGGCGCGGCAAGGTCGCGGCAACATCATCAACATCGCCAGCATGGCCGGCATCAGCGCGCTGGACCCGCAGAAGCACATGCACTACAACTCGGCCAAGGCCGCGGTGATTATGATCACCAAATCGCTGGCCTCGGAGTGGGCGAGCGCCGGTATTCGCGTCAATGCCCTGGCGCCGGGCTATATGATCACGCCGCCGGTGATCGAGATGCGGGCGGAGGACCCGGAACGGTGGGAGCACTGGATGTCCAGGGTGCCGATGGGCCGCGCCGGCGAACCGCCTGAGCTTCAAGGCGCCGTCATCTACCTGGCATCTGACGCTTCCAGTTACATGACCGGGAACATCATGGTCATCGACGGCGGCTATACATGCTTGTGAGTTATTCGATGCGCTACCGCTCGGCTGGTTGGGCGCGTTGAAGAAAGGGGGGTTACAACGTCAGACTGTCCGCTTGTTCGTAGCGTGGTGGGCACCCTTCGAGCCGCTCATCAGCGTAGCGATATTGGTTCTGTACAAGGTTGCGCTCTGTCGAGATCCACAGCACGAGATTCTATGCGTTTGTTCGTTCGATTGACGATTTCCACTGGCTTTTCACTGGTAAAGTAATCGTGCAACACTCACAAGATCCAGGAGGATCAGAGCAATGACTCAGACCAAAGGACGGTATCTTGTATGCATGATCGCGGCATTCGCGGTTCTGCTGGGCGCGTGCCAGCCTGTGGCTGCGCCCGCCTCGGACGGCGAAATGGCTGCCGAGAAGAAGACGTTCGTCTACGCCGCCATCAGAGAGTGGCGCAGCCTGGAAGCGTTTCAGGCCTATGACGAAGTGCAGGCGCCCGGCCTGCGCAATGTGATCGAGGTGCTGTTGGACCGCGATCCTGTTACGAACGAGCTGATCCCCGAGCTTGCCACCTCCTTCGAGCCGATCGATGAATTGACGTGGCGGTTCACAGTTCGCGAAGGGGTGACCTTCCACGACGGCTCGCCTCTGAACGCTGAGGCGGTTGCCTACGCCATCAATCATCAGTGGAGCGAAGAGAACGCCTTTCCGGTGCGCGGCTTCATGGGGCCACAGATAACGGCCGAGGCGGTGGACGAGTATACCGTCCACGTGATGACGGCCACGCCGGACCCGATACTGCCCAACCGCATGCACATCCAGGGCGTCTCATCGATGCGGCAGCTTCTTGAGGAGCCGGACCAATATCCTCTCGTGCCGATCGGCACGGGTCCGTACAAGTTCAAGGAGTTCAGAGCGGGTGACGCGCTGATCCTCGAAGCCAATCATGACTGGTGGGGCCTCGACCCGGCGCAGGGGGCGCGGGGCGCGATCAACTTTGATGAACTGGTCTTTCTGTATCGGGCCGAGGATGCGGTGCGGCTGGCGCAGGTGAAGACCGGAGAAGCACACATCGCCCAGTGGATTTCGGCGGAGAGCTGCCGGGAGGCCGAAGCGACTGAGGGAATCGGCTGCCGCAGCCAGGTGAGTGTGGAGACGCTTTGGATGCGAATGGACCTGGAACCGCCGCGTGAAGGCACGGCCTTTGGCGATCAGCGGGTGAGGCTGGCATTCCAGCTGGCGGTCGACTACGACACCATCCTCGACACGATTCTGGGCGGCCAGGCCACTATCGCGCGCCAGATGGTCGGCCCTTCGGCGACCGGTTACAACGAGAACCTGGAGCCATACGGCTATGACCCGGAGAGAGCCAAGCAGCTTCTGGACGAAGCGGCAGCCGATGGCGTGCCCGTCTATGAAACGGAGTTCGTGAACGCCAGTCTCAGCGGCTGGTTCGCGCGCAGCGAGGAGCTGCACCAGGCCGTGAACGGCTATCTGCAGGAACTCGGGCTCAACGTGGTACTGGAGGTGTCGGAGCTTGATCCCTTCCTCGAGAAGGTCGGTGTTCGACCCCCGCCCGGACGCGGCCGATATTTCTACGTCGGACCGCACGGGAATGAGCTTTACGACTTTGCCCTTTCACTTGGCGGCCATCTCTCGTGTGGCAGTCCCTTCGCGGCCGGCTGTTTCCCTGAGCTCGATGAGCTGGCCGCAGCTGCCAGCCCGCTGACGGGCGCAGAGCGCGATCAGGCCCTGCAGGATATTGCCCAACTCGTCCATGATGAGGTCTATGCCGGCGCGGTGGCGCATCTGGACCTCTCCTATGCGGTCAGTGACTGCCTCAGCTGGGATGTACCGCTGGGGCACCGGGCGCTGGCCAAGGATATGGACAATACGTGTGATTGAGCGCGGCTTCGGCAATCTGTCCCCCGCTCCCCAGTGCAGATCGTCGAGAGCGCCGGTGGATAGTGGCTGAAGCGGCCACTTCCACCGTTCACTTGAAGTTGCCGCCGGCGCCATCGCCCGGCCCCGGGCGGCAAACGAACCGGGTCAGGAAAGCGCTCAGGAGACGTACGGGGAGCTTGTAAGCGCGAGTAACTCTTCCCTGCCCGCAAAAGGAGTGTCCACATGGCCCGCTACGTGGCTCGACGACTGATCCAGTCGATCCTCGTCCTCGCGGTCGTCCTGACCCTTGTCTTCTTCGCAGGCCGCGTCATCGGCAATCCGGCAGCCCTTATCCTGGGACCAGAGGCGCGTGCTGAGGATGTGAAAACACTCGAGGAACGCTTCGGCTACGACAAGCCGGCGCTTGTGCAGTTCGGGCGCTATGCACGCGGGGTTGTTTCGGGAGATTTCGGCAACTCATGGTGGCAGAGAAGACCGGCGCTGCCAATGGCGCTGGAACGGATTCCGGCCACCCTGCAACTGGCCGCGGTTACGATGTTGTTTGCGTTGCCGGTGGCAATGATCCTGGGGTCGCTGGCGGCGTGGAAACCCGGTTCTCCGATAGACAAAGGGGTCAACGTGATCTCGCTGACGGGCGCGTCGGCGGTCGACTTCTGGATCGGATTGATGCTGATTCTATTCTTCGCGGTTCAGTTGAGATTGCTGCCGACGTCGGGCTCGGGTTCGTTGAAGTTCATCATCCTGCCGGCGCTGACGTTGTCGCTGAGGCCGCTGGGCCGGGTGGCGCAGGTAACGCGCAGCGCCATGCTGGACCAGCTGAGCAGACCTTATATCAAGACCGCACGCGCAAAGGGATACAGAGAAAGCAGAATCGTATTAGGCCAGGCGCTCAAGAATGCCTTCATCCCGATTATCACGCTGTCGGGCGACGAGGCGATCTCGACACTCAACGGCGCGGTGGTGGTTGAGACGGTCTTCGCCTGGCCCGGCATAGGGCTGCTGATCGTGTCGGCGGTGACAAACCGGGACCTGCCGCTCATCGAGGCATTGGTCTTTGTGGTGGCGATTATGATTATCGTCACAAATCTGCTGGTTGATCTTACCTATTCGTATCTGGATCCGAGGGTGCGCTACGGCTAGAGAAGGAGACGTGTGTCCGGTCCACTGCAGATGACCGCCGGCGCCGGGCCAGCGGTGGGAGAATCAGACGAGGCTGCGCGCAACTTAAACGCGCGCAAGTTGCTGCGCGCGCTGTGGCGGGACAAGCTGATGCTCTTCCCGCTGCTTTTTCTTGTTGCGCTGATGGTGGCAGCAGTGGGAGCCGAAGTTCTCGCGCCGCACGACCCGTTCGACCAGAACCTGCGCTCGCGCAATCTTCCGCCCATGTCCTCGGCCGCGTCGGAGCCATCGAGCTTCCCCTATCTGCTCGGCGCCGACCCTCTGGGACGCGACCTGTTCAGCCGCCTGATTTACGGTGCGCGCGTCTCGCTCGCGGTCGGTCTGGCGAGCGTACTGGCTTCGGGCACGCTTGGCGTCCTGTTGGGGTTGATGTCGGGCTACCATCGCGGCTGGCTGGACGACCTCGTGATGCGCGGAGTGGACGTACTTATGGGCATACCGGGTCTGCTGCTGGCGCTTTTCATCCTCTTCCTGGTCGGCACCGGTTTCTGGAACCTGGTAATCGTCTTCGCGCTGACGCGGTGGATGATCTATGCGCGCGTGACGCGTGGACTGACATTGTCATTTCGCGAGCAGCCGTTCGTGGAAGGCGCGCAGACGATCGGCTGTAGTGACAGCCGCATCATCTTTCGACATATCCTGCCCAACCTGGCGTCGCCAGTTCTGGTGCTGGCGACGCTTGAGATCGCTATCGTGATCCTGGCCGAGGCCGGTCTGAGTTTTCTGGGTATGGGGATCCAGCCGCCGGCGCCGACGTGGGGCCGTATGGTCGCCGAGGGCCGCGACTACATCACAAGCGCATGGTGGCTGATCACCTTTCCCGGCCTAGCGATCCTGCTTACGGCGCTGTCTCTCAACCTCACGGCGGCGTGGTTGCGGATGGTCAGCGACCCTGTTCAGCGCTGGCGCTGGTTCATGGGACGACCTGAGTCGCGCCGCGAAGGGGACAGTGGGACCGCCACAGCGTATAGCGAGCCGCAGAGCAGCGGCACAGGCATGGAGAGCCCCGAACCGGTGCACGGGCCGGCGGCCAACGGAGATCATCTGCTCGAAGTGATCGACCTGCGGGTCAACTTCCGCACGCCCGACGGCGTTCTGAATGCCGTGAACGGGATCAGTTACACGCTGAACCGGGGCCAGACACTGGCCATTCTGGGCGAGTCGGGCTCAGGCAAGACGGTGAGCGCGGAAGCCGTTATGGGTATTCTGGACAGCCCGCCGGCGTTCGTGACGGGTGGGTCGGTCCTCTTCGATGGCATCGACCTGCTGCAAGCCAGCGCGTCGCGGCGGCGACGGCTGTGCGGCGAGCGGATCGCAATGATTTTCCAGGATCCTTTGACCGCTCTGAACCCGGCCTACACCGTCGGCTCCCAGATTGCCGGGATGTTCCGGGAGCATCGCGGGACATCGAAACGTGAAGCCACGGCCAAAGCAGTTGAACTGATGGACCGGGTGCGAATTCCATCGGCCCGCGAACGAGTGCATGACTATCCGCACCAGTTTTCAGGGGGTATGCGGCAACGGGTGATGATCGCGGCGGCGATTGCTTTGGATCCCGATCTGCTGATCGCGGATGAGCCCACGACCGCTCTTGACGTCACGGTGCAGGCGCAGATCATGGAGTTGCTGGCCGAGCTGCAGTTGGAGACGGGCATGGGTTTGATCCTGATCACGCATGATTTGGGTGTCGTGGCGGACGTTGCCGATCAGGTGGCTGTAATGTATGCTGGCAAAATTGTGGAAACGGGTCCGATCGAGGAGATTTACAGCAGTCCGGCGCATCCGTATACCAAGGGGCTTTTGGAATCGGCGCCGCGGGTGGACCGGAAGATGGACTCGCTGCAACAGATCAGCGGAGCGCCGCCCAATCTGCGCTTCATTCCGTCGGGCTGCCCTTTCCATCCGCGCTGCGCGTATGTGGTTGACCGCTGTTTGGTCGAACCGCCGCCACTTTATGCGGTCCAGCATGGACGCAGCGCCTCATGCCATCGTTTTGAGGATGTCATGCATGTCAACTGACAGCAATGGCCGCCGAGCCGGCAACCGCAAAACCGGGAAAGAACGAGGAGGGGGCGAAACAGGGACGCACTCCGGGGCTACCGGGGAGGCGGCGGAGCCTCTGCTCAGGGTCAAAGATCTCGTAAAGCATTTTCCGACGGAGCGGAAGGGATTTTTGGGCGGGCGGCGCGGCGCGATCAAGGCGGTTGACGGTGTAAGTTTCGACTTGCACCGAGGCGAGACGCTGGGGCTGGTCGGTGAAACGGGCTGTGGGAAATCCACAGTTGCGAGGACGTTAATGCGTCTGGAGGAACCGACCAGCGGCGCGGCGTATTTCAAAGGACGTGATCTCTTCACGCTGTCGAAAGCGTCGGTACAGGCCCTGCGGCGCGAGATACAGATGGTTTTCCAGGACCCCTTCGCGTCGCTGAACCCGCGCATGGAGGTGGGCCAGATCATTGCCGAGCCGTGGGTCGTACACCCTGGCATCGTGCCGAAGGAGGAGCAGAGAGGGCGAGTCGGCGCTCTGCTTGAGCGTGTCGGGTTGCCGGCAACGGATGCCAACCGCTATCCGCATGAGTTTTCGGGTGGGCAGCGGCAGCGTATCGGGATCGCCCGGGCGCTGGCCTTACAACCGGACCTGATAATCTGCGATGAACCAGTCTCCGCGCTTGACGTTTCGGTGCAGGCGCAGGTTATCAATTTGTTGGTGGAACTCCAGGCAGAACTGGGGCTGTCCTACATCTTCATTGCCCACGATCTCGCGGTTGTGCGACAGATCTCCGATCGGGTGGCGGTCATGCATCTGGGCCGGATTGTAGAGGTCGGCGGGGAGGATGAAATTTACGCGCGGCCAACTCATCCCTACACGCAGGCCCTGCTCTCGGCGGCGCCGGCGCCGGATCCGGTGGGCCGTAAAGAAAGAAAGCGCATTGTGCTGGAGGGGGAGCTGCCAAGTCCTGTGAATCCGCCTTCGGGTTGCACGTTCCGAACCCGTTGCTGGAAGGCGGAGTCGATCTGCGCCGAGGACCGTCCACAGCTCATTGATCGATTTGATCACGGCCATCCGAGCGCGTGTCACTTCGCCGAGCTGCAGATTTTGCCGGCAGCGGGAACGGCCTGACGCCGACGCCCGCGGGCAGTGGTGCGGCTATCTAATTTTCACTATCAAGAGGCGGGGATGCAGATAAAGATCGGCGCCTTGCTGTGGGCGCAGCAGACCGACTGGCCGGCGCTGCGGGATGCCGCGATTGCGGCCGACCGGGCCGGGTTCGATTCTCTGTGGGTTTCCGACCATCTCCTGTGCCCGATCGGCTCGTGGCGCAATCCGGTCTACGAAGCGTGGGCGACAATTGCCGGGCTGGGTGCGCTCACCGAGCGGGCGACGATCGGGACGCTGGTGGGGGCGATACCCTTTCGCAATCCCGGCCTGGTGGCGAAGCTGGCAGCGACGGTCGATCACATCACCGGGGGACGGGCGGTGTTGGGTTTGGGCGGGGCCTGGCTGGCGCGCGAGCATCACATGCACGGGATCGACTTCGGGGCGAGCGCGGGAGAGCGACTGGACAGGCTGCATGAAGCCGTCCCGCTCATTCGCGGCCTGCTGGACGGCGAGACGGTGACGCACAGCGGGCGCTTCTACAAGCTGGTTGAGGCGGAGCAGTTCCCGCGGCCGATGCAGGCCCGCCTGCCGATTCTGATCGGGGGGCAGGGACGGCGCAAGACGCTGCGTACCGTCGCCATGTACGCCGACATGTGGCACACACAGCACGGCTCGCTGGAGAAGATACGGGCCAGTGATGCGGTTCTGCGTGCGCACTGCGCGGACGTGGGCCGCGATCCAGCGACGATTGAGCGGCTGGCGAGCAAATGGGTCACAGTTCGGGACGACCCTGACGAAGCCCGGAATGAGTTGGAGGCGTCGCTGCGCCACCATGGTCTCAAGGAGTACGAGCCATCGATCCTGGCGTCGGGGACGCCGGCCGCGGTTGCCGAGTCATTGAGGGGGCATATTGAGGCCGGTTTCACACACCTGCTGTTCAGCTTACGCGCGCCTTTTGACCACGAAACGATCGAGCGCATGCCAGAGGTGCGGCGCCTGCTGACAATGGATGGGAAGTGACGACTGCAAGCCGGAGCTTCTTTGCGTCAGAGTCAGTCCGGACGTGGACGGGGCAAGGGAAAGGTAGAGGAAACTGACTCCTGTGCGCTAAGGCACAACCGGATTCATATCATTATATCCGCGGACTACCCTACACAAGGACCATGAAAGGAGAACGTGTACCATGGCAGACGGAATGAGGTACGTATTCAAGGTAACCGATGTTCCCCTGATCCAGTCGCCTGACGAGACGATGCAGGACAGCGTCATGATCACCGAGGACACATGCGGCTCGGACCAGTACACGGCGGGCCTGTTCTGGGTGCGCCCGGGTACGCACGGCCACTCCGACGTACATCCGGGGCAGGATGAGGTCTACTACATCATTTCAGGGCGCGGCATTCTGCACCTGGAAGGGGTGGAACATCGCATGGAGGCGGGGGATGTCGTCTTCGTGCCGAAAGGCCACGAACACTCCGTCTCCAACGACGGCGATGAGGTGCTCAGCCTCTTCTGGGCGATTGGCGAGGCATGGAGCAAGCTGCCGGAGATCCGGGACGAACTGAGCACGTGGCCTGAAATCCCCGCGGACCAGGTTTGGTAAACGGGAGTCGGTAGCGGGCAGGTCTTGCAGCGGCAAGCAGCTACTGGGGTTGGGAGATGGTCCGATTCTGCATCTTCGGCGCCGGCCAGATGGGAAACCGCCATGCACGCACACTGGCGGAACATCCGAAGGCGGAGATACACAGCGTCTACGATCTGCTGCCAGAGGCTGCGGCCGACCTGGCGGGACGCCACGGCGCGATAGCCGTATCCGACCGGGAGACGGCACTGGCGGACCCGGCGGTGGATGCGGTGGTCATCACCACACCGGCGAGCTCGCATGCGGAGCTGGTGGTGGCGGCGGCACGCGCGGGCAAGGCGATCTTCTGCGAAAAGCCGCTGGCGGAAGACATCCCGACCGCGCGCGCTGCGGTCGAAGAGGTCAGAAAGGCTGGCGTGTCGAGTTTCATGGGCTTCATGAAACGGTTCGAGCCAAGCCACCTGGCCTTGATCCAGGCTGTGAAGGCCGGTGAGATCGGTGACGTCGAACTGGTGCTGTTGACCAACCGCGATCCGAAAGTTACGCTGCTCGAACTGAGCCGGGAAACACATCAGACGGCGCCCTACACCTTGCTGCGTGAATCGACGGTGCATGACTTCGATCTGGCGCGCGCTTTGCTGGACGATGAACCGGTGGAGGTGTACGTGGCGGCCTCGAGCCTGGTGGAGCCGGAACTTGGCAGATTGGGCGAGGTCGACGCGGCGATGACGACGATGAAGACCGGCCGCGGGGCGCTCTGCCACATCAACAACATCTGGCGCACGACTTACGGTTACGACCAGCGGCTGGAGGTGCACGGCGTTAAGGGGTTGCTGCGGGCTGAGAACAGGCCGGAAACCGGCCTGGTGCGCTATACGGCCGCGGGGGCGCTGCACGACCGGCTGCACTCCGGGCCCCCCGACGGTTCACAGTTCTACCTGCACAAGTATGCGGCAGCCTATCCGGCTGAGATGAACCACTTCGTCGAGTCGCTGGAGGAGGGCAGGCGGCCGATGGTCAGCGTGGAAGACGGCTATCGTTCACAGCTCCTGGTCGAGGCCGCAGTGGAATCTTTGAAGACGAACCGTCCCGTGCAGGTCGCGGAACGGTAGCGCAGCGGCCAACCATATATCAGAAGGTTAATCTCAGAAGTTCATTCAAGGAGGAGTCGGACAAATGTATGCCAATAGGCCAAAACTGTTTGTCTTTGCAATCGTCGTTTTCGCGATCCTGCTGGCCGCGTGTCAGCCGGTGGCGACGGAGCCGATGATGGCGGATTCGGGAAGCATGCTGCCGTTGGAGAAGGTGCGCTTCGGTCTGCCGGGCGCGCTGACACATTTCGATCCGGCGCTGCCGGGCGAGACGTCGGAAGGCTCGACGATTAAACTGATCAGCGGGCAGCTGCTCCGTCTTGATCAGTACGGCGTGCCGCAGCCGGACCTGGCCGAATCGATGGATGTTTCGGAGGACGGCCTGGTCTATACGTTCACGCTGCGTGAGAACCTGATGTACTCGGACGGCACCCCGGTTACGGTCGGGGATATTGTCTACACCTGGGAGCGGATCAAGGACGCGCCGCCGACCGATAAAGGCCCGATTGCCAATGTGGTCAGCGTGGAGGCAACGGATGACAGGACGGTGGTGTGGACGTTGAGCATAGCAGAACCGTCGCTCCCGTTCTGGTTTGGACGCACCGGCTTCTCGGTCCATCCCGAGGCGCAGGTGGAGGCTGATCCGGACGGCTATTTCCGCAGCCCGGTCAGCGCGGGCCCCTACTACGTTGCCGCGGGCGAGCCCGGCGATCCGGTGGTTACGCTGAAGGAGAATCCCAACTACCAGCTCGGTCCGATGGCGGTGAAGGAGCTTGAGCTGCACTGGGTGCCCGACCCAACCTCGCGCTCACTGCTGCTGGCCACCGGTCAGTTGGACTACGTTTACGAGCTGCCGCCGCAGGCGCGTGATACCTTCCCGCCGGAGGTTGAGACCTTCGTGGTGGCGCTGGGCGGTGTCTTTCACCTGAGCATCAACCAGCAGATCTCCGAAGATCACTGTCTGTCGAACCGCGACGTGCGCGAGGCGATTTCGCTGGCGATCGACCGCTCCGAGATCAACGATCGGGCGCTGTTGGGCATCTCGCCGCCGGTAATCGGGTACTTCTACACCGGCCAGCCGCTGGACGTCGGCATTCTGCCGAACGGCGGCGCGCAGGACCTGGAGGCGGCCAAGGCGCTGATGGCGAACACGCCGTGGGCGGACGGCGGCTGCTCCTTCACTGTGACGACCTACGGGCCGCGGCCGGGCTATGTGGAAGGGATCCTGGTGTTCGCGGAGCAGCTGAAGGCGCTGAACATGGAGGTGACGCCGGACGGCCAGGAGGTTGGCGTGGCGCTGGACATCATGGCGAACTCGCCTGACTATCACGCGGGCTGGGCCGTGACCGGCAACAACGGCGGGCCGCCGGAGAGCTACCTGCGCAACCAGTTCCTGGACGGCTTCTGGGCGCAGCGGTCACGCATCGACGATGCGGAGATGAAGCGGCTGTTCGATGAGCTGGGCCAGACGGTCGACCAGGGCGCCCGCGAGGATCTGATCCGCCAGATCCAGTACCGGGGCTACGAGGTGCAGTCGATCATCCCGTGCTGTGAACGCTCGGTGATGGGCGGCAGCCGCGTCGGTCAGAATGCGGTCAGGACGGTGACGGGCGCCTCGCACTTCATCGTCGTGCCCCTGGCGGACGTGGAGCAGTAACCGGTCGTATTCGCGGCTCGCGGTCGGTCAGGCCGCGAGCCGCGCGGCTGCGGGCGGGGGACGCAGAGGGCGTCCGGGCGCAAGCAGCCCAATATGGGGAGTGAGCGAGATGGCCAGACAGACAAAGCCCGCACCGGGTCGTCGCGGAGCAGCCGTTCTCGCTCTCCTCTCTCCTCCTTCCTCACTCCTGCGATGACGTCATCACCCGGCGGTATTGACGCAAGGGCGCTGCGCCTGCTCAGGCATCCCGTACTGCGGCGGCTGGCGCAGGCGTTTTTCGTCGCCTTCCTGCTGATGGTCTTCGCCTTCCTGCTAATCCGGTTGATTCCCGGCGATCCGGCGATGATCCTGCTGGGGGATGAGGCCACTGAGGAGGATGTGATCGCCTACCGTAAGCTGCTGGGGATTGACGGTTCGATTCCGAGCCAGTTCGGGCGCTACGTCTCCAATCTGGTGCGCGGCGACTTCGGTGTTTCGATCCGTTCGCGGGAGCCGGTGCTCTCCATCGTGGGCAAGCGGCTGCCGGTCTCGCTATGGCTGACGGTTACGACCATTGTCATGACCATTGGGCTGGCGCTGCCACTGGGCGTTGCGGCCGCGCTGTACCGCCGCACATGGTTCGGGCATGCCTTTCAGATCGGCGCTTCGGTGCTGGTAGCGACGCCGGTCTTTTTTTCGGGGCTGCTGCTTATCCTGCTGTTCGCGGTCCAGGTCAACTTGGCGCCCATCGCCGGCTATCATGCCGGATTTCCGGCCAATCTCTATTATCTGTGGCTGCCGGCGCTGACGATCAACTGCGTCCTGGTGCCGGTCCTCTCCCGCATTCTGCAATCTTCTATAGTCGAGACGAGCTCAGAGGAGTTCGTGGAGGCCGCGATCATTCGCGGTACGCAGGGATGGCGCTTCTACTGGCGCTATCTGCTGCGGCCGTCGCTGGCGCCGACGATCGCCGCGCTGGGGTACTTTGCGGCGACGGTCGTGAGCTATGCGGTAATCATTGAGATCATTTTCAATCTGCCAGGGCTCGGTATGACACTGGTCGACGCGGTGCGCAACCGCGATTACCCGCTGGTGCAGGGGATTGTGTTCCTGAGCGGTCTGCTGGTGGTGGGGCTGACGTTCATGGCGGATCTGGTCAACGGCTGGCTGGACCCGCGGGCGAAGATACGATGACACCGGGGATCGCAGCCGATTCGCCTGTTGGCCGTCTGCGCCAGGTCGAATTGCGGCGCCACTGGCGTCAGCTCAACGCCGAAAGCCGCTGGGGCGTGGTCATCCTGGCGGTCATCCTTGTGCTCAGCGTCTCCGTCCCTCTTTTGAGTCCCAATGACCCCTACGGTTTCGTCGATCAGCCGCTGCAGCCGCCCAGCGCGGCGTTTCTGTTTGGCACCGATCACCTGGGGCGCGATCTGCTGGTGCGGGTGTTTGCGGCGGCGCGGCTTGACATTGCGCTGGCGATACTGGGTGTCAGTGTTCCGATCGTGATCGGCACTTTTATCGGCACGCTGGCGGGTACAACGCGCAACCGCGTCGCGGAGACGGTCTGGGACGGGCTTGTGAACGCGTTGACGGCTTTCCCGGAGATCATCCTGGTGCTGGGGATCGTGGCGATGGTGGGGGCGGACATTCGGGGTCTGCTGATCGCCATCTGGATATCGCGCTGGGCTCAGTATGCCCGCATCGCGCGCGCCAAATCGCTGGCGCTGCGGGACGCGGAGTTCGTGCAGGCGGCGCAGGTGCTGGGGTATTCGCAGCTGCGTATCCTCGTCCGCCATATAATGCCCAACGTCTTTTCGGAGGCGCTGGCCTATGCTCTGAGCGACTTCATTTTCATTATTGTCATCATCGGCGGGCTGTCTTTTCTGGGGCTGGGCGTGACGCCGCCGACGCCGGAGTGGGGGGCGATGCTGGCGGAGGGGCGGCTTTATCTGCGGACGGAGCCGTGGCTGATTTTGTTTCCCGGCTTTTTTCTTTCGCTGACGGCTATCGGCGTGGCGCTGCTGGCGCGGGGTCTGGAGCGGATCAGTAAGGGGGAGGATGAGTGATCAGGCTGATCCGCGAAGGCACGCGAAGGGGCATGGAGAACACCATTTTTTCCGCGAAGGCACGCGAAGGGGCGCGAAGGACTCCTTTCTTTGATGCGGGGAGGGACGGGAAGGGGGGTAATTGACAGGGCACCCACAAGGGGTGCCCCTACGGTAGACGGCCCGGGCTGGGAGAGGTCGTCAAGGGCAGGCGCATGTTTTCGTTTTCTTTTGCTGATAGGGGGAGAGTGAGATAGAGCCTCTGCTGGAAGTCAAGGAGCTGTGCATCAGTTTTGGCAAGCGCGGGGGGAGGAAGCTTCCCGTGATCGACGCTGCCCACCTCATTCTGGACCGGCGGCAGGCGGTTGGGATCGTGGGCGAGTCGGGATCGGGCAAGACGATGTTGTGCCGGGCGCTGATCGGGACGCTGCCGCGTCACGGGGCGGGGATCGTTTCGGGCACAGTTCGCTTTGACGGGCAGGAGCTGGCCGGCGCGCCGGAGCGGGTCTGGCGCGGCATTCGCGGACGGGAGATCGGGTACATCCCGCAGAGCTCGCTGGCGGGGCTCAATCCTGTATTGACGGTCGAGACACAGCTGGTTGAGTCGATTGCGGCGGCGGGGTCGATGAACCGCCAGCAGGCCAGGGAGGAGGCGGTTGCACTGATCGAAAGGGTACAGATTCCGAGGGCGGAACAGGTGCTCAAGGCGCGGTCGCACGAGCTTTCGGGCGGCATGCGGCAGCGGGTCATGATCGCGGCGGCGATCGCGCAGGCGCCCAAGCTCCTGATCGCGGACGAGCCGACGACGGCCCTTGACGTGACCATTCAGCGCGAGATTCTGAACCTGATCACCCAGCTGCGCCAGGAGTTGAACATGGCGTTGATCCTGGTCTCCCATGATCTGGCGGTGATCGAGGAGGTATGCGACGAGGTGATGGTGATGTACGCGGGCGCGTCGGTGGAGGCGGGGCCGGTGGCGGCGCTGTCGAAGGCGCCGCGCCACCCCTACACACGGGCCTTGCGCGTCTCGCGCGTTGACCGGGCGGCGCCGGGACGGGACCTGGAGGCTATCCCCGGTGATGCGGCGTCGGTTGGCTCGTGGCCGGCGGGGTGCCGCTTCTGGCCGCGCTGTGCGCTGGCGGACGAGGCGTGCCGGCGCGATGCGCAGCCGGCACTGATGCCGGCTGGGGAACAGCTTTCGGCCTGTATTCACGCGGAACGCATGGTGGAATTGGAGCAGTAAGAGACGGGATATGGCTGGCCTTACCGGGGTGGTTCCTGTTTCTTTGTCTAAATCAGGATTTGCAGGATTTTATGGATTCTCAGGATTGCTGCGGCGCGGAACTGCAGTGGTCAGTGGCCGGTGGTCAGTGATCAGTAGTCAGTGGCGGGCACACGGTCGGACAGGCGTATTGCTGCGAAAGCGGCACGACGGTCGCAAGGCATGTTTTGGAGGGGGCGTGGGGGGGGGGGGGGGGGGCCCCCCCCCCCCGGGGGCAGAGGGGGGGGGCCCCCCCCCCAGCGGGGGGGGGGGGTTTAATTGTGGATGATGGTATTGATGGTGT
>VXOE01000272.1 GCA_009840225.1 Caldilineaceae bacterium SB0662_bin_25 | reverse complement strand
CCTTTTTTTATTAACCCCCACCCCTCCCCCTACCCCCTCCCTCTCCGGCTCGTGGGCGCGTAGATGTCTCTCCGCCCCCGCCGGGGCGGGGGTTTACGGGTTGCGCGAGGGTCGGCGCGTGGCTTTGCCGCGGTTCAGTGCGGATGAGATTGTGAAGTTGTGGGGGGAGTGATGGGTACTGGGAACTGGTCGAGGTATACAAAGCCCGGCTGCTGTTCCAGAAGCAAATCCTCAGAGTGTGGATAGTGGTTTCGGTGAGTGTGCAAAACCGAGCGCGGGCCTTGGAATTCTAAGGAGCTGGTTCAGGAGGTACTTTTGCGCAGGCGGGCCAATTCAGCCTTCAGTGTTTTCACTTGTTCCTCTGCTTCTTCAGCCTTGGTGACAGCGACCTGCAGATCCGGGATTACATATTTGGAATACACGTCGTCCCGAGCCAGATCGGCCAGGTGGGGGCGGAGTTGCAGGTCGTCCAGCCGGAATTGAAGACCGGACAAGACGCTGGAACGAATTACTCCATTCGGGTCTGGCGGGATATCGTCATACACTCCTTCCGGTGTGAGCGTGTAGAAGCGCATACGCTCGCCGCCCGGATCGAGGATATAGTACTCCTTCACCCCGCCCAGGGCATAGTCTCGCCTTTTTTCCACAGTATCACGTAGAACCTCCGCCGTTGTCGAATCGGATACGGCTTCGACAACCATGTCGCAGACCCCATCAAAGTGGCGCTGGTCCAGCGCTCCCCACGACACGGGGTTGGTGTTAAGGATCACGCCGATGTCGGGTTTGCGCACCTGGATGCGCTCACCTTTGGGGTCGGATTCGTCATCGATCTTCAGAACAAAACCAGTTTCCAGGTTGATCAGAGACGCGTGATCAAATGTCTCCAGGTAGCGGTGCAGGAGGAAAAGGAACCAGTTGTACAGCCGGATTTGGGGGGCATTGGACGGGGGCTTGGCTTCGAGTATGCCGTTGTTCCACTCGTAACTGACGTCGAGGTCCGGGTAGGGATTCTCATACCACTTTTCCCAATACTCTTCGAGCGTGACACGGCGTCCGCTATCCGGCGCCAGCTCTGTGGATTCCATGTACTCTCCTGCGGTATAGTGCCTGCCTGCTGTGCGATTGACACAAATATTCTAACACCGTGGCGGCGGTTTGTGCCAGCGGCCTTCGATGTCGGCTGTGCACGCGAGGGGGCGTGTGGTAAGGGACGGTGCGATTGGTAACTCACGGAAGGGCACCCACAAGGGGTGCCCCTACGGGTGGGCGAAGACGGGGTGGGGACTGAGGCCGTGCAGGTTTAGAGCCCTTCTATTGTTTCGGCGGCGAGGTGGTCGACGACGGCTTTGACGTTTCCGCCTGATTCGTTGTAGACGCGCAGCTGGCGGTCGGCGCTGGTGCCGTTGGCGAGGATCTGCTCGATGGGTGCGATCTCCTTTTCGATGCCCAGTTCGGCGATCTCTTCGCCGACGAGGTCGACGAGTTCGCGCATCAGGGAGCGGGCGGGCAACTCGGCCTGCTTGCCGAAGTCGATCATTTTGCCGTCGAGACCGTAGCGGGCGGCGCGCCATTTGTTCTCGTCGATCAGCTCTTTGGTGAAGATACGGAAGGTGACGTTACGTTGACGCAGCTTCCAGTGCCAGAGCACGAGGGCCTGACAAAGTGCGGCGACGGCGATGGCCTCGTCGACGCGGGGACAGAGATCACAGATGCGAAATTCCAGAGTTGGATAGAGGTGATGGGGGCGCACGTCCCACCAGATCTTGCTGGAGTCGGGGATGCAGCCGGTATTGGCCAGAGTCCGGATCAGGCCCTCGTAGGCGGCGCGGTTGGGGAAGACGTCGGGTATTCCGCTGCGGGGGAAGTCTTCGAAAACGACGGCGCGGTAGCTTTTGAGCCCGGTTGGCTGGCCCTGCCAGAAGGGGCTGCTGGTGCTGAGGGCGAGGAGATGGGGCAGCATGTAGCGAAGGACGTTCATGGTGTCGATGGCAAAGTCAGGATCCTCCAGGCCGACATGAATGTGCATGCCGAAGATCAGAAGACGCTGGGCGAGCAACTGCATTTCTTCCAGGACGCCCTGATAGCGCGGGAAGGGCGTCACCTCCTGTTCAGCCCAGCGGCTCATGGGATGGGTGGCGGCGGCGGCGATTGACAGCCCCCTTTCCTGGGCGAGGCGGCTAATGAAGGCCCGCTGCCGCAGGAGTTCCTCCTTCAGTTCAGCGGGTGTGGCGCAGACAGGTGTGCCCAGCTCCACCATCGACTGATGCAGCTCCGCCTTGATCTCCCTCTCGACCATCACAATCTTGCCATTTTCGATGAACTGGGTGATGAATGAGCGCAGCTCACCGCTTTCGGGATCGATGACCTGGTACTCTTCTTCGATGCCCAGTGTCAGTTGGGGTCGTTCAATCATAAGCTTTGCTCCGTCTGCGAAACGAGGAAATCGACGACCGCCCTGCCGTCTTCGCCGCTCTGGCGCCAGACATGGCGCTGCTGGTCGGAACTGGCGCCGCGCTGCATGATGGTGTGAACGTGGGAGACCTCCTCACGGCAGTTGAGGCGGTCCAGAACGGGTTCGACGCGTTCAAGCAGCTCGTGCAACAGGCCGCGAATGGGGACCTCCTGTTCGATGCCGAAGTCGAGCAGTTTACCCTGCAGACCGTAGCGCACGGCGCGCCATTTGTTCTCGGCGATGAGCGTACGGTCGTAAAGACGGAAGGACATGTTGCGGTGACGCAGGTCCACCATCCAGGCGACGGTTGCCTGGATCAAAGCGGCGACAGCGAGCACGTCGTCGATGTCGGGCAGGGCGTCGCAGACCCGAATTTCGAGCGCGGCCTGTTCGGGTGCCGGCCTTTTGGACTGGGAGTTTGGTCCGGATTCAGTGCGCGGGAGGGAAGGGTCCTGCTGCTGGGAGTGGGGGCGGATGTCCCACCAGATGGCTTCGGGATCGGGGATGCTGTTGGTGCGCAGGAGGGTATCGACGTAGCTGAGATAGGCGTTGAGGCTGCGGAATGCGTTGGGAATGCCGGTGCGGGGGAGGGCGTCCAAGAGGACGGAGCGGTAGCTGGCCAGCCCGGTATCGAGGCCTTGCCAGAAGGGTGAGGCGTTGGCGAGGCAGAGGATGTGGGGCAGCAGGTAGCGCATCGCGTTCATGACGTCGATAGCCAGATTCCTGTCGTCGATGCCGACGTGGACGTACATGCCAAAGGCGAGGAGACGGCGGGCGATGAACTGTGTGTCTTCGATGAGGGCGCGATAGCGGGGCGACTCCTCCTGTTCCCTTTCCCAGTAACTGAAGGGGTGGGCGCCGGCCACCATCATTTTGAGGTCGTGGGACGCGGCCAGTTCTCTCATCTCACGGCGTATTCGCAACAACTCCTGGCGGGCCTGTTTGACATCATGGCAGATTGGTGTGCCCGCAACAGGTGCGGATTTCCCGGACGGGGTGTTTGAACGAGGCGCTGCATGTTCGCTCTCTTCTGCGGGCCCGCTTTCCTCTCCCTGGCCCTGGGCGTGCAGTAGTGTAAGCCCCTGGGCGGTAGCAAAGCCGCGCATTTCCCGGCTGTGGGGGTCGATAAACTGATATTCCTCTTCGATGGAGATATTGAAGGATGGTTGGCTGTACTCGGCCATGGCTTGCTCTCTTCTTCCGCGTCCTCGCGGGGGATTGAACCTGCGGCCTCTTTGTGCGATTCTCGGGGTTGGTCCGGGGTTCGGCGTCGTTGCTCTCCTGGAAAGGCATGCGGTTTCGGGGTCTGCTATGCGTCCCTTTCTTCAATTACAAAGACCGGCACGATTGAGCCGCCGCCTGCGGTTACGTTGAGGAGAGTCTGGCTGCTGAGGCGGCAGAGACAACCGTGTACGCGTTCGCCGCGGAAGAGAAAGGGATCGGAGTCGACGAGGCGGAGGTCGATCGATACATCGCCCCTCTCGGTCAAGGCCGGGAACTCTTCGTAGGCGATCTGTACGCGTTCCTGGACGACTGTGGGTTCAATTGCGGCAGCAGCCAGGGCGGTGTCCCAATCAGCCTGCTCCGTCTCCCAGCCAATAATGACGCCTTTGCCGCCGTACTCGTCGTTGGGCTTGAGCACCAGCCCTTCGCGGTTGGCGCTTGCCCATGGCAGGAGGTCGACTGGATTGCCGGCCGGGTCGAGCGTGGAGCGTTCCTCGACGGTGCGGGTCCAGGGGATGTGGGCTTTCACCGCTTGCTGTTCGTCTGCTGTGAGAAGATGGGCATTGCGCTCGTCGCTGGCGACGGCGAGACTGGCCTTTTTGTGGAGCAGCTTGCAGCTGAACGGGTTGACAAGGCAGATGGCGCGGGCTTGCAGGGCGTGGACGATGGGATGGTTGAGACCGTAGCGCTGGAGTAGCTCGCTAATCAGGACTCGCTTGTAGACAAAGTCAACGGGTGCGCCGGCGGCATACAGTTGCCCGTTCGTGAACTCCATCTCTTCAGGGTCGCAGATGACAGCGGTGATGCCGTGTTCGGCGAAGTACTCGACGAAGAGGTCGAATTCGCTGGCGGTGGGGACGCCGTGCCAGTCGACGATGGCGATATCGGGTAGTTTGCTGCGGTCGCGGCGCCATTCGTAGTAGACGCGCAGGAACTCGTCGAGAGCCGGTTTTCGGCTTATTTGCGAATGCACTGCATAGTGATGACCGAACGCTTGCATGACCGGCATTTCCAAAAACAGTTCGCTGAGAACACCCGAGTAGGCCATGGAGGCGGGGCTTTCGCCGTTGAACTCGACGAAGCCGAGGCTGCGGCTGCCGTCCTCATTGCGGGCGAAGAAGCTGTCAAGGCGGGCGGTGGGGATGGTGGAGCGGTAGCCGTGGTCGAGAAGTAGAAGATACTCTTCGTCCGGTGTAGCGTGGATCTGCGCACGCAACTGGGCGTCGTGGAGCATGAGGTGGGCGAGGCGGTCGAAGAGGCGGAGAATCAGCTCGGTGCGATTGACCAGGTAGCTCCACTCTTGCGGCGAATAGAACAGGGGACGCAGGACGGTGCAGAGAGGGCGGTCGCCGAAGACCATGTTGCGCTCAGCCATGCGCGCGGTGAGGAGGTCCCAGCTGTCGCTGGCGAGGCCGGGTCGGGAGAGGAGGTCATGGTAACGGGAGATGGCGGTCAGTGAGTTCATTTGGCCATTCGCCTTGGGCGGTACTCAGCGGCCTAGAGAGTCCTTCAGTATACGTCGTGATTGCGGGTGTGCGCCAGGCGAAGAATTCAAGCAGCTATGGGCTGCAGTTGAACCCGTAGCCCGGTTCGCCGGCATCGGGGTCGCGGAAGGTCAAGGTCAGGTCGAAGGTTTGACGGTCGACCATCTGAGCGTCCTTGCTCAGTCCGACAGAGAGCATTGCTTCCACGCGGTAGGTTTCGTCGGGGGTGACAGGGTCATTGAGGTGCAGGGTATTGTTGAGGCGGGTATCGGTTTGGGCCAGGAGGACGAGGCTGTTGTTTTCTGTTCCATCGGGGTTGTAGACGATGAGCTCGACATTAGGGGCGTCGTCTTCAAAGCGGGCGGGCAGCCAGATGCGCACCCAGAGGCGTCGTAGGTCGGGGTAGGGATAGATGAGAATTCGCTCAAACTGCAGCGGTACGTCCTGCTCGAAGAGATTGATTTCCGTCATATTCTGGTGGCCGGGGGATGCTTGCGCACGCGTCGATGCGAGTTTATGCTTGAAAGTACGGGTGCCTTTTAACTACGTAAAAGCCGCTATGCAATAAGTATAGCAGGATCCTTTTTGATGAGATACCTGAAAATTCTTGCGGACGACCTGACGGGCGCGGCGGATAGTGCGGCCCGCTGCCGGCGGTTCGGGCTGCCGGCAACGATCTTTCTGGATGTACCTGAACTGCCGTTGCCACCGGGGGCGCTGGCCATTACATCGGACTCCCGTCATCTTGCGGCAGAGGCGGCTGCGGAGCAGACGCGGATCACAGCTGCGTCTCTGCCCGCCATAGAGGGGCTGTGGTACAAGAAGATTGACTCGACGCTGCGGGGCAATATCGGCAGCGAAGTGGACGCGTTTCTGGACCTGGTGGGTGCGAAGGCGGCAGTGGTCTGTCCGGCCTTTCCGGCTCAGGGGCGCGTCCTGCGCGGCGGAATTCTCACGGCCCCCAATCTCGAACCGGATACCGTCCGTCTGCCTTCCCTGCTGCGTGAGCAGAGCTGTCACGCTGTGGCGGCGCTCTCTCTGGAACAGGTACGCGGGGGCGAGTTGGCGGCGGATATGAAAGGGATCGTGGAGGGGCGGGACCGCAGTTCGGCAGAAGGACGAATCGTGATTGCGGTCGACGCGATGACGGATGACGATCTGGACAGGGTGGTACGGGCGCAGCAGGAGGGTGTGCCGGAGGCACTGCTGTGCGGGAGCGCCGGACTTGTGGGCGCGCTCGCTCGACGAGTCGGGGTAGAAGAAGGGTTTCCCAGTTTACCAGCGGAGCGTCTGGGTCCCGCGGGGCGGTCGGTCCTTGCGGTGGTGGGCAGTGGCAGCGACGTTGCCCACCGTCAGATCGCCTTCCTGATTGGCTCCGGGCGAGGCGCTCCTCATCGGGCGGTCAGCCAGCTGGTCGTGCGGCCAGAGACCGATGCGGCGGCGACAGCCACCCTGGACCCGGATCAGCCGATCTGGCTTTTGCAGCAGCCCCGGCCCCAACCCGGCACTGTTCTGGAAGGCAGTGAGGCGCGACAGCGGGCCGAGCATCTGGGCCGCGTCAGTTCGGCGGCGCTGGCGCGGCGGCCGGTGGACCTGTTGATGCTTGTCGGCGGCGATACGGCAATGCCAATACTCAAGAGTCTGGGCGTAGCGCGTTTGTCGGTTGAGGAGGAGTTGCTGCCGGGGATGCCGCTATGCAGCGCTGTCATCGACGGGCGCCAGATGATCGTTGTGTTGAAGCCAGGGCATTTCGGGGAAGAAGAGACGCTGGTGAAGCTGTTGGACAGGGTGGTTGGTAGTGGTCAGTAGGCAGTAGTCAGTGGTTAGTGGTTAGTGGTCAGTGGTTAGTGGAGGGCGGCGATGTTTTGGCGGACTTTGAGGATGGCTTGAAGGATGTCGTCCATCTCGTGCGGCTCGGCCAGAAGAACGTTTTGGCTGAGGGAGACGGTCTTCTGGCAGAGGAGCTCGCTGTTGGGGCAGGGCGTGATGCGGCTGAAGGGTTCGACGAGCGGGGGCTGGTGGTAGAGGGGGTAGGGGTAGAGCGGGCCGACGGGGATGTTTTCGGCGCGCAGGGCGGAGATGAAGGTCTGGCGGGGGAGGCCGGCGAAACTTTCGGCGTCGTAGCGCATGAGGAAGATGTGGTGGGCGTGGTCGCCGGCGCGGGGGTCCCAGCGCTGGGGCGAGAGGCCGTCGATTTCCTCGAGGAAGCCGCGCAGGCGGCGGGCGTTGCTCATGCGGCGCAGGAGTTGGTCGTCGAGGCGGGTGAGGCCGGCGGAGAGGATGGCGGCCTGCCAGCCGCTGAGGCGCAGGTTGGTGCCGAGGTTGGGATGTTCGTAACCGATACCGTCGGGGCCGCGTCCGCAGTTGGCGATACTCCACATGCGCTCGGCCAGCTGGGGATCGTTGGTCAGGAGGGCGCCGCCTTCGCCGGCGGTCAGGTTTTTGCTGGCCTGAAAGCTGAATGAACCGGCGACGCCGAGGGAGCCGACGGGCTGGCCGTTCCAGCTGCTGCCGTGGGCGTGGGCCGCGTCTTCGATGACAAAGAGATTGTGCTGTTGGGCGAGTGGCAGCAGGCTGTCGAAATCGACGGGCAGGCCGCCGAAGTGGACCGGGATTACGGCCTTTGTGCGGTCGCTGATGGCGGCTTCGACGGCTGGGATTGAGAGATTCCAGGTCTCCAGGTCGACATCGGCGAAGACGGGGGTGGCGCCGACGATGCGCACGGACGCAGCGGTAGCGATGAAAGTGTAGGGAGGCACGATCACTTCATCGCCGGGGCCGATGTCCAGGGCGCGCAGAGCGGTCTCGAGGGTGGTCGTTCCGTTGACGGTGGTGACGCAGAATTGGGCGGCGTGGCGGGCGGCGAAGGCGGCTTCGAATTCGGTCACGGCTGTGTCATAGCCGCCCCATTCCCCTCTTTCGAGCACTCCAAGAAGGCCAGCGCGCTCGGTTTCATCCCACTGGGGCCAGCTGGGCCACGGTTGGGTGCGGACCGGTTGGCCGCCGTGAATTGCAAGCTCCGTTTTTGTCATAGTGACCTCTGCGCAGGCGGATTGGAGTCGCCTAGGGTGAGCATTTGCGCGCATAGCTTCAGCGCCTGTTTGAGGGCCTGAGGACTGGCGACGCCCATGCCGACGATGTCGAAGGCGGTGCCGTGGGCCGGGGTTGTGATGGGCGTGGTCAGGCCGGCGTGGATGGTGACGCCGCGTTCGAAGCCAAGCAGCTTCATGGCGATCTGGCCCTGGTCGTGATACATGGTGACGACGCCGTCGAACTCACCGCGGCTGGCGCGCAGGAAGACGGTGTCGGGCGGGTAGGGGCCTGAGGCGGCGATGTCCTCTTCCTGGGCGGCTTCGACGGCGGGACGGATGACATCGATTTCTTCGCTGCCGAAGAGCCCGCCTTCGCCGGCATGGGGATTGAGACCGGCTACGGCGAGGCGGGGCGATGGCAGGCCGCTACGGCGGATGGTGTGGTGGATGAGGCGGATGGCGGGCAGGATATCAGCGACGGAGATGTGTTTATAGACGGCGCGAAGGGGGATGTGGGAGGTTACGCGGGAGGTATAGAGTCCGTCGAGGGTGTTGACTTCGCCGACGTGGCCGCTGACGCCAAGGCGGTCGGCGAAATAGCGTAGCTCGTCCTCGTGGCGGCTGCCGGCGGCGTGCATGGCCTGTTTGTTGAGCGAGGCGTAGGTAATGCCGTCGATGAGGCCGGTGCGGGCGAGGTTGGCGGCATAGTCGAGCGAATGCAGGACGTAGCGGCCGGCGGCGGGGCTCATGCGGCCGGGCGTGTGCTCGTCCTGCGGGAAGGACGGGCCGGTCAGGAGCACGGGACCGGGGGGCGAGGGCGGCATGTCCTCGGGTGAATTGTAATGGGGCAGTTCGAGCGAGAGACCGGCGCATTGGGCGCCCCAGTCCAGGATCCAGGGTTCGCCAATGACGATGATGTTTACACCGTCGTAAGTGGTGGTAGTCTTGTGCGCGTCCGCCCCTTCGGCCAGGACGCGGGCGACGATTTCCGGCCCGATGCCACTGGGATCGCCAAGAAGGAGGGCCAGGCGGAGGGAGCGCGCTGGTGTAGCTGGACTGGGTGTCATGTGAAGGCTGTGCGGTGATGTTCCGGTTCGGCGCGGCGGTTGACGGATGGGACTTTAGGGCAATGCCCAATGCTGACCTTGGGGCTGTCAGCATTGGGCGTGTTTTCTTTCAAGCGGATCAGGCGTACTCCAGAACCGGCTCCATTTGCCAAGGCGTCTGCATGACGCCGTCTGTGAAGGACAGCGGTGTTTCGCCGGTTATGGTGAGACGGGGATGGCTTTCGACTTCTGCGCGCAGGCTGGGGCTGACGTAGAAGTCCTCCAGGGTGAGGGTGTCGCGGATGAAGACCATTTTGGCGGCGTCCTGGGGTTCGGCGCAGATGCGGAGGGAGACCTCGAGGGCGCGTTCGTCGTCGGCGAAGGTCAGGGGCAGGTGGGAGCGGGTGGCGCTGAAGATGCCGGACGTGACGGCGTTCATGTAGGTGGCCTGCCAGTCGATCTTGCGAAAGACGCGCTCGGTGGTCACGTTGGCGAGGCCGAGGCCGGAGACATTGCCGTGGGTCTCTTCCGTGAGATCGAGGACGGTAATGATGGCGACGTCGACTTTGCCGAAGTTTTCGGGCTGGCGGGGGATGCTGAGGCGGCTGATGACGTTTGTGTCCATGCCGGTGCCGGAAATGTTTTTGCCGAGGTCGCGTACGACGAGTATATCGACGGCTTCAAAGGGGATCTGGGCGAGGTAGTCCTTGGCCTTGACGAGCAGGTCTGCCTCTACCTTGGTGCCGACCTCGGCGGCGGTGAGGCCGGCGATGAGGGCGGTGTCCTCGAAGGCGTTTTCGACGGGGCAGATAGCGCCGCGGAAGTTGGTGTTTGCCTCGTAGACGCGTGCGGCCGGCTCCAGATACATCTGAAAATTCCTGCCACCACCGCTGTGCATCATGGATGCGCCATGCTGTTTGCCCCAGCCGATGACGCACATTTTGGAAGGGCCGCTCTCAAGGTGGCTGCGGAAGTCGGTGTGCGGCTTGATGCGGCTGACGAGGATGGCGTGGTCGGCGTCGATGGAGTCTTTGCCCTGGCAGACTGCGGGGCCGTCCGGGATGCGGCCGATTTCGGCGACTTCCATGGTGGCTCTGATCTCGACGCCCATGGCCTCCTCGGTGACGCCCATGCCGGCGAGGATTTCCTTTTGGCCTTCGACGGTTGCGCCGCCGTGGCTGCCCATGGCGGGGACGACGTAGGGCCTCATACCGGCGGCCTTGAGGTGATCGACGGCGGCGCGCACGATGCTGGCGAGGTTGGCGATGCCGCGGCTGCCGGCGCCGACGGCGACAGAGTCGCCGGGCTGCATGGGCGTCATGATGCCGCTCTCTTTCAGGGATTTACCGACGGCGGCGTGGATGTCATCGACCTGGGGTGTGTCGAAGGTCTGGTGGACGGCCAGGAGGGTGTCGGGCAGGTTGGCGGGGAAACGGATGTCCTGGATATCTTGAAGCAGGTTCATGGTTCTTCTCCCTTCCTACGGGCAATGCGGACTAAAGCAGGCTGTTCTGGTCGAGGCCGTTCTCGATCGGAGACGGCTGCAGGTGTTCTTATCCTTTAACCTTGGCAACTATTTCTCGGAGCAGGCCTTCGAAGTCGTCGGTGGCGGCGGTGAAGGCGTCGGAGGCGATCACGAGAGGCGCGCCGAAGACGACGATTTCGGCGCCCATGTCGAGGGTTTCGATGGCCTGTTCGACGGACAGCCCGCCGACGGCCTGCACAGGGATGTCGACGGCGTCGAGGATGGGCGACAGGTCATCGAGGGGGCTGAGGCCGGGGATCATGTTGCGCTCGTCAAAGCCGGTGTGGACGATGATGACGTCGACGCCCATGTCCTGGGCTTCTCTGGCGCGTCCGGGTTTATCGGCGCAGAGCATGACGTCGCACATGACTTTGCCGCCGCAGCGCTGCGCCATTTTCACCTGCTCGATGATACTGGCATCGTGGGCCACACCCATGACGACGACGTAGTCGGCACCGGCCTGGAACATCATCTCGGCTTCGAGTCCGGCGCCGTCCATTGTTTTGAGGTCGGCGACGATGGGATGGTTGGGGAAGGCCTCGCGCATGGCGCGGACGCTGTGGAGGCCCTCGGCGAGGATCAGGGGTGTGCCGGCTTCCAGCCAGTCGACGCCGGCGCGTACGGCTGCGCCGGCCATGTCGAGGGCTTCGTCGATGGAGGTTACGTCCAATGAGACCTGAATGATCGGTTCTTTTTTCGACAAAGGTACGCTCCGCGGAAGATGAAAAACGGCGATTTCAGGTTTTCGTTTGCGTTTCAATTGCTGGTTTCAGAAAACACGTCACCAACGTCGACCTTGAAGCCTTCCAGAAGGACTGACGATGCCGCTTCGCCGGGAGCGAATTCGCCGTGAAGCGCATATTCCTGTCCCTGTAGAGTGAGGACGGTGATGGAGGCATCGGTGGGATCGACGATCCAGTATTCGGGGATGCCTGATTGTGCGTATTCGCGGCGTTTGGTCACCTTGTCGCGTACGGGGTCATCGGGGCTGACGACTTCCATGACGAGATCGGCGCCCTGCCAGAACTGTTCACCCAGTCTGTCGGCGTGTTCGGCGGCCATGAAGACAAGGTCGGGTTCCCGGAATTTCCCGTGCCCGAGTTGGATTCGCAGAGGGGCAAACATGACGACACCGAGCCCACGGTCCTCGACAAATCCCAGCAGCAGCCGGTAGAGGAAAGCAACAATCCTCTGATGCGAAAAGGTAGGCAACGGGAGGACCTCCAACTGCCCTTGCGAGAATTCGACTAGATGGTTGGTGTTCAGGGAGAGGTACTCCTCCTCGCTCCAGTGGCCCTGGGCGGGAAAGAGCTGGGCGATTTCCCAGGTTAGCTCGGCTGTTGTGTCTGGCGTTGCCGTGGACAGGACCATTGTTTTCTTTCTTTCAACCTACTTCTGAGAATACGGCGGCCACTTCCACCGTGAATCGATGCAGCAGTACGGAGGTCGCGGTCTCGCCTGAGCCGAACTCGCCGTGAAGCGCGTATTCCTGTCCCTGTAAAGTGAGAACGGTGATGGACGAATCGGTGGGATCGACAATCCAGTATTCGGGAATCCCAGCCTGCGCGTATTCGCGGCGTTTGGTCACTTTGTCTCTTTCGGGGTCATCAGGGCTGACAACCTCCATGACGAGGTCGGCGCCCTCCCAGAATCTGTCAGAGCGACGGTCATCATTCTGCGTGCTCATGAACAGAATGTTCGGCTCTCTGAACTTGCCTGGCCAAAGTTGGACCCTCATAGGTGCGAGAAGAACCGTACCCAGTTCTTCTTTACGGACAAAGTTACGAAGCAGTTCGAAAAGGGCAATAACCAGTAGCTGATGCGACTGGGTTGGCATTGGCAGGACCTCCAACTGACCGTGGGAGAGTTCGATCAGATGATTGGTATCCAGCGCCAAGTATTCTTCCTCGCTCCAGTGGCCCCGGGCAGGGAAGAGTTGGGCGATCTCCCAGGTCAGTTCGGGCGCGTCTGCGGGTGTCGTCGTCGGGTAGGCCATGGTTTGCTTCGCTTCTGTCGCGAGCAGATTCATGCGCTCTCTTGTCAGGCGTCCAGGCGGAGGACGGATTTCACGTTTTCGCCGTGCTCCATGCTTTCGAAGGCCTCTTCCCAGTCTTCGAGGGGGTAGATGCCGCCGATGACGGGAGCCAGGTTCACTTGCCCGGTGGAGAGCAGGGTGAGGACACGCTCCCAGGTTGGGTAGAGGTGGCTGAATGTTCCCTGGAGGGTTACGGCTTTGCCGACCAGCGGGTCGAGGCTGAAGTCGAGGGGTTGCGGGCCCCAGCCGATCTTGGTGATGCGGCCGTTGGGGCGCACCAGTTCCAGTGATTGTTGCAGTGCTTTGCTGACGCCGGTGGCGTCGATGACCAGGTCGGCGCCGAAGCCGTCGCCCAGAGATTCGATGAGGGCCGTGGGATCGTCGCGCTGGATGTTGAGCGTGTAGTCGGCGCCGAGCTCTGCGGCCACTTCCATGCGCCTGGCGTCGGCGTCGGTGCCGAGGACGACGAGGGTGCCGGCGCCGCGGATGCGGGCGATCTGGAGAGCCATGATGCCGATCGGGCCGGGGCCCTGGATGACGACGAGGTCGCCGGGTTTCATGGCGGTCTTTTCGACGAGGGCGTTGTAGGCGACGCAGATCGGTTCGGTGAGGGCGGCGTGCTCGTCGGGGACGTTGTCGGGTACGCGGTGGAGGATCTGGGGACGGGCAGCGACGTAACGGGTCATGGAGCCGTCGGCGAGGGCGCCGTAGCCGAGGCGGTTGGGACAGAGGTTGTAGTCGCCGCTGAGGCAGTAGACACAGGCATCGCAGACTTCGGCGGCGGTTTCGACGGCGACCCTGTCGCCAATTTCCCAGCCGGAGACTTCGTCGCCGACGTCGACGATTACGCCGGCGAATTCGTGGCCGAGGACGAGCGGGAGGGTGATTTCCCAGGACTGCATATTGCGCCACATGTGGACGTCGGAGCCGCATACGCCGGTGGCTTTGACCTCGACCATGACCTGGTCAAATCCCATCTGGGGTTCGGGGACGTCGCGTATTTCGACTTCTTTATCGCCGTAACCGTATTTGGCAACTGCTTTCATAGGGAGGGCTCGCTTTGGATTGCGGTCTTGCCGGCCTGCGCCGGTGCGCAGGACTGGCTGCGATAGCTGATTATACCCGATCTGTGGACGGGCGTGCGAACGCGCAGGGGAGATGGGCAGGGCATACGCATCCTATTGGGAGAGAACTTTGAGGAGATAGTCAGTTTTCCAACCGGCTCGTTTACGGGTTGTCTGAACTGTGATTTTATGGGATTTAGGGGATTAACTGTGATGAGGGGCTGGCTGGCGCTGGGTGTCTCGTACGAGAGTTGACGAGAGGTTGCGAGCGTCTGCGGGTTGTCTGAACTGTGATTTTATGGGATTTGGGGGATTAGCTGCAGTTAGGAGCTGGCTGGCGCCGGGGGTCTCATTCCACTGTCTGCGAGAGTTGTACGAACCTTTACATGGCGGGTCGTGTTTTGGCGGGAATATGGCGGAAATAGCGGAAATGGCGGAAAAGTCGGGTAAAAGCGGGCAAATTTTTTTCTGGCTCTTGTTGTCGTTACGTTTTTGCATCAGTTTTTTCGTTTCCGGCGTCAGTTCCCGGTTCTGGCGACCTCGCCACGACAGTCAATAGCGACAGACACATGCCGGTCAGCTGGCGGTTGGGGTCAGGGTGTCGAGTCTGGAGGCTAGGGTCGGGTCAGGGCGGGCAGTACTCCTATTTTTGGACCTTTGCGTTCGGCTTTGCAGACGTTTCCTCGCTGTCTTTGGTGGGTTCCGGGCGGACAGGCTATGGGCAGCTTACAGTCTTGCCGAGGCCCTCCTTCGCCTTCAGATTCCCTGCCAGCGGGAGTCTGGCTTGACGATGATGCGCTCTCAGCAATGCCTGTCTGCATTTCAGCACAGTGCTATTATGTCACAGATTTTGATGTAATTGCCGTGGGAGATGGGGGGACATTTCAGACTCAGGGGACAGTGGCAAGGCGTAGTGGTCCAGAGACACGGCTAACCTGGATACGGGGTTGACATCGCTGCCATGTATATATTATTATTCAAATGACCTCACATGTCGTTGCGATGGTCTGCGCCAATTGGCGAGCATTTGTCTGCCGTGACGAAGAATCTTGAATCCCTGAGCTTGGCAGTTCCTTTCAAGACAATCGCTTAGCCTGACTCCAAATTCGAATATTCTCGATTGATTGAAGTGATCGACAGCATTTTCCCGGTACCCCAAGTCGGATGAGGCTTTTGCTCCAGACAAAGAAACGAGGGATCCGCCAAATGGCAGAGCAATTGAAAGATCTGTTGGAAGTTGGGGACGGCCACCCTGGAGAGGGGCGTGTCGAAGAGGCACAGAGCGGTTTGCCAACCATGTTTCCGCGGATCGTCGGTCCGAATTGCCTGAAATATGTTGAGGAAGTCATTTCGGGGGGATTGAAGGTCAATATGACCGAGCGCTTTGAGAAGGCGTTTGCAGAGGCGCTGGGCGTGAAACATTGCATCACGACGCCCGGCTGCACGTCAGCGCTTGCGACGCTGGCTTCTGCGCTTTGCTTCGAGCCGGGAGACGAAGTCATCGTCAGTCCCATCACAGACTTTGGAACAGTTCAAGGCCTTTGCGTTGAGGGTTACATCCCGGTCTTCGCCGATACCGAGGCCGGCACGGTAAACGTAAATGCCGAGACGATTTCAGAGTGCATTACGGACCGGACGCGAGCAGTTCTGGTCGTACACAAGACTGGACTGGTTTGCGATATGGATCCGATCAACGAGTTGGCACAGAAGCACAACCTCTTTGTCTATGAGGACGCATGCCAGGCGGCGTTCAGTGAATACAAGGGCAGGCTGGTGGGCACACTGGCAGACGCGGCTGCATTTTCATTCGACCCTGAGAAGACGATGGGGTCAGACATTGGGGGTTGTGTCGTCACGGACAGTGATGAGCTGGCGTCGCGAATGCGCTTCCTGGCTCATGATCGCGGGGCCGAGTGGATTCCCGGGTTCGGACGCTATCACCATGAAATGGGCTTCTCATACCGTATGCCGGAGTGTACGGCTGCGATCTGTCTGGGCCAGCTCGAGGTCATCGGTGAGCAGGCTAACCACCGGGACCGAATCGCAAGGATATTGTGGCCTCTTTTGGAAGAGATACCCGGCATCACGCCGCTGCCTATCCCGGACAGTGTGACTCTTTTTTCCTGCTGGATGGTCGGTTTTCACATGGACCCGCGGCATTTTCAGTGCACGGCGGAGGCGTTTTCTCAACAGTTGGCGGACGCCGGTATCCCAGGCGCCGGTACTGCCAGGTATTACCTGATGCCTGAGGCCCTTGCTTTTCTGCAGAAGCGAGCGGAGAGCAAGTCTCATCAGTTCGCGACGCCACCGGCCTCGCGTAGCTACCATTACAGTGCCGACAACTGCCCCAATGCGAAAGCGTATCTTGAGAACTTTATTCGCTGGGCGTCTATCGGTGAGAAATACAGGCCGGAACATTGCGAAATGATCGCTGAAATTGTGCGGACGGTTGCGGACCGCAATCGCAGTTCGGGGCGTGTTGAGCAAAAAGGGAGGTGAGGCAAAGAGTAATGTCTTCGACGATGTGCGTGAGGAAGTTGGGCATCCCTACGTTTGCTACCAGTCAGAGACTGTAAAGGAGGAAACATGCGTCAGAAAAGACAGATCAGCCGCCGCGGTTTCTTACGTCTATCTGCGGCCACGGTCGCGGGTGCTGCGGCAGTGGCCTGTGTGCCGGCCGCTCCGGCGACGGACATGACGGACGAGGGGGAAGGCGCGCCAGCCGCTGAGATGGTGGAACTGGTGTACTGGTACGACAACTCGTACCCCGAAGCGACGATGACTCAGGCTGGGGAGGAGTTCAACGAGTCGCAAACGAATATCTCGATTGAGATGGTACCGTTGCCGTACGGTGAAGCGATTCAGAAGGTCTATGTTGCGCTGGCAGGCGGTGAGGCGCCTTTTGATCTGACCTTTAACCATCCAATGCAGCGGGCAACCTATGCTGTGCGCGGCGTATTGGTCCCCTTGAACGACTATATCGAAGCGGACCCTCGAGTTAACGTGGACAACTTCTACCCCGGCCTGGTGGAGAACCTCTCCTGGCAGGGGCAAGTATACGCCATCGCCGACGGCGCGCATCCCATGTTTGTCATGTATAACCCCAGGCTGATGGAGGAGGCGGGTCTCCAAGATCCCTGGGAGGTCTATCAGGAAGGCGGATGGACGTTGGAAAAGTGGGAACGCGAATACGCCGGGGCGCTGTCCGGGGGCGAGGGAGTCGAAAGGCAGTGGGGCCGCACACCCATGTCGCGAACGATCCGACTTGAAAATCTGTGGATCTGGGGCTTTGGCGGCGACGTATGGAACGAGGACAATACGGCGACCGTGATCAACGAGGCCGAGGCGATCGAGGCGTGGAACTGGATGGCCGATACGACAAAGATGGGCTTCACGCCGACTCCGGCAGAGGCGGAGGAGTTTCGCGGCGGCGCCGAAATGATGAACACTGAGCGGGTGGCGATGGGTTTCTTCCACCGGGAGATTCTTCCCTACTTGCGTGAGGATCTCGTCTTGGGCCAGGTGCCGCTGCCTGAGATGCCAAATGGACCGACGATTACCCGTAATCCCCCCGAGGGGCCGGGCATCTATACCGGCAGCGAGCATCCCGACGAGGCGTGGGAGTACGTCGCATTCAACACCAATAGAGGGCACGAACTGCTTATTATTGCCCACTACGGCGACCCCACTTCACCGGAGGTGGCAGAGTCCGACCTGTGGTTGAAGCAGGGTTTGAAGGACTGGGAAACACCTGAGGTGATCGATATTGCAGCTGCACAGGTCACCCGCGTCATCCTTCATATTCCCGGTATCCGCGAGATGGACGCGCTCATCCAAGGCGCCTGGGATGAAATCGTGCTGGACCGGAAGACGGCGCAGGAGGCGATGGATGAGGTGAAGCCGGACGTCGACCAACTGATTGCGGAGTATCGAGAAGAGTACGGGGATTTCTAGAACTTGCGACACGGCTCCTGGCCAGTGGTCGAGCTCAGTAGCCTTCCTGGACAGGATATTGTCGCAGGTATCAGGTTTGGAACAGGAGTGGCATCAGCGAAATGGCAGTGCGACCGTCTGATGTCACTCCGCCCTCTACCTGTCAACATTCAGATGCGAGATAATCGAAAACAGGAGCACTTAATCTGACATGGAAAAGGTACTGTCCATGTTGGGAACACGTACGCAGTTGCGGCGCGACGTTCTTGGGTACATGTTTATCGCGCCCTGGCTGGTCGGTTTCATCGTCTTTACTGCCGGTCCGATGGTGGGCTTAGTCTATCTCGCCTTTACGCGCTATCCCGTCCTATCGCCTCCCACATTCAACGGGCTGGACAACCTCGACAGGATGCTGGGTGACAGGTTCTTCACAATTTCCCTGTGGAACACAGCCTACTTCACCTTTTTGGGCGTGCCGGCGCAGGTTGTATGGGCGCTGTTGCTTGCGCTGTTGCTCAACATGCGCGTGCATGGCGTGAATCTCTTTCGAACTCTATATTATCTTCCTACCATCATCCCCGGTGTGGCCAGTGTGTTCCTCTGGATGTACATATTCAATCCCGATTACGGTCTGGCCAACTACATCTTGTCGTTGTTTGGGATTCCGGGTCAGGCGTGGCTCTGGGATCCTGAACTGTCCAAGCCTTCTCTGATAATCATGGAACTGTGGCGGGTAGGCACGATGATGGTGGTGTTTCTGGCCGGTCTGCAGGGTGTACCTCAGTCGCTATACGATGCAGCCGCGATAGATGGGGCGGGCCTATTTGCCCAGTTCAGGCATGTGACGGTGCCGATGATCACGCCGCTCATCTTCTTCAATCTGGTGGTGGGTATCATCAGTTCTTTCCAGATATTTACCGCTGCTTACATCGCCACGCAGGGCGGCCCGGTACACACAACGCTCTTCTACGTGCTCTTTGTCTACCGACATGCGTTCGAGAACCTGCGGATGGGCTATGCTTCCCTGCTGGCGTGGGTGCTGTTTTTCATCATCTTGGTCTTTACGCTCGTTCAGTTCAGGATGGCGCGGATATGGGTGTTCTACGAGGTGGAATGAGGCCTCTCTCATCCGCTTATTTGTCCAACACACTACGTTATGCTCTCCTGATCTTTGGAGGCGTCATCTGCTTTGTTCCTCTTGGATGGATGCTGTCGACGTCTCTAAAAATGCCCGGTACCGAGTTTATTTTCCCGCCGGATTTGATTCCGCGTCCGGTCGTATGGAGCAACTACATCGATGCGGTCACGCGTCCGGGACATCCATTTTTTCTTTATACTCGAAATAGTGTCGTGATCACGCTCTCAGCCACACTGGGGACAGTACTGACGAGCTCCTTTGTGGCGTTTGGCTTTGCCCGAATCCGCTTTCGGGGCCGCGACTTCTGGTTCATTGTCCTTCTCTCCACGCTGATGCTTCCCGATGTTGTCCGGTTGATCCCTTCATTCATCTTATTCAAAATACTGGGGTGGATAGATACCCTGTTGCCGCTGATTGTGCCCTTCTGGTTCGGCGTCAATGCGTTCTATGTGTTTCTTATTCGACAGTATTTCAGGACGATTCCCCTGGAGCTGGATGAAGCGGCGTTGATGGACGGGGCCACTTACGTGCGCATCTACTGGCAGGTCGTTTTGCCGATTTCGGGACCGGTATTGGGCGCTGTGACGATCTTTTCCGTCCTCACTCATTGGAATGACTTTCTGGGGCCTCTGATATACACGAATTCGGTTGATCTGCGCACGCTGGCGCTGGGTCTGCGCTTTTTCATGAGTCGAACAGGCACCGATTGGAACCAGCTGATGGCTGCATCCATCCTGATGCTTGCACCGATACTGGCGCTGTTTTTCTCGATGCAACGGTATTTCATTCGCGGCATACACATGACTGGATTTGGAGGGCGGTAGTTCAGTCCAGGTAAAGTGTGGAAATCCAGGGGGAAGAGAAGATGAAGGGACAGACGGCAGAGCTGGCAGTTGAGGGAGGGACTCCGGTTTTTCCGGAGCCCATCGGTCAGAATCTGGGCGTGCGCAAAGTCGGCGCGGAAGAGGCGGAGGCAGTGGCTGCCTTGATCCGCGACGGGATAAGAGGCGATCCCATTGGCGCGTTCTGCGAGGCTTTCACACGAGCGCATGGCGTGCGCCACGGGGTTGCCGTAGATTCAGGAACTGCTGCGGTCCACGTCGGCGTTGTCGCCGCCGGCGTCGAGCCCGGCGATGAGGTGATCCTCCCGGCCATCAGCGACGTGGGGTCGGTGAAAGGAATCCTCGCCCAGAACGCTATTCCGATCTTTGCCGACGTAGATTTGCATACCTTCAACATCGACCCCGCAGACGTCGAGGCAAAGATAACTGACAGGACGAGGGCAATCGTAGCAGTCCATCTTTACGGTCAGCCAGCGCAGATGGACGAATTGATGGACATTGGCCGGCGCCACGACATTCCCATCATTGAGGACTGCGCACAGGCGCACTTCGCTGAATACAGAGGGAGGAGAGTGGGAACAATTGGAGATGTCGGCGTATTCAGCTTTATCACCGGCAAACATATGACAACGATTACAGGCGGCATGGTGATGACGGATACTGATGCGTTTGCCGAGCGGGCTGCGCTGTTCGCCGTCGGGCGCGGCGAGGAGGAAGGCACCAAGGAGGGTATGTTCTTCCGTACCCACGTCGGTCTGGGACTCAACTACCGGATGAATCCATTGGGAGCGGCGGTGGGAATGGTGCAGCTAAACAAGCTGGACGACATCGTGGCACGGCGTAGAGAGACAGGTCAGATGCTCGACCAGTTGATTCACGACATTCCGGGACTCAGCCCGCCGCATATCATAGATGAGGCAAAGCACGCCTACTGGCTCTACGCGGTCAGGTTGGAGGAGGGCGCGTTTACTGCAGACATTTACACTTTTGCTCGCGCCCTGAAGGCCGAGGGCGTGGCTTGCATGCCCAAGTGGTACTATCTCCTCTATGATCATCCTGCTTTTTTGAACCCAGAACCGCCGAAACATCCCGAATACGCGTTTCCGCGAGCCGTGTATGACGACCGCGAACGGTATTACAAAGGCATGTGTCCCAACGCGGAACGGGGATTGGCGGCGCACCTCGTAATCACCTGGAGCGAATTCTATACGAAGGAGGATGTGATAGGGGTTGAAAGGGCCTTGCGCAAGGTAGCCGATGCCTACAGGGCATAGCTTCCCGGGCCGAACTTGCAGTACTGATACTTCAGGTTAACGTCCCGACATTTGTAGGTTTGACGGACACGAGTCATGCCATTTCCGGCATGACTCGTGCATTTTCAGGGATATTGTGCGGGCCATTAACACCATGTTATGCGGGCGCCACCCCCGCTTGCTATCCTTACCGCACGTGGATGTCGGCGAAGTCCATGTAGCGTTCCCAGTCGTAGGTGGTTACGTCGTGCTTGCCGGTGCGGATGTGGTAGCCGATCGTGCTTCTGACGGGCTGGTTGACGGGCGGGAGCTCGGTGACGGCGATGCCTTCGGTGCCGAGGAGCTTGTAGACGGGGTCGGCGTGCAGTGCGCCCTGGAACTCGCCGTGGGGGTCGGCCCAGAGGTCGGCGTCGGCGCTGACGACGTAGACAGGGCGGGGGGCGACGAGGGCGATGAGCATGTGCTGGTCGACGGGGAGCTCGTCTTCCTTATCGTTATACTGTTTGAAGTTTTCGCAGAACCAGTGAGGGTAGGTGACGTTGGCGTGGCGGGCGGTTTCGCCGAAGCGGCGGCGGAAGAGGGCGGTGCCGCCGCAGCCGGAGTTGTTGGGGATGACGAGGGCGAAGCGTTCATCCTGGGCGCCGGCCCAGAGCGCGGTCTTGCCGAGGCGGGACTGGCCCATTACGGCGACGCGGGTGTGGTCGATGTCATCGTCGGTCTCGAGGTAGTCGAGTGCGCGGCTCAGGCCCCAGGCCCAGGCGCCGATGGCCCCCCACTCGTTGGCAGCGGGTCGGGTTTGACCGGCTTTGTAGTAGAGGGGATGGACGCCGTTCTGGAAGCCGTCGTCGTAGTCAGGGTCGAGGTCGCCATAATAGACTGTTGTGATGGCGTAGCCGCGTTCGAGGATACGTTCGACGGGCCAGCGGGAGAGGGCGGTGCCGCGGCTGGCCTCGGTGGCGCGGTGGTTGCGTATGCCGCGGTCAATGCGGTTGCGCATCCACTGCTGTGAGAGCGTGATGCCGGGGTCGCTATGGATTGAATGGTTGCCCTGGAAGTTGGGGACGAGGAAGGAGGGCACCGGTTTGGGCCGGTCGTTGGGCTGGTAGATGAGAATGTCCATGCGGGCGTCGTCGCGGCGGCCGGTAAAGTAGACAGAGATTTCTTTGCGCGTCGCCTGACCGTCGAGGGCGGTCTCGTCGACGGAGGTGGCTTCGAAGGTCATGGCTTCGGGGCGGGCGGGCGCTTTGCCGTAGACGTGCTCCTCGAAAAGGCGAAGGAGTTCTGGGCGGCGTTCCTCACGCCACGCGGCGGCATCTGTGACGGAGCGGCCGTCTGCAAATCGCAGCGGATCGGGCAACTCGAACTTTGGCACCTTCTCTTCGTCGTAGTTGACATCCTCGCATTCCCGCACCTCGTTGTACCAGGCGCTGGCCTGGGATCGGGTCGGATCCAGTTTCAAGGCATATTCGAAGATTTCTGCGGCCAAGGGCTTGTTGTCCTGCAGGCCATAGGCGCGGCCGAGCACTTCGAAGGTGAACGAGTGCTCAAGCAGTTCGGGATGGATGTCTACCAGGTGCGTCAAGCTGGAGATCACATATTCCGGGTTGTCCCAGGTTGCCATCTCCTCGAGCAGGAGGTCCAGTTGCTCAGATACCTTAGCCATTGACGTTTCCTTGACTGGGGTGCTTGTTGCGTTGCGGCCGGTGCCGGGACAGGAGACAGGCTCAAACCTGGAGAACGTCGCGAATATAGTCGCGGCTCTGCCTGGCACTTTCGACCGGCGACCAGCCCGGGTCGCGTTGTGATCGGCCTACGGAGTCCTGTTCGACGATCATCCACCCCTGATAGCCTTGTGTGCGCAGCAAGTTGAAGAAGGCGGGAAAGTCGACAGCGCCGCGACCCAATTCGGCGAAGATGTCCATGGCCCAGGCCTGGCGCATGTGGATCCGTTCTCTTCTCACCTGTTCCAGTTTTTGCGGCCAGACGTCTTTGATGTGGAGATACCAGATACGGTCGGCGTACTGCCTGGTTGCTTCGACGACGTCGCCGCCGCCGTAGTGGTAGTGGCCGGTGTCGAGGCAGAGTCCGACCAGTTCCGGGTCGGTCATGTCCATGATGCGGGCAACCTCAGCGGGGGTCTCGACATAGGTGCCGGTGTGATGATGGAAGACGGTCTTGAGGTTGAAGCGTTCTTTGCAGAGAGTGGCGACGGCCTCCAGCGTTTTGGCGGCGCGCTGCCATTCATCGTCGGTCCAGCCGTCGCTGCCGTCGGCGGCGACGGAGCCTGCGACCTCCAGGCGTTTTGGCGTCGTATCTCCGGCGATGATGATCTCCGAGACACTGAAATAGGCGAGCAGCGCGGCAACGCTTTGAACCCGCTCAAGTATGGATTCAAGCCCTCCTTCCTGCCCCAAGGGCAGGGCCACATAGGAGGAGGCCGCCTTCAGATTTCTCTGCGCCAGTTCGGCGCGCAACTGGTCTGGTTCGGCGGGGAAGAAGCCGTTGGTGCTGATTTCCGTACCCTGGTATCCGGCCGCTGCGATTCCGTCCAGCATCTGGGCAAAGGTGAGGCCGCTGGTCTTGCTGCCGCCAAAGTAAAGGACGTCCCAGCTGATGGGGGCGCTGCCTATCTTTACGTTTAACATGAGTTCTCGCTTGGTGGAAGTTCTGCTGGCGCCAGAGCACCTGTATTCGAATGGACTGACGCAAGGGGATGCATTGTCTGCACAGGCGCCCTGGCTGTCTACGGCAGTACCGGTCTTGCTGATCAGCGGATGGCTGCACCGGTCTCGTCGTCGAAGAGGTGAAAACGGTTAAAGGAGAGGCTGAGGACATCGCCTTCGCGCACCTGGGTTGCGGCTACATCTTTGACCTTGAGGAGGAGGCCCTCCTTCTCGATGTCAAGAATTGTCTCCGAGCCGAGGGGTTCGAGAAGGAAGACCCCGGCCTGATTGGCGCCTTCTTCATCCATGGTGAAGCGGATTTCTTCGGGGCGGACGCCAAGTGTGCAGACGCCGCCGGGGCAGAGTTCGGCGGCGCGGTCGGCCATCTCGTCGCCGACCGGGATGACGAACTGGTCGCTCTTGTGGACGGTTTTGCCGTTCTCCTTTTGGAGGGCGCCGGGGATGAAGTTCATGGGCGTGGAGCCGACGAAACGGGCGACGAAGTTGTTGGCGGGCATATCGTAGATTTCGCTAGGCGTGCCCAGCTGCTGCAGAGTGCCTTCGTTCATGACCGCGATCTGGTCGGCCATGGTCATGCCTTCGACCTGATCGTGGGTGACGTAGATCATGGTGGTGCCCAGTTCGTGCTGGAGGCGTTTGATCTCGGCGCGCATGTAGACACGCAGGAGGGCGTCGATATTGGAGAGGGGCTCATCCATGAGGAAGACGACGGGCTCGCGGACGATGGCTCTGCCGAGGGCGATGCGCTGCTGCTCGCCGCCGGAGCAGAGGCCGGGCGGCCGCTCCAGGGTATGGGTGATGCCCAGCATTTCGGCCACATCGCGGACGCGGCGCTCGATCTCATCCTTAGGCGTCTTGCGGAGGCGCAAGGGATAGGCGATGTTGTCGAAGGCGGTGAAGTGGGGGTAGAGGGCGTAGCTCTGGAAGACGAGGGCGACGTCGCGTTCGCGGGGTTCGAGGTCGTTGACGCGTGTCTCGCCGATGTAGATATCGCCGTAGGTTGGGCGCTCCAGACCGGCTACGCAACGCATGGTGGTGGTCTTGCCGCAGCCAGAGGGGCCGAGGAGGACGACCAGGTCACCGTCCCTGACGACGAGATTGAGTTGATTCACGGCGCAGGTATCGCCGAAGTACTTTGTCAGACCTTCTATTCTTACTTCCGCCAAAATCAACTCTCCTTTTGCTATCGGAAGTCAACTTCCGGCCAGAGCCGGCGGACTGGCGTGGTGAGCGTTACGTTGCCACGGAGGCCGTTGATAGCGGCTTACTGGCCGCTGGCGACGCCAAAGGTCAGCCCGCGGACCAGGAATCTCTGTAAGGTAAAGGCTGCGACCAACACGGGGAAGACTGCGATGGTGCCGGCGGCGCTGACCACGCCCCAGTCGAGCTCGTGCTGTGGGATCTGCGCCTGGATCGCAATCGGAAGCGTCATGGTTTTCATGGAGTTCACGAAATAGAGAGCGATGATGTACTCGTTCCAGTTGAAGATAAAAAGCAGGATGGCGATGGAAAAAAGGCTGGGGAAGATCAGCGGGAGGAGGATGCGGCGTACAGCGCCGAAGCGCGTATCGCCATCCATGAGGGCGGCTTCCTCCACGTCCATGGGTACATCCATAAAAGTGCCGCGCAGGACCCAGACGGCAAAGGCGGTGTTGAGAACGGTGTAGAGGATGATCAGGGTATATTTTTCGTCGATAATTCCAAGATCGCTGCCGAGGAGGAAGAGTGGGATGGCGGAGGCGATGGGGGGCAGGAGGGCGACGAGGCCCATCAGGCCGACGACGATGGCGACGAATTTGAAGGGCAGACGCATCCTGGTGGCGGCGTAGGCGGCAGGGACTGAAATGACCAGACAGATGATGGTTGCCAAGGTGGCAACGACGAGGCTGTTGTAGACGTTTTCGAGGATGCGGCGTTCAAAGATGGTCACCCAGGCGTCAAGACGGGGGTCGGTTGGGAAGAAACGGGGCGGTATGTGGGCGAGGTCGCGCAAAGACTTGATGGACGAGATGGCGACCCAGTACATGGGGACGAGGGTCCAGAAGGCGGCGAGGTAGAGGACGACGACAACGAGCAGTTTTCGCAGGTTGAAACGGCGTTCCTGTACAGCCATTTCAACAGGAAGGGGCACGGTATCGGTTGTGGCCGTCTGTCTCGCTTCAGTCTGTGCCATCAGCATATACTCCTTGGGAAAACGGCCGTTGAGCTCAGCGGCTTCTGCGCTCAACCCACAGGTATCTTACGAAGATCGTGCCGGCGATATAGGTCATCAGCAGCATGACAAGCACGGCTGCGGAGGCGTAGTGGGGCTTGAGGCGCTGGAAGGACATACCGTAGATGTACCAGGACAGGTTCCAGGTGGCGCGGCCGGGGCCGCCCTGGGTGGTGGCGGCGATGGTGCCGATGGTGCGGGTGGACCAGACAAAGACAAGGATGGTGGCGATGGCGAACATGGGCCTGATGTAGGGGAGGGTCATATCCCAGAAGGCGCGCCAGCGGGTTGCGCCATCGACGGCGGCGGCCTCGTAGATGTCGCGGGGGACCTGGTTGAGACCGGCGTAGAGAAGCAGGAAGGCCAGGGGGCTGATGCGCCAGACCTCGACGACACAGAGGGCAATGAAGGCGGTATCGGCCTTCACGAGCCAGATTATCGGTTCAAGACCGAGGGCGGCGAGCGGCACGTTTACCAGGCCCAGGGTGGGGTGGTACATGATCTTCCACATCATACCGGCGACGATTTCGGAGACCATGAGCGGAATGATAAGGATGGAGATCCAGATCGCCTTACGGCCGGCGTAGTCGCTGTGCACTAGAAGGGCCAGTCCCAGCCCCACAAGCAGACACATGGGAACGACTACGATGCCCATTTTGAGGCTAAAAATCAGGGCGCCATGGAAGATGGTGTCCCTGGTGAGCCGGGAGAGGTTGGCGAGGCCGATCCACTCACCTTTTTCGCTGGTGAGAATCAGCCAGAAGTTGTAAACGATGGGATAGAACTGGACCAGGATCAGTGCCAGGAGGCTGGGCACGATCAGCATAACGCCGAGGCGGTTATCGCGAAAGCTGAATAGCTCGGACCACATGCCCTGGGGAGGCGGAGGCTGTGTGTTCACGCTGTTTGCGCTTGTCGCGCCCTGACCAGGCAAGGGACTGACGGTCTGTTGTACGGTCAACGATACCCTCCTTGGACCGGTAGGTATTGAAGGCGACCTTTGGCGCCAGTGTTCGAAGGGTGCACATCGGGAGAGAGGAGTGAGGGGGAATCTCGCTCCTCTCCCGGGAAATCATTCTAGTTGGTCACACCTTCCATTTCGAGCCGGATTTCGGCGCCAGCCTGCTCGCAGGCTTCCTGGCCGGTTATGTCACCGGCGCCGACGGCGCTGAAGGCGGGTCCAAGAATGGCGAGGCTGATACCGGTGGCCTGGGTGCTGCGGGGCCGCCACTTGGGCGGGACCATCAGGGCCTCAAACTGGGCCGGGAACCAAGGCTTTTCCAGGATCAGTTCAGGGTCGTTGAAGACGGACTTGCGGAAGGGGATGCCGCCGGCGTGGGCGTAGGACAGCGCGTGCTCCTGGTTGTAGTGCATCCACTCCATGTAGGTCCAGGCGGCGTCCTTGTGCTCGGAATGGGCATTGAGCACGAGGCCCCAGTGGCCCATCATGGAGACGTGGGGCGCGCCGACTTCGGAGGCGGGCAGAGGCAGATAGAGCATCTTGCCGGCTACGTCGGAGTCGGTCTCGTCCTCAAAGGCGGCGTAGGCGTCGCCCGGCCAGCCGATGCCCATCATGGCGCGGCCGGAGACGACCTCAGCGACCATCTCGGTTGTGCCGTAGGTATTGCCGCCCGGAGGCAGGTACTTGCTCAGTTGCTCGTAGAGCGTGAGGGCATCGCAGCCGGCCTCGTTGTCGAGGATGACGTTGAATTCGTCGTCGAAGATGCCGCCGCCCATGGACCACAGGAGGGCGAGGGCGTCACTGCCGGCTGCGCCGCGCACGTTGTAGCCGTAGAAGGGCGGGTCACAGTCGGGGCAGTGGACCTGGTCAGCGATCGCCAGTACGTCATCCCAGGTTACAGGCGCATCGAGTCCGAGTTCGTCAAGGACATCCTGGCGGATGTAGAACATGATGACGTTGCCCTGGATGGGCAGAGCGTGGAGGTCGGGGCGCTCGCCGGTCTGGAAGTCCAAGGGGATGGGCCCGTAGGGGGGAGGCCAGGAGAAGACGTCGTAGGAGACCTGGGGCACGTCGTCGTCGCGGGTTGCGCCATAGGCTTCGGTGAGGTTGACGGAGAGCCCGCCGTCGACGATGTTGGGCATCCAGGGATCGTCGGCGAAGATGACGTCGAATTCACCGGATTCGGTGCGCGCCAGCGAGATCACCTTTTCGAAGAAGGTGGTCCAGGGGAAGGGCGCCACTTCGACCTTGATGCCCGGGTTTTCTTCTTCGAACTGCGGGATCAGAGCGACGAGGCCATCAGCCAAGGGGCCTTGGGCGGTGATAATACTGATGGTGACTTCCTCGGGCATCTCCTCTTCCATGGCCCCGGTTTCCGCCGGCGCCGCGGGCGCGGCGCAGGCCGACACCATGATGGCCATCACCAAGGTGAAGACGGCGAACAGATAGAGCTTTTTCATGACTTTGCTTCCTCCTTACTGAAATAGGTTTGGAGAGAACTGCACGGGAGTTTCACGAAATTGCGATACATTCAGGCACTTGGCAAGGTAGAAGTTCGGGGGCGAATCTGTTCTGTTGGAAAGGTTTGGCTGGCAGGTATATTGGAAGAAATTGCGCACTTTGTCAAGTGCCCAATATCGGGGGCATGCGCGGCTGAACACTCAAGTGGGGAGTTACCGGTTTCGGTTCTTTGGGACTGTCCTTTGCGATGGACAGACCGGGAGGAGCGATTGGCGCGCGTGATCAGGTGGAAGGAGAGCCATTGCTGCTTTTGGCGCCATCGCGGTCAGGCGCGGTGCGTTTGAGCAGGTGTTGGAGGGTGGCTTGGGCCCTTTCGCCTTTGCTCTGGCCTTGAATGACGGCTGAGGTGACTTTGGCGGCCGTCTCTTCGGTTTTGGCGCGGGCCTGGCTGCTGGCGTTTTGCAGATTCTCGAGACCGGACTGGGCGCCGCCGAGCACTTTTCTCATGCCCTGAACGGCGAGAAAGGCGACCGCCAGTGGAACAAGACAGAGCAGGAAGAAGAATATTGATATCCAGACGACGGACAGGTTGCGCCAGAATTCAAGCGTCATGGGATAGCGGAAAGAGGCTGGAATGAAACGGTCGTCGAGGCCGGTATTTGCTTTTCATTTGGGTCAGATGACAGGCTGCGCTGCGCCCGAATTGTAACAAAGTCGGTCGCGCACGTCCAGATACGGTCGCCCTCGGGTGCAACCCAGATTTGGGGTGGGTACAGTCTGGCGGGAATCCATGGCTGCGGTGGCTGAAGTTGATTAACGTCTTCAGGCGGGACGCGGTGCAGGCGCTGGGCCTGGCATTACGGTGGAGGCCGCCAGTAGGGGATGGTGCGAGGGCAGGCACAAGGCCGGCACCTGCGGGGACCTGATGGGACTAGCGGGACGTGGTCGGACCAGACACCTTCGAATAGGCACCTGTTCGAATATCGACACCAGGTCGATGAGGCATGGCGTGGTTTAGGGGGGGCGTGGGGGGGGGGGGGGGCCCCC
>VXOE01000132.1 GCA_009840225.1 Caldilineaceae bacterium SB0662_bin_25 | reverse complement strand
GCGGGGAATTGGGGCGGCTTTGACGCTGTGTTGGGAGATGTGTACAATGCAGGTTGGAACGGGGAAAATTCCCCGTTTTGGGTAGGTGCTGCGCCCAAGTTTCAGGAAGTCGACTGCCGAAGGGCGGCAGAGGTATCGTTAGTCACACGTCGAACGCAAGGGGTCAGGAGTTTTTATGACGGCGCCAAAGTACAGCCGCGTTGCACTTTATCTGCAGGATAAACATTCGATCCGTGAGGGGATGGAGCACGTTCGCTACGCGGAGGAGAAGGGGTTTGAGGCGGTGTGGCAGGCGGAGAGCCGGCTGGTGCGGGATGCGATTGTGCCGATGGCGGCTTTCGCCGCGGTCACGGAGCGGATTCAGATCGGGTCGGGCGTGATCAATAACTGGACGCGCAATATCGGGCTGCTGGCGGCCACTTTTCTGACGTTGGACGACCTGGCGCCGGACCGCGTGATCTGCGGTGTGGGCGCATGGTGGGACCCGCTGGCGAAGAATGTGGGAATCAGCCGGCGCAGGCCATTGAAGGCGATGCGGGAGACGGTGGAGGTGACGCGGCGGCTGCTGGCGATGGAGAATGTGACTTTCGAGGGCGAGTTTCACCAGGTGAAGGGGATTGAACTGGATGTGGTGCATGGGCGGCAGGCGCCGCGCAACGTTCCGATCATGATCGGCGCAACCGGGCCGAAGATGATGGAGCTGACCGGGGAGATCGCGGACGGGGCGGTGTTGAACTACTGTGTGCCGCCGGACTATAACCACATGGCGCTGGAGCGGCTGGAAATTGGCGCGAAGCGGGCGGGGCGCAGCCTGGATGACGTCGACCGGCCGCAACTGATCGTGTGCTCGGTGCATGAGGACCAGGAGACGGCGCTGGACGGCGCGCGGGAGCTGCTCACCCAGTATTTGGGGCAGCAGCCGCATATTGCACAGGCCAGCGGTGTCAAGCCGGAGGTTGTGGAGCAGATTCAGTCGATTCTGGGCTGGCCGGCGACGATGGAGCAGGTGCGTAAGGCGATGCCGCTGGTGCCGGACGAGCTGGTGACGCGGATTACGGCGAGCGGTACGCCGGAGGACGTGAAGAAGAAGGTGCGCGAGTATATGGATAACGGCGCCACCTGCCCGATTCTTTATCCGCTGGGCGATGTGAGGTTGATGATCGATACTTTTGCGGGTGGGTTTTAGGGATCTTTCCGCGAAGGGACGCGGAGAACACCTTTTATTCATCCACGAAGGGCCACTAAGGGCCACGGAGAACTTCCTTTCTTATCCGCGAAGGGACGCGAAGGGGCGCGAAGAACACCTTTTTTGTCCACGAAGGGCCACTAAGGGCCGCGGAGAACATCTTTTTTTATCCGCGAAGGGGCGCGAAGAATGGTGGTGGCGTATTGGGTTTTGTTTGGGTGACTGCGCGGGGCTTGGCGGGTGGGGCGCAGGTTGCTACGTCGGATCGTTGTTTTGATATACGTTAACGAACTTTAGTTGTTGCGGTGGACTGAATATGTACCGTTTTTGCGAATCCCCCCTGACATTGACAGATGCTTTGAGGTTGAAGGCGGAACACGGGGCCGCGGCGCGTTTTGTTGCGGGCGGCACCGATATTCTCGTCGAATTGGCGGGCCACGGCGGTGCGGGGGCCAAAGCCGGGGTGGGGCTGATCGATCTGACGCGCATTGCGGGCCTGGCTGACATCTGGGAAGAGGACGGTGCGCTGCACCTGGGTCCGCTGGTGACGCATAATCAGTGCGTGCGCAGCCGGTTGGTGGTGGAGGGGGCGTTTGCGCTGGCGCGGGCGTGCTGGGAGGTGGGCGCGCCGCAGATACGGAACCGGGCGACAGTTGCGGGCAATCTGGTCACGGCCAGCCCGGCGAATGACTCGATCGTGCCGCTGATGGCGCTGGATGCGAGTGTGCGCGTGGAGAGCGCGGCGCGAGGGAGCCGCACGCTGCCGCTGAAGCGCTTTTTCCGCGGGGTGCGGCAGGTGGACCTGGCGGACGACGAGATGTTGACGCGCATCACGGTTCCGCTGCAGGATCCGGCGCCGCGGGGCAATTTTATCAAGTTGGGGCTGCGGCGTGCGCAGGCGATCAGCATATTGAGCGTGGCGGGTTCAGTTGGCTGCGACGGCGAGGACTGGGACTCGGCAGCGGTTACTCATGCGGCAGTTGCGCTGGGCGCGGTTGCGCCGACGGTGGTGCGGGCGACAGAGGCGGAAGAGTTTTTGGTGGGTAGGAGGCTGACGGAGGAGACGGTTGTGGAGGCGGCGCGGCTGGCGGCAGGGCAGGCGCGGCCGATCGACGATTTGCGGGGCAGCGCGGATTACCGGGCGGCGATGGTGGAGACGCTGGTGGCGCGGCTGTTGCGCCAGCTGCGGGACGGGCGCGAACGGGACGGGTGGCTGGAGAGGCCGGTGACGCTGTGGGGGGATACGGAGGGCCGCTGGCCGGTTTCGACGGGGCAGGACGCGGCGGCGACGGTCAACGGCAGGGCGGTGGAGCTTGAGGGCGGCATGACGCTGCTGGACAGCCTGCGCGCTGCGGGTTTTGTGGGGGTGAAGGAGGGCTGCGCGGAGGGTGAATGCGGGGCCTGCACGGTTTATCTGGACGGCATGGCGGTGATGGCCTGCCTTGTGCCGGCGGAGCGGGCGGCGGGCAGCGAGGTCGTGACGGTGGAGGGACTGGCCGGTTCGTCGGCGGAGTCGACGGAACTGTTGCACAGTGTGCAGCAGGCGCTGATCGAGAGCGGCGGGGTGCAGTGCGGATACTGTACGCCGGGGATAGTGATGTCGGCGGCGGCGCTGCTGGATGAGCGTTCCAACCCCAACCGCCTGGAGGCGCAGGAGGCGCTGACGGGCAACCTGTGCCGTTGTACGGGGTATAGGAAGATTCTGGATGCGGTGGTGGCGGCGGGGCGAGGGGCCACACGGTGAAAACTTCTATGTCCGCGAAGGGCCGCGAAGAACATCTTTCATTGATCCGCGAAGTCACGCGAAGGAGCGCGAAGAACAACCTCTTTTGATCCGCGAAGTCACGCGAAGGGGCGCGAAGAACGGCAAGGGCGTGCTGGCGTTTTGGTCGCCACGAAGCCATGTTTTGAATGTGTGTACAATGTGCGGCCTGTGTGGATATGGAATGATGGAGGGTAGTGTCGGGGTATTTGTTGCGGGCTGTTGATGGGCATCGCTGTGCAGGTTGGGGTCAGTTGGGCGTTGGCTTGCCTGCGCCGGGCCACGCCTCGATACGAGCCACGACGCGGGGCGGGGGAAAGTTCGGTCGCAGCGGGTCGTCAAGGTCGTATTTGCCACACACTCGCTGCGGCGGGGGGAAGTTCGGTCGCAGCGGGTCGTCAAGGTCATATTGCCACACACTCG
>VXOE01000067.1 GCA_009840225.1 Caldilineaceae bacterium SB0662_bin_25 | reverse complement strand
CAATCAAAGTCGAAGGCCCCTCCGCCCGCACCTCCTCCCCACCCGCAACAGCCTGAGCAGCCGGCTCCTCCGCCCGCACCTCTTCCGCACTTGCAACAGCCTGAGCAGCCGGCCCCTCCACCCTCGCATCAGGACGAACCTCCTCCGAGTGTGAAGCGCCAAAGGTTTTCTCTCTCTCCTCTCTCCTCTCCGCTCTCTCCTCGTCTCTCCTCTCCCCTCGCCCCTCGCCCTTGCCGTTCTCTCTCTCCTCTCTCCTCCCCCCTCTCTCCTCGCCGTTCCTCCTCATCTCCGCCTTCGCCCGCAAATGCGTAATAAGAACACAAGCCACTCGCATAATTCCTTCCTCCAGCTTGAGCCGGATTCCATTTCAGCCGGCATTATAGAACATATGTTCCATATGTCAAATCACATTCCCCCGCTTCAGCACCACCCTGCCCAAACCCCCGCGGACAAAAGAAGTTGCCGTTCTCTCTTTCCTCTCTCCTCTCCCCTTGCAGTCAGCCGTTCTTCGCGCCCCTTCGCGTCCCTTCGCGGATAAAGGTTTTGAAGTTCCTCGCGGTCCTTCGCGGATCAAAAAGAAGGGACCCAAACACCTGAGTGACCAACAGAAATTCGCCCTCGTCTCTAGGAGAGGGCGTACGTCTGTTTTCGGTCTTATGGCTTAAGGTTGTACAGCTTGGCCCATCCTTTCTATCCATACTGATCTATGACCTGCTCAACACCTGTCCCCCTCAGCCCGCCGACCAACAACAAAAGCTTGTATGCAAACTCGTGCCGTGATAAACTCACCGCCAAACCCAATGCCAGTCCCTGAACAGAACAAGGGCTTCGCCTGGCACAACTGTAACCGTGGAGAATGATGATGAGCCGTCTCTTGATAGTCTCCACAATACTGTTCGCCATTCTCTACTGGCCAAACCTGATTTCTGCACAACAGGACTCTTCACTTGCTCCGCCGACGCTGAGCGCGCACGCGACGGGGAATGGCGTGGAGCTTAGTTGGACTGCTGTGTCAGGCGCAGCCCGTTATGAGTTGTTTGTATGGGAAAGTCCCAACGGCTGGCGGCAGCTTGGCGGCAGCACTCTGACCGCCACCAGCTACACGCACACGGACGCGGCCGGCGGTACCCTCTACTGGTACACCGTCCGCGCCGTGAACGCTGCCGGCCAATCTGGCGCATGGGCAGAATACGTGACCATAACCACCGGCGGTCCGCTACCACAGACCCTCACACCTACACCCACACCGACAGCGACACCAACCGCTACCTCCAAGGTCGGCGGCGCTCCCATCACACGGACAGAGACCATCGTTCCAACGTGGGACTGGGTAGAAGATTCAATTGTCGTGACCTGGGACCCTCCCGCTACCGGTTCCGTAAACCACTACATCATTACCAGAACACACGATGACCATGGCGAACCGTACGAAAAGACCATCAGAGTAGTCGGTACATCGACCAGCTACATAGACAATGACGTGGAGTTTATCGCCTACGACTACGTTGTAACCGCCTATCTGCAAGAATCGGCCGCAACCGCCGCGCCTACTGCTACCCCCACTGCCACACCAACCGCACTAACCAAACCGGACCCGAATCACACGTCGACGCCAACTGCCACACCTACTGCCACACCTACTGCTTCACAAACAACCGTACTGACAGCACCTGCGCTGAGCGCACACGCGACGGGGAATGGCGTGGAGCTTAGTTGGACCGCTGTGTCAGGCGCAGCCCGTTATGAGTTGTTTGTTTGGGACAGCGCCAACAGTTGGCGGCAGCTTGGCGGCAGCACACTGACCGTCACCGGCTACACGCACACTGACGCAGCCGGCGGCACCCTCTACTGGTACACCGTCCGCGCTGTGAACACCGCCGGCCAAACTAGCGTATGGTCGGAATACGTGACCTTGACCACGAGCGGTCCACAAGTAGAGACTCTCACGCCTACATCCACACCCGAGGATGCGCCGACAGCTACACCAACCGCCGCGCCTACGGCTTCACAGACAACCGTACTGACGGCGCCGACGCTGAGCGCACACGCGACGGGGAATGGCGTGGAGCTCAGTTGGACCGCTGTGCCAGGCGCAGCCGGCTATGAGTTGCTTGTATGGGAAAGTGCCAACGGCTGGCGGCAGCTTGGCGGCGGCATACTGACCGCCACCAGCTACACGCACACTGACGCGGTCGACGGTACCGTCTACTGGTACACCGTCCGCACTGTGAACGCCGCCGGCCAGGCCAGCGTATGGTCAGAATACGCGACTATAACCACTGGCGGTCCACAAACACAGACCCTCACTCCTACGTCCACACCGACAGCGACACCATCCGCAACCGCCAAGGTCGGCGCTCCCACCTTGCGGACGGTAACCATCGTTCCGGCGTGGGACTGGGTTGAAGATTCAATTGTCGTCACCTGGGACGCTCCCGCTACCGGTTCCGTAAACCACTACATCATTACCAGAACCCACGATGACCATGGCGAACCGTACGAAAAGACCATCAGGGTAGACGGCACATCGAACAGCTACATAGACAATGACGTGGAGTTTATCGCCTACGACTATGTGGTAACCGCCTATCTGCAAGAATCGGCCGCAACCCCCACACCTACGGCTACCCCCACAGTCACACCTGAGCCGAACGCACCAGCCAGTCAGAATCCCCAACACACTTCGACGCCCACTACCACACCAACCGCCACACCTACGGCTACCCCCACTGTCACGCCCACGCCGAAAGCGCCAACCAATCAGGACCCGCAACACACATCGACGCCAACAGCCACTCCCACTGCCACACCTACCGCCACGCCTACGGTTTCACAGTCAACCGCACTGACAGCACCGTCGCTGAGTGGAAACGCGACCGCGAACGGGGTGAAACTGAGCTGGTCCGCAGTAACGGGGGCGGCCCGCTACGACTTGTATGTATGGGACCGCAACCTCTCCTCGTGGAAACGAATTGGAGGAAGCTCCTTGACCGGCACCTCCTACACGCACGCGGGCGTTTCCGCCGGAGTCACCTACTGGTACACCGTCCGTGCCGTAAACGCTGACGACGTACCCGGCCCATATTCGTCAACACTGTCAGTCTCGGTTCCTGCTTAGTCGCAATGGCAGCCAGATCCAGAGCATACGCCTACTGCGACAGCCGTGCCTAATGCAACCGCCGCCCATCCCGACATTCCATTCAAATCCCGCAAATCCTGATTCTGACAACAAAAAAAAGCGCTCTCCCAAGCACGCAGCCGTTCACCAAAAACCAACAACGCAACGACTAGGCCATAGCCATCCCGCGATCAACACTGGCGAAGGTGAAGCGACTTCACTGACCACTGATCACTAACCAATGACCACTGCAGTTCCGGGCGGTCGGATCTATTC
>VXOE01000219.1 GCA_009840225.1 Caldilineaceae bacterium SB0662_bin_25 | reverse complement strand
CCCCACCAAAGCCCCCGTAGGGGCAGGCCTTGTGCCTGCCCTCTTGTGCCTTCGACCGAAAGAAAGACGTCAAAATGCGCTTCCAAGCAGCCCGTACCCCTCAGCGGTTTCACCAGAACTGGTAATATGACTCCGACTTCGGTATACTGCCCAAAACCTGGCAAAAATTCGCGCCTGTCCAACCGGCCACTACGCAATACGAAATAAGAACAAAGCGCGTTCTCAACACGAAGGCCCATCAACCATGTCCATGATCACCGGTATCGCCGAAATCGTCCTCTGGACCCGCGACAAACAAAAAGCCGTCGCCTTCTACAAGGGCCTCCTCGGCCTGGAGGTCATCTCGCCCCCCGAACTGCCCAACGTCTTCCTCAAGGCGGGCGAAGGCGCCGCCGGTATCCCCCAGATGATCGTAATCGTACCCATGCCGCCCGAAATCGCCAGCCAGCCCCCCGGCCACCAGCTCCATCATCTGGCATTCGAGCTGCCGGCCGATCGCTTCGACGACCAGGAACAGGCCCTGCGCGACGCCGGCTACGAACCCCGCGGCGGCACCCATCCCGTACTCGCCAGCCGCACCATCTACATTGACGACCCCGACGGCAACGAAGTCGAGCTGATCTGCCAGCTCTAGCAGTACGCAATCCCGAGAGGGACCCGACCAAAAATGACCACAAGATCACCCTACTCCATGCTTTCAGTCGAGGACGCCCTCGACATAACCCTGGCGCAGGCGCACACACCGGCGCCCGTACACCGCCCGCTCTCAGACGTAAGGGGCGCCATCCTCTCCGCCGACATCGCCGCCCGCGAACCGCTCCCGCCCTTCCCCGCCTCTACGATGGACGGATACGCAGTCATCGCCGCCGACGGTCCCGGCGACTTTCCTCAGATCGGAGAGGTCAGCGCCGGCGCACTTGCCGCCTTCACCGTCAAACCCGGTACCGTCGCCTACATTACAACCGGCGCCCCGCTGCCCGATGGGGCCGACGCGGTCGTCATGATCGAAGAGACGGAACGCTTGGATGCCGCCGCAGACACGCCCCGGATTCGCATCAATCAGCAATCGAAAACCGGCGCCAACGTGCGTCAGGTAGGCGTAGACGTTGAGGTAGGCCAGACCGTCCTGGCCGCCGGCGAGCGCCTCGACCCCGCCGAAATCGGCCTGCTCGCCACCGCCGGCATCGTCAACGTACCCGTCTTTCCCCGTCCAAAAGTCGCCGTCCTCTCCACCGGCGACGAGCTCATTGAGCCCGGAGAAACGCTCGGCCCCGGCCAGATCCGCGACAGCAACCGCGCCATGCTCCTCGCCGCTATCCACGCCGCCGGCGGCGAACCCGTTGACCTGGGCATCTCCGGCGACACACAGGAAGCCCTCGAGCTCCGCGTCCACCGCGGTCTTACGGAAGCCGACATCCTCCTGACATCCGGCGGCGTCTCCATGGGCGATCTCGACCTCGTCAAACCGCTCCTCGAACACGCCGGCACCGTGCACTACGGACGTGTCCGCATGAAGCCCGGCAAGCCGGTCACCTTCGCCACCGCCGACGTCGAACAGGGCCGCCGCCTCGTCTTCGGACTCCCCGGCAATCCCGTCAGCAGCCTCGTAACCTTCTACCTGTTCGTCGTGCCCGCCCTGCGCAAAATGGCCGGCTGGCAGGATCCACACCTTCGCCAGGTCAAAGCCCGCCTCGCGCAGCCCCTACCCTTGGACGCCTACCGGCCCGAATACCACCGCGCCACCCTCACCTGGGACGCAGATCAAGCCTGTTTCCTCGCCGCTAGCACCGGCATCCAGGCCAGCAGCCGCCTCCTCAGCATGCGCACGGCCAACGCCCTGCTGGCCCTGCCCCAGAGAGAGGGCACGCTAGCTGCCGGCGAGTCGGTCGACGCCCTTCTGATCGGGGACCTATAAAGGACATTCACGCACAACAATGTCACAGCTGACCCACCTCGACAAAGACGGCCGCGCATCCATGGTCGACGTCGGCCACAAGGACACCACAACCCGCGAGGCCGTCGCCGAGGGCAGCGTCTACATGGCCCCCGCCACACTCGCCGCCATCCGCGACGGCGCTGTCCCCAAAGGCGACGTCCTCTCCTCAGCCCGCATCGCCGGCATCATGGCCGCCAAGCGCACCCCCGACCTGATCCCTCTCTGCCACCCCCTGCCGCTCACCAAAATCGCCGTCGACTTCCAAATCGACGAGAGAGAAAGCCGCGTCACGATCACCGCCACCGTGCGCTGCCGCGGCCGCACCGGCGTCGAGATGGAGGCCCTCACCGCCGTTAGCGTCGCCGCCCTCACAATCTATGACATGGCCAAGGCCCTCGAAAAAACCATGACCATCGGCAACGTCCAGCTCCTCCACAAAAGTGGCGGCCGTTCCGGCGACTGGCAGCGCTCCGCCCCTGCCCCGCCCACCGGAGACGCCGCCAAGTGAACGTACGCCTTATCCTCTTCGCCGGCCTGCGCCAGGCCGCCGGCTTCAAAAGTGACACCGTGTCCCTACCCGAATCCTCCACCGTGGGCGACCTTCTCAACAGCCGCGTCCCCAATCTGCGTGACCGCACCTTCTACGTCGCCGTTAACGAGGAGTTCGCCCAACGCGACACCGTCCTCCAGGACGGCGACGAAGTCGCCCTCCTGCCCCCGGTATCCGGCGGCATCCAGCTGCCGTCCCGATGATCTGAGCCAATCCTATGACCGCAAAACTCTTCGAACTGACCGAACAGCCCCTGTCGCAGGACGACATCCTCCGCCGCGTCAGCCGCTTCGACTGCGGCGGCGTCGTCACCTTCGCCGGCACAGTACGCGGCGCCACCGCCACCGGCAACGGCGCCCGCGAGACCGACTTCCTCGTCTACGAGGCCTACGTCCCTATGGCCGAAAAAATGATGGCCCGCATCGGCGCCGAGATCCAGGAACGCTGGCCCCTAGTCAAAGGCGTCAGCATCCTCCATCGCATCGGCCGCTGCGAAATCGAAGAGCCCACCGTCCTCATCGCCGTCGCCACCCCCCACCGCGACGACGGCTGCTTCGAAGCCTGCCGCTACGCCATCGAGCGCCTCAAAGAAATCGTCCCCATCTGGAAACAGGAAAACTGGAGCGACGGCGAAGTCTGGGTCGAAGGCCCCCGCCAACCCGAACTCGACGTCAGCACCCCAAACCAGCCGCCCACCTAATTCTCGTCGACACCAACAACCCCCCCGTAGGGGCACCCCTTGTGGGTGCCCAAGCCCGCCACCCTATGAATGCGCCAGCCATCATCCCGTAGGGGCACCCCTTGTGGGTGCCCTCGTGTTCGCCACACTCTCGTAGCAGCATCGAAAGACTCTGTGTCCCCCGCTGTTCTTCGCGCCCCTTCGCGGATAAAAAAGGTATTCTTCGTGTTCCTTCGTGGCCCTTCGTGGA
>VXOE01000385.1 GCA_009840225.1 Caldilineaceae bacterium SB0662_bin_25 | reverse complement strand
GGGGCGGAGCCCCCGCACAAGGGAGGGCCGACTAGGCCCGACCGCCCAAAAAAGCAGGGATTAGGGGCCAGGGGTTAGGGGTTAGTTACGACAGAGGTTACGGATCAGAGAGGGAGAGGAGCCGGGCGTGATGGGAGAAGGGAGCGTTGGACGGGTGCGGGATAATGGGAATGTGCAGAAGGTGCGGCTTGATAACGGGCTGCAGATCCTTCTGAAGGAGAGCCATCTGGCGCCGGTGGCCAGTTTCTGGATTTATTACCGGGTGGGGAGCCGCAATGAGGCGCCGGGGGTGACGGGCATCAGCCACTGGGTGGAGCATATGCTGTTCAAGGGTACTGAGAGGTATCCGCAGGGCGCGTTCGACAAGGCGGTGGCGCGTGCGGGCGGGGCGTTCAACGGCATGACGTGGCAGGACTGGACGACCTATTTCGAGACGTTTCCGGCGGAGCGGATTGAGCTGGCGCTGGACGTGGAGAGCGACCGGATGGCGAATGCGATCTTCGACGAGGAGGAGACGGAGTCGGAGCGGACGGTGATCATAAGCGAGCGGGAGGGGAGCGAGAACAGCTACCGCTGGCTGCTGAATACGGAGATGCAGGCGGCGGCGTTTCAGACGCACCCGTACCGGCACCCGGTTATCGGCTGGAAGGAGGACCTGCTGACGATGGGCCGGGACGATTTATATGAGCATTACCGGACGTTTTATACACCGAGCAATGCTGTGGCGGTGGCGGTGGGGGATTTTGACAGTGCGTGGATGGTGGAGCGCATCGAGCAGTATTTTGGCGGCGTGGAGGCGGGTCCTGCCTTGCCGGCGATGCGCTTGCATGAGCCGGAGCAGCGGGCGGAGCGGCGCATCGTGCTGCGGGGGACGGATATGACGTCGTACTTCGGCCTGGCGTTTCATGCGCCGGACGCGCGGCACCCGGACTTTTTCGCGCTGACGGTGATGGACAGCATTCTGAGCGGCGCGAAGGGGATGGGGCTGTTCGGCGGGGGCTCTTCCAACCGCAGCAACCGGCTATACCGGGCGCTGGTGGACAAGGAGCTGGCGGTGGGGGTCTCTTCGGCGTTCATGCCGACGATTGATCCGTATGTATTCGGCTTCAGCGCCACGCTGGCGCAGGATATCACGCACCAGGAGATTGAGGAGGCGATCTGGGCGGAGATCGAACGTATGCAGGAGGAGCCGGTGGCGGCGGAGGAGCTGGAGAAGGCGATCAAGCAGACGAAGGCGCAGTTCGCGTACAGCAGCGAGAGCGTGACGAACCAGGCTTACTGGCTGGGGTTCAGCGAGATGATCGCGGACAGTGAATGGTTTGACGGCTGGCTGGAGAACCTGGAGGCGGTGACGGCTGAGGACATCCAGCAGGTGGCGCAGAGCTGGTTCGGCCGGAATAAGCAGACGGTTGGCTGGTATATGCCGGAGGCGTAACGGGCGCGTTGTTGTCGTTGTCGATGGCTGAGCTATGTATCTTTCACGGCTGCACCTGGAACATTTTCGCAACTACAGAGAGCTGGACCTGTGCTTCAGCGCGCCGGTTACGCTTGTGCAGGGCCGCAACGGGCAGGGGAAAACGAACCTGCTGGAGGCGGTCTATTATCTGGCGACGAGCAAGTCGCGCCATGCGCGGGCGGAGCGGGAAGCGGTGGACAGGGCGGCGGCGGATGAACCGATCCCTTACGCCCGGATACGGGGCGAGGTAGAGCGGAAGGGGGAGTCGACGACGCTTGAGATCCTGTTCACACTGCGCGGGGACGGTATTAACTACACGAAGCAAGCGCGGGTGAACGGTGCGCCGCGGCGCAGCATGGACCTGATCGGACATCTGCGGGCGGTGCTGTTTCTGCCGGAGGACCTGACGCTTGTTGCCGGGAGCCCGAGTGAGCGGCGGCGTTATATTGACGTTGCCCTTTGCCAGATCGATCGCGGCTACTGTCAGACGCTTTCCCGTTATCAGAAGGTGGTAACGCAGCGGAACAGTTTGCTGAAGCAGCTGCAGGAGCAGACGGACGGCCCGACGGCGGCGGCGCAACTTGCATTTTGGAATGAGCAGCTGGTCGAGCTGGGAACGCGGGTGCTGGCCCGGCGGCACAGTTATCTGGCGGCGCTGGCACCGATTGCACGCCGCGTGCACGGGGAGCTGTCGCAGCAGCAGGAGTCGCTGGAGCTGCAGTACCTGCCCAGTTTCAATACCGGGCTTTACTCTGAAGATGACTACCAGAGGTTGCGCGAGGGCGAGGAAGTCGAAACGGACGGGATCGTCGGGCTGGAAGTCGGGGCAGAGACGATCAATCAGCGTTTCCGAGAACGGCTTGAAGCCCGTCGCGGCGTTGAGTTGAGGGCCGGCAGCTCGCTCTACGGGCCGCACCGGGACGAGCTGGTCTTTGTGGTCAACGGCTGGAATCTGCGCACGTACGGCAGCCGGGGTCAGCAGCGCACGGGTGCGCTGGCGCTGAAGCTGGGGGAGTTGCAGGCGATGGCGGAAGCGACGGGCGAGAAGCCGATCCTGCTGCTGGACGACGTGATGAGCGAATTGGACGCGCAGAGGAGGGCGGCGTTGCTTGAGGCGCTGGCGGACGTGCGGCAGGGGATTGTGACGACGACGAACTGGGCACAATTTTCCAGTGAGTTTCAAGAGAACGCGCAGCTGCTGCAGATTGAGGCCGGGGTCGCAACCAGCGCAGCGGGCGGTCTGTGACCTGCGGCGTAACCGGCTTCTGACATCTTTCCACGCAAGTACATACTCCATGGACAAGAGACTCTACTACGAAGACGCCTACTGCACGCGATTCACGGCGCAGGTGGCGGAGCGGTTTACGCTCGAGGGAAAGCCGGCTGTGCGGTTGAGCCGGTCGGCCTTTTATCCGACGTCGGGCGGGCAGCCGCATGACACGGGCCGTCTGGGCGGCACGGGGGTGGTCGACGTGCAGGTTGGGGGGGACGGCGCCGTACTGCATGTGCTGGCGGAGCCGCTGCCGGAGGGGACTGCGAGCGTAAGCGGGGAGATCGACTGGTCGCGGCGCTATGATCATATGCAGCAGCATTCGGGCCAGCATCTGTTGTCGCAGGTGTTTTTCCGGTGGCTGGGGCTGGAGACGGTGAGCGTGCACTTCGGCGATGCGCTCAATACGGTGGACCTGGACGGGCCGCCGCTGTCTGCGGCGCAGCTGGCTGATGTTGAGACGGCGGCCAACGGGTTGGTGTGGGAGAACCGGCCGATACGGGCCTATTGGGTCGATGAAGAGGCGCGGGGGAAGGTGCCGCTGCGGCGGGCGCCGGCGGTGGCGGGCGCGACGCGCATTGTGGAGATCGACAAGTTTGACTGGTCGGCGTGCGGGGGTACGCACGTGCGGCGGACGGGGGAGATCGGGCTGATCGCGCTGGTGCGGGTGGAGAAGCACCGGGGCAGGAGCCGTGTGCATTTTGTGTGCGGGGGGAGGGC
>VXOE01000051.1 GCA_009840225.1 Caldilineaceae bacterium SB0662_bin_25 | reverse complement strand
GCCCCCCCCCCCCCAACGCCCCCCCTAAACCAGGCCGTGCCTCATCGACCGGGTGGCGATATTCGTAACTGGTGCCTATTCGAACGTGTCCAGCCACACCACGTCCCGCCAGTCCCATCAGATCCCCTTACGTGCCCGCCAAGTGCCTGCCCTCGCACCCGCCCCAACTGCCGGACTCCCCCGTCCGGCCGGGCCTGGCGCCTGCGCTGCGTCTCGCCCAAAGACGGTATACAACGCCAGCCACCGCTGGCGCCGATTCCCCGCCAGACTGTTCCCACCCCAAATCTGAGACGCACCCTCCGCAAGCCAGTGGTCATTGCACCAAGTCTGGTCACTTTCGCCGTCAACTTCCCGCCTCCTTCCATCCACCTCAGAGAGAGAACAATAGCAAAAAGGTGGAATTTGATAGAACAGAATCGCCTGTGTACAATACACCCTGTCTATGAGCGAAAACGCCTCCTTCTTTGACTCCCCAACACAGTCTCCAGAAGGCGGAGCCGGCGGCAATGTCCCCGGTCTTCCGTCCCTGCAGTCCCTTGGCGCCATACTGCGAGACCGCCGCGAATCCGCCGGCATCCCGCTGTCAGAAGTCGAACACGCAACGCGTATCCGACAAAAGTACCTGGCCGCCATCGAGGCCGACGAGTGGCATCTCCTGCCCGGCGAGGTCGTCGGCCGCGGCTTCCTCCGAAACTACGCCTACTATCTCAATCTCGACCCCAACCAGATGATCGACCGCCGCCGCGCCATGGCCGACAACAGCCTCTCCCGCACGCTGGCGAGTACCAGTACCGGTGTCAGGCTGCCACCGGTGCGACCCGTGGACTACCGGCCCCAGGACGTCGACCTCGAACATACCGCCTTCTCTACCCGCCTTTCCGAGTCCTTCGAATCCATCCGCGACTGGCTCGTGCCCGTATTGGCGGCACTGCTCATCGTTCTGGTTGTACTTGTAATCGTCTGGAGCCTTCGAGCCATGGGAGGAGAGATCGGAAGTGCGCTGTCTACCTTACAGGACAGAGTCTCCTCGACGCTTGAAGGCAGCCGGGTTCAGCAAAACGGGACAGCCGGCGGCTCAGACGGCTCCGGCGGCACCGACCAATCTGCATCCGGCGCCGCCCCGGTCGCGACAGTTGTCATCCCTACTTCGACCGCCACGCCCACCTTGACACCGCCCGCCACCAACACGCCTCTGCCGCCGCCGACCCAGACCCTGGTACCCACCGCCGCCCCCTCGGCTACACCCACGCCAACACCCTCGCCAACGCCCACCGAGGAGCCGGAACAGGAGGTAGCTCCCCCTCCCCAGCAGGAACCGCCGCCGCCCGCCATCGTCCCGGTGACATGCGCCGACAGCCGCTTGGCCATCTCCTCACCCGGCATCAACCAGACTGTCAGCGGCGTCGTGCCGATTACAGGCCGGGCTACGCATGAACGGTTCAACTTCTACAAGCTGGAGATCGCACCCGGCGCCAACGCCTCCCAGGGCTTCACCTGGTTCGACGGCAGCGACAGATCTGGGGAGGGCGGCGCTAAAGGACCACCCGTCGAGAACGGGAACCTCGGAAACTTCAACAGCACCGGTGTCGCCAACGGCGCCTACACCATCCGCCTCACAGTCGTCGATACAAGCAGTAACTACCCCACCCCCTGCCGGGTAACGATCAACGTCCAAAACTGACCGGCCACTCAACCTCTGTTCCCGTCGCGGCCCGCTCCACCGGCGGAATCCCGTCGCGCCGGCAGCAGTCGGATAAAAGTGACGTGCGGCGGCGCTCCGAATCGCACCGGAACCCCCTCACCCAACCCGCGATGAACATAGACCTGCGTCTTCCCCCGCCGCGAGTAGCCCGACGCCTCCCCGCGCGACAACTGTTCAGTCTGTGTATAAGTGGGGCCAATCAACGGCAGCACGATCTGTCCGCCGTGCGTGTGGCCGGCCAAAATCAGGTCCGCGCGACCGGCTGCAGCAGCCTCAATGATGTCAGGATTGTGTGACAGCAGTACCGTGGGCGCGTCCTGGGGCACACCCGCCAGACTTCCGTCCAGGTCCGGCTGGCCTTCCATCAAGTCCTCGATTCCCACCAGGTAGACGCCCGTCTCACCCAACTGCACAGCCCGGTTGTCCAGGAACTGCATGCCCCGCTCCTCTAACGCACGGCGTAACCGCCCTATGTCATTCTCCCCGGCTGGCTCACCGTCAAATCGGTTCGAAAGCAGGTACCGCCCAAAACGATACAGATCGCCAAGACCTTCACTACTGAACTTCACTTTCTCCGAAGAACCAAGGGCGCCATTGCAACCACCGTTTTTCGCCTCCCGCGCCCGGAAAAGCCGCCATGAGTATTGCGGCGCACTTCTCATGTTGTAGAAGACGTGGTCATGATTGCCCGTAACCGCATAAGCCCCCAGGCGGGGTTTGGGAATGCTGTCAATCAGCGCCAGAACATTGTCCAGTCCGCTGTCTCTATGCAGAAAGTCGCCCGTGTGAATCAGCAGATCGATCTCCTCGCCCGCCGTCGCCCGCCGCACCTGCTCGATCTTCGCATGCTCACGGCGGTCCGCACCTCGAAAATGCGTGTCCGAAAGGTGAAGGATGTTCAACCCCTCTGCCGGCACCCCCGCCTTGTCCCGCAGCAGCCGCACCGCCAGTCTCTCGGTTCGCACGTCAAACGGCTCATACAGAAATGCGTAGCCGCCAAGTGCCGCGCCTAGCCCGGCTACAGCCCCCAGCCCGGCCCACAGTACAGGTGCGCGCCCCCTTCCACCTGCATCTCTCAGACCAGCTTCGACAAGCGCGGTACGGCCGCCCTTCAGGCCTCTTCCGGCTTCTCCGCTTCGCTCTGTACCTGCAATCATTCCTGCCTCTGACCTCCTGGAGACCGCAGCAGGCAACTATCTGCCCGCGCCCGGTACGAATCACCAATCGTACCGGAGGAGACGCCCTTTGGCAACCTTTCCAACCACTCCCAATTGGGCTGTTGCACTGCTTACCGCCCGACCGTTTCCGCCCCCCTACGATTCTGACAAGCCTTGTAGACTCGCCTTACAATGTTGTATAATCCCACCGCAACCCCAACCTGACACGCCAAACTCTCATCACAGTCGATTCAGCACAGCAGCTTTCAAGGAGACCATCTATGAATCAGCAGCTTAGCAGACGACGTTTCTTGCACTTCTCCGGCGCTGCCCTCGGCACGGCAGCCCTGGCCGCCTGTCAGCCGGCCGCGCCGGCCGCGACTGGCGAGATGAGTGAAGAACAACCGGCCGCCGAACGCGTCCAGATCGAGTTCCTCGGCATGCCCGGCAGCCCCGATCTCATTCCCGAAGAGCAGGAGCTCTTCCACGACGAGAATCCGAATATCGAATGGGTTCTGGTCCAGCAGGCCCAGGGCACATCCCGCCTTGAGCAGCTCATGGCCCTGGTCGTGGCCGGCACACCGCCCGACACCTCCCGCGTCGAGAGCGACGTCTACCGTACCTTCGCCCACTTGGGACTCCTCCTGCCCATCACCTCCTACATCGAAGCCGATCCCGAATTCTCCGCCCCCGACTATTGGATCCAACCCCAGGAAGACAACCGCCAGGTCTACCAGGGTGAAAGCTACGGCATCGGCTCCTGCTGGGTCGCCCCCCACTTCTACTACAACGTCTCCCTCTTTGAGGAGCTCGGCGTAGAACCCCCCAGCAACGACCCCGAAGAGGCCTGGGGCTGGGACGACTTCCTCGCCATCGCCACCGAGCTGACCGTCGACGTCAATGGCAACCACCCCGGCGACACCGACTTCGACGCCAACAACATGGAACGCTGGGGCGTCAACTGGCCAACCTGGTGGATCCCACTCCACGCCGCCGTCCAGTCCAACGGCTCCGACTGGATCGACGCCGAATCCGAAAAAATCGTCCTCGACACCCCCGAAGCAATTCAGGCCCTGCAGAATATCGCCGACCTCCGCCTCGCCCATGGCGTAATGCCCCGCACCGAGGCCCTCGAAGCGCTCGGCATGGGCGGCACCCAGCTTCTCGAAACCAAGAAGGTCGCCCTTCAGGTGGACGGCTCCTGGGCCCTCTCCTGGAGCTGGGAAATCGAAGGCGGCATCGGCACCGCCGTCCTGCCCGCAATGCAGCGCCCCGGCACCGACATGCAGGCCCACCTCGTCACCGTCGTCCAGGACGCCGAAAACCCGGACGAAGCCTGGGAGCTGATCCGCTTCCTCTCCTCACCTTGGTACCAGGAACGCTACTGCCGCTCCGGCCTCTGGCTCCCCAGCCAGAATGCCCTCATGACGCCAGAGTCGATCGCAGACTGGTGTGTGGCGCCCGAGCACCCGCCCGGCTACGAACTGATCGTCACCGAGTATGCGCCCAACTACGGCCACTACCTCACCATGCCGGTCGGTTACGTTAAGGCCGCTGAGACCGCCATCAACCCGGTCTTCAGCCAGATCTTCAACGGCGAAGCACGCGCCGAGGACGTACTGCCCGCGGCCGTTGCCGAAGCCAACCAGATCATGGAGGACGAACAGGCGCGCCCAACGTCCTAGTCGGCGCTTTCCCTCAGCAGGATCGGAGGAAATGGGGCAGGACAGCGCAGGCGTCCTTCACGCCTTCCAGCCGCCCTCCTGACCCGTACGAATTGCAACAGAGCTGGCTACAGGCAGACCGCTACGCCCCCAAGGGCGCCTGTAGCCAGCTTCGCGGAGAACCGTCATGGCAGTAGAAGCGCAAAGAACCAGATTGCCCTGGCCCCGCACCCGCCGCGCGCGCCGCGCCCTGACCGGCTATATTTTCATCTCCCCCTTTATCCTCGGCTTCTTCCTTTTCTTTGTCGGCCCCGCTCTCGTCGCCGCCTGGCTCACCATGTTCGACTGGAACATGATTCGACCCCCTTACTTCATCGGCCTCGGCAACTTCAAAAAAATGTTCGCCGACGACCTCTTCTACCAGTCCCTCAAAGTGACCGCCTACTTCTCCCTCGTCTCCGTGCCCGTCGGTCTGGTTCTGAGCTTCTTCCTCGCTCTCCTCATGAACTTCAAGACCCGCAGCATCGCCGTCTTTCGCACTATCTACTACCTGCCCAGTATCGTACCAGCCGTCGCCAACGCCGTGCTCTGGAGCTTCGTTCTCAATACCGAATTCGGCCTCCTCAACGCCCTCCTGGACTCCATCGGCCTCCCCAAAATCGCCTGGCTGCAGGAGCCCGAGTGGGCCATGCCCGCCATAATCCTCATGAGCCTCTGGGCCCTCGGCGCCACCATGGTCATCTACCTCGCCGGCCTTCAGGGCATCCCCCAGTCCCTCTACGAAGCCGCCGAAATCGACGGCGCCGGCCGCTGGGCCAGCCTTATAAACGTGACCATCCCCCTCATGTCACCCGTGATCTTCTTCAACCTCATCATCGGCATCATCGGCTCATTCCAAATCTTCACCGCCGGCTTCCTCATCACCGGCGGCGGTCCCCAGCACGCCACCCTGTTCTACGTCCTCTATATCTATCGCAACGGCCTCCAGTATTTCGACATGGGCTACGCCTCCCTGCTGGCGTGGGTCCTCTTCTTCCTCATCTTTGCACTCACCCTGCTCGTCTTCAAATACGTCGGCCGCTATGTCTACTACGAAGATGTCGGTAGCTAACCGCCTGCTTCCGCTGTCTGCCAGCACCAGCCGCGCAAACGGCCAAAGAAAATCGGCACAACCAGCAACAGAACTCTGATGAGCGCATCAACACGTACAACCGCAACCCAGCTCCTGGACAACGAGCGCTTCTGGCGCGTCTTCGTCTGGACCGTCCTGCTCGCCGGCGCCGTTGTCATGTTCCTCCCCTTTCTCTGGCTGCTCTCCAGCTCCCTCAAGACCGAGCTCGCCATCTTTCGCTACCCACCTGAATGGATTCCCGATCCAATCAAATTCAGCAACTATGTCGACGCCTGGACAACCAGGCCCTTTGCGCTCTATGTCCGCAATACCATCGTTATCCTGCTGTTGAACGAGGTCGCGGTCCTTGTCTCCGCCTCCTTCTGCGCCTACGGCTTCGCTCGCATCGACTTCCCCGGTCGCAACGTCTGGTTCGCCATCCTGCTCGCCACCGTCATGCTGCCCGGCATCGTCACCATGATCCCCCAGTTCGTCATCTTCAGCCGCATCGGCTGGGTCAACACCATTCTCCCCCTCACCGTCCCCTTCTTCTTCGGCGGCGGCGCCTTCAACATCTTCCTCCTGCGCCAGTTCTTCCGCACCCTCCCCGCCGAGCTCGCCGACGCCGCCTACATCGACGGCGCTAGCGAAATCACTATCTACTGGCGCATCATGCTCCCCCTCGCCAAACCCGCCCTTGCCACCATCGCCATCTTCACCTTCATCGGCACCTGGAACGACTTCATGGGCCCCCTCCTCTACCTCGCCAAGGACCCCAACAAATTCACCGTCGCCCTCGGCCTCGCCATGTTCCGCACCGCCTTCGCCGGCCGCACCCGCTGGGACCTCCTCATGGCCGCCTCCACCATGATGATCATTCCCGTAATCTTCGTCTTCTTCGTCGCCCAACGCTACTTCATCCAGGGCATCGCCATCAGCGGCCTCAAAGGCTAGATCCCTCCTCCAGCAGGACACTCTGCTATTCAAGCTGCAGACGCACCGATTGGGGAAGTCGGCCAGAATGTCCGTGACGAAGCTTCTCTTAGGTATGGGTTGATTAGGTGGGCTTGCGGGGTTGAGACTGCTTAGCACAACGATGTAGGGGTATGCTGGACGTTCTTTGCCGTGAAGATGGGCCGTCACTGATCGAGGACGACTTCCTCCTGTTTTTTGTCCTTCCTGTCTCTCTCCCCTTTAAAGAGATACCGGTAAGATCGCTCGTAGGGGTTGAGGAACGGAAACACAATAAACCCGGTCCCCCAATAGACGAGGAAAAAGTATACCGGCCAGGAGGGACTGCTGGTACGAGGGCCAAACTCAGGCCAGGCGAGTCTTACCAGGTAAATGATCAGAAACGCAATGCCTACGCTTACACCGTGACTCAGCACGGAAAAGATGTATATCTTATACTTCTCACTCACGCACTTCCCCCTTTACCAGGAAATGTGTGTGTCATGTAAACACGAACACTCTCGATCCTGGCTCCTGTTCCCTGCGGTCTCACCAGGACTCGTTGACATTTCAACCAGCCCGCACTACCGTAGGGGCACCCCTTGTGGGTGCCCTGGTTTTCGCCACTCTCGTGGGCCCTCCCTGTCCCTCCCCGGAACAAAGAATGGCGTTCTTCGCGCCCCTTCGCGTGACTTCGCGGATCGAAAAGTTGTGTCTGCAACGAAACTCCAGCGCAAGACATCCCGAATCGAACTGCAAACCTTCTGGTCCTGCTGAACTTTGCACCGCCTCCCGAAATGTCAACGGAGCCTGGCACTGGGATCATCCAATACAACGTCGCACTTTCACAGGGGAGATGGGTTAGGCTCTTCTCAATTCCACACCATCTTTGCGTATGACCTGTTATTCAGAGTATTCCACAAAGAGCAGGAAAAGGTTCTTGACGCAACCAATCGATTCAGACCTGTCGGCAAACGCTTCGGTTGCGGCGCCTTCTATCATGTACAAAAGCAAAGCGGCAGGATCATATCCATAGTCAGTCATACCAATAACCGAGATTATACCTAGATAGTCCGTAAAAGGCTCATAATCTCTTTTTGGTTCAAGCCATTCACCACAATTGAGATGAGCTTGGACAAAGAGAGGGTATAGCTCCGTTTCCAGAGCAACAAGCTCTGATGCAGTAAGGCTTGGATCTCTGTTCGCCATTGCACTGGTCATAAAAACCAGTGAGTGGAGCATGCCCCAGGCCATACAATCTGTGTCGGGAAGCGACGGAGCCGGGCTGCTGCCCTGCATAACGCAATCGACTTCCTCAATGGTTGTGGTGGGAGTATGGACAGGTTGAGCTATCGGAGTAGAAGTCAACAGTACCGGCGGACTCTCCGGAATAGCAACGCAGGCAGTCAAAATGAGAACTGCAAGCACCCCTGAAATCCCTCTTGTCTGTCTCTTCATTTTGCTCTCCCTTTGGCATAAGCCCACTTCCTTTTCACGTTCACGATAGTTCTCGTCGCATCCCAAAATGGGTGCGCGCACCCCTTTATCTCTGGCAGCAGCTAATCCTTGCCTTTCCACGATCAACCCTGAGGCAGAGGAAAAGGCAGTTCTCTGTCCTCACTCCTCTTCACTCACTCGTCGCCCTTGCACCACCTTCGCAAACTCCTCACCGCACCGGTAGGGGCAGGCCTCGTGCCTGCCCTCTCGCCGCCCTCGCACCACCTTCGCAGTCTCCTCACCGCGCCGGTAGGGGCAGGCCTTGTGCCTGCCCTCTCGTCGCCCCTGCACCACCTTCGCAGTCTCCTCACCGCACCGGTAGGGGCAGGCCTTGTGCCTGCCCTCTCGTCGCCCCTGTGCCACCTTCGCAGTCTCCTCACCGCACCGGTAGGGGCAGGCCTTGTGCCTGCCCTGTGTCCCGCAAAAAGCCGGCTCACAGTATCGCCCACCATTCCCAGTTTGTATCTGCGGCTAAAATGTGAGGACACGGAGATTTGGGGCTGCAATGAGATTTCCACTATGTCACTGTGTTTAAGGAGCGAGTGAATGGGTGGGTTTGTGGCACTCAGCCACAAGTAGCAAGGGGCGGTCCATCACGGCAAGTGGCGATTCTTGTCCTGCTTTGCGGTGAAGGGTCATGCAAATAGGGACACCATTCCGACCAGGAGAATGATTGCAAATGAAATCAGGATGTATCCGACCCACAAGTAAATTCCGATCACAATCAGGTTCCAGAGCCAGATTGGTAGCGGTATGGGTTTGGTCGTGAAGTCCTTGACTAGGCTCTTGACTGTTGTTTTGGGTTGCTGGCGATGTTCTTGATTGGGTTGGGGTGGGAGGTTGGGAAAAAACATTGGGTTCCCTTCATCACGAGTTGTCACATCCCGTGACGGCTCTTGAAGCTTAACGTCTGGCGAAGCACAGCGGTTCCCAAGGATATGGAGCAGATTGTTCAGTGTCTAAACGGTCCGAACTGGATTGAGGTGGCTGTTCTTCACGTTTGGACGGGATGTTGCGCGACAGCACATTGCATTCTTCTCTGTCAGAGCGTGGGGCGGTGATCAATTTGTCAGGAGGAGCCAGTCCCAGACAATCCAGATAGTGATGCCGATACACCATCCAGCAGCCAGATACGGCCACTGTTTTCCCAGTTCGGCACCCCAGCTGAATTTCTGTTTTCTGAGGGCAAAAACGATAGCTGATCCGACAATGTTATCACTCCTCATCATATTGACCTCTACTCCATCCCGAAACCGGAGACCTGAACGAAAGCGCCGTCGGTGACCTGGTAAATCTGGACACCTCCTGCGCCGCATTCGCCTATGCTGTCGCACCTGATTGTGCCGGTGAGACCGTCGAATGCATCAACGGCGCGAATGGCCGAGACCAGTGCCTCGCGGTCAATGATGAGACTGCCGCTGTCGTCCACAGAAGCGACCGCGGCAATTGCCGCCGCGATCAGCATCACCGAATCGTAGCTCTGGCTGTGGAAAGCGCCGAGTTCGTCGGGGCTGACACCGAATTTCTCGATGTACTTGGCGTCGAATTCTGCGTTCAACGCCTCGGAGTCGTCTCCGGCGAGTAAGGAGATGAATGTGCCTTCCGCCGCGTCGCCGGCGGCCTGGAGATACTGCTGCGTGAACGCGCCGTCAACGCTCATGAACACCGTATCCTCGAGGCCGGGTGTTTCCGTCATCTGCTGGGCAATGAGCCCGGCCTCGGTAGCGTATCCGCCGAAGAAAATGGCCTCAGGCCCACCCGCGCCAACCCTGGCCAGCATGGCGCGGAAGTCCGTGTCGCCTACCTGGACGCCTTCGAAGCTGGTTACATCGCCTCCCAAACCGCCAATGCTATTCTGAAAAACCTCGGCTACACCTTTACCATAGTCGGAGTTATCGTGGACGACCGCTACCTTGGTAAGACCCAGATCACTGAACACATACCTGGCATCGGTGGCGCCCTGGAGCGCGTCGCTGAGGGCGACGCGGTTGCAGACATCGCAGTTCGAGGACGTGATATCGGGATTGGTCGCGCTGGGGCTCACGAAGGGGATGCGCGCCTCCTGCAGGATCGGCATCAGACCGAATGTCTCGCCGGAACAGGTACCGCCCGTGACGGAGACGATTGTCTCGTCGGAAGCAAATTTGTTGCCGACGTTTGTTCCTTGCGTGCCGTCGCAGGCGCCGTCTTCAGCCACCAGCTCGAACATGAAGCCTTCCAGTCCACCGGCCGCGTTGAGGTCATCGATGGCCAGTTCGGCGCCTTGGCGGATGTCCAGGCCGAGCGTGGGAATCGGACCGGTCAGGGCAAAGGAACCACCTATGCGGATCATCCCGCCCGCTTCGACGACGACCTTGCCGCTCATTTCGGCAGGCGCCTCCTCCATAGAAGCCTGACCGACCGCGGCCTCCTCGGCCGGCGCCGCCGTGGTGCAAGCGATCAATACGAGTGCTGCGATGAGGAGCAGACAAAAGAACGTAAATCGTTTTGTCACTGTAGCCTCCTTGGATGATTCGTTTGCTGCATGACTTTTCTCTGCAATTCGGCAGGGTCTTTTGGTCTTGCTGTCTGCCTGGCAAAGGTTCTGAAAAAGGGGTACTCTCAGAGCTCTGTGCTCCTTGGGGAAAGCCGGCTTCTTGATCATCGTACTGCCCCTCCACCGGTTTGGTGCCTTATTCCATTATACACCTAAACTGTGGTTCAGTTTTTGGTGCCGAGCTCAAGGATCCAACATGACTTAACCAAGACTGTACGAGGAAGTGGCGCTAGCGCATGACATGCCGCGCCAAGACCTGAAAGAGGGAGATGTCGCAGTTGTTGTAGACTATCTTGCCCCCCGGCGGTTAGAAAGGAAGGGGCAATCCTGGAATTCTTCAACGCCGCGCGCGAGTCGGTGGGCGTCGTCGTCGTGCCTGTGTCTGCATTCGAACTGTTGCGTTCCGACCAGGTCCCGATGGTACGGGAAATGTCCTCGGTTCGAGGATGATATAGTCACCATACTCAGATTCCTGAAATTCTCTATAGCACTGACAACTTCGCTCTTTCTTCCCAAAACGTCGATCGCTCCCCTCTTGACCTCACATTGTAAGATGATAGTAGTTGCGTCTTTGCCTCTTCCGCCAATCGCCTATCTTGGAAGAATCGAATGCGCTTGTCAACTGATTCCTCAAAGCTCCAATCTGCCTTCACCCTCCTCAAAGAGGAACTGCGGAGTCAAATCCCCCGTATAACCCTCCTCTTCGCCCTCGCTCTCCTCGGCACCGCAGTCGGCCTGGTCCAGCCCTTCCTCTTCAAACTGCTCATCGACACCGCCATACCTACCGCCGACCTGCGCCTGATCGGCCTCCTCCTCGTCGGCATGGTAGTCGTGCCCGTCCTCAGCGCCGGCCTCAACGCCGCAAACCACTACCTGCGCGCCTACATCGGCGAAAGCGTCTCCCAACGCCTGCGACGCGACCTGTTCGACCACCTCCTGCACGTCCGCCTCGCAGACCTCGAGCGGTTCAAGACAGGAGAGCATCTTCATCGCCTGACTCGCAGCTGCGGCAGAATCGGCGACGTCTTCGTCGGAAACCACCTGCTTCCGCTGGCAATGAGCGCCATTCTACTTCTGGGCACGCTCGCCGCCATGACGGCGCTGCACTGGCGCCTCACCCTTCTCGCGCTCCTCGCATTCCCCCTCTCGTACCTCCTGACAAGGAAGACACGCCAACGTGCCCAGACCCTTGAACGCGATTTTTCCAATGCGTTAGAGGCCGGCCAGAGTTACCTTAACGAATTCTTCCCCGGCATGCGCACAATTCGGGCCTTCAACGCCGAGCCCTATGAAAAAGCGCGGTGGCAGGACTGGCTCGTGAAGCATCGCAGCATCAAAGCCAGGGTAACTGCCTTCCACGAACTGATCCGCATCGTCCTTCCCGAATCCGTCAACTACGTCGCCGCCGGCCTCGTCTTCGGTTACGGCGCCTTCGAGATCATTCAGGGCCGGCTGACCATAGGCAGTCTCGTCGCCTTCGCCGCCTACCTTCCCCGCGCTTACGCCGTCCTGCAGTCTCTTCTCGGCACCCAAGTCAACCTGCAGGAGGCCCGCATCAACGCCGAAAAAGTGGATGCCCTTTTCGCCCTCCCACATGAACCATCCGGCGACAAGGTCCTCGCGTCCGGACATGACCCTCTGGAGGTGAGAGGCGCAAGCATGCCTCCCCTTGCCGGCGCCGCACTGGCCTTCAACAACGTCTCCTTCGACTACGGTCGCGGCGACTTCGGCGCACGCGACCTGACCTTCCGTATCGAGCCAGGCGAGTTCGTCGGCATCGTCGGTCCAAGCGGTGGTGGTAAGTCCACCATTATAGACCTCATCATGGGCTTCTACACGCCCCAGTCCGGAACCATCACGCTGGACATGATCGACCTCCAGGAACTTTCCCTGACCTCGCTGCGCAGTCAGATCGGCCTCGTTTCCCAGGACCTGTTCTTCTGGAACGACAGTATAGGCCGCAACATCAACTATCCCCGCCTCGACGAGGATGCCGGCGCCGTCAGCGAAGCCGCCCGCACAGCACAGATCGATGAATTTATCACCGGGCTGCCCCACGACTACCGTACCATCATCGGTGAACGCGGCTTGACGCTGTCCGGTGGCGAACGCCAACGCCTCGCCATCGCCCGCGCCCTCCTCAAGCGCCCCCGGCTCCTCCTGCTCGACGAAGCCACCTCCGCACTCGACGCCCTTACAGAGCAAAAGGTCCGCAGCGCTTTCGAAAACGCGCGGGAGGGACGGACCGCCGTCGTCGTTGCCCATCGGTTGACCACAATCCTCAACGCAGACCGCATCCTGGTGATTGACAAGGGCCGAATCGTGGAGATGGGCAGCCGCACAGAACTGCTGAAGCTTGGCGGCCTCTTCTCGGACCTGTACAAGGCACAATCTTTCGATCTTCCTGCGATCGCGCTATAATCCGTAGTAACCTTTGCGGCCGATGCGTTCCCGACGCTCCGCTGGCTGAAAGCTACCATTCACCCTAAGGATTCTGCCACCGATGTCACCCAATACTAACGGCCAGGGCGCCGCGTCCCTGCCTTTCGAAAGCCCAACCCTCGATCCGGAATTGGAAGAAAACGTAGTCAACACCATTCGCATGCTCGCACTGGATGCCGTCCAGGCCGCTAACTCGGGACACGCCGGCCTGCCCATGGGCATGGCCACCGCCGCCCTGACCCTCTGGCGCCGGCATCTCCGCTACAACCCGGCCAACCCCGACTGGCACAACCGTGACCGCTTCATCCTAAGCGCCGGCCACGGCTCCATGCTCCTCTACTCCCTGCTCCACCTGACCGGCTACGATCTCCCGCTCCAGGAGCTAAAAAACTTCCGCCAGTACGGCAGCATGACCCCGGGCCACCCCGAGTACGGCCACGCACCCGGTGTCGAGACCACCACCGGCCCGCTCGGCCAGGGCTTCGCCAACGGCGTCGGCATGGCCATCGCCGAACAGTGGCTCGCCGCCACCTTCAACCGGCCCGGCCACGACATCATTTCACACCACATCTACGCCATCGTCAGTGACGGCGACCTCATGGAGGGCGTCGCCCAGGAAGCTGCCAGCCTCGCCGGCCACCTGCGCCTCGGTAAACTGATCTATCTCTACGACGACAACCGCGTCACCATCGACGGCTACACCGACCTGGCCTTCACCGAGGACCAGTACCAGCGCTTCGAAGCCTACGGCTGGCACGTCCTCAAGGTGGAAGGCATGGACAGCGCCGCCGTCGACGCCGCCATCGCCGCTGCCAAACAGGACCCCCGCCCCAGCCTCATCGGCTGTACCACCATCATCGGCTTCGGCGCCCCCAAACAGGGCGAGCCCGACATGCACAGCGACGCCCTCCCCGACGAAGAGGTCGCCCAGACTAAGGCCAACCTCGAATGGCCGCAGGAACCGACCTTTTATCTGCCCGACGAAGTGCGTGACTTCTGCCTCCAGGCCGTAGAGCGCGGCAAAAGGCTCGAATCCGACGATAGTGCCCTGTGGGATGTCTACGCCGCCGACCACCCGGACCTGGCCGCCCAACTCAGCGCGATGCTGCAGGGCCAGCTTCCCGACGGCTGGGAGGACGCCCTGCCCGCCTTCGACGGCGGTGGCAGCGCGGCCACCCGTAACGCCAGCGGCGATACCCTCAACGCCCTCGCGCCCGTCATCACCAATCTCATCGGCGGCAGCGCCGACCTTGCACCCAGCAACAAGACGATAATCAGCGGCAGCCCCGACTTTCAGCCCGATTCCTACAGCGGCCGCAACTTCCGTTTCGGCGTGCGCGAACATGGCATGGGCGCCGTCCTCAACGGCATGGCCCTCCACGGCGGCGTCATCCCCTACGGCGGCACATTCCTCGTCTTCAGCGACTACATGCGCGCCAGTATCCGCCTCGCTGCCCTCATGGGCGCGCCCGTCATTTTCATCTTCACCCACGATAGCATCGGCGTCGGCGAAGACGGCCCCACCCATCAGCCTGTCGAACAGGTGGCCGCCCTGCGCGCCATTCCCAATCTCACCGTCATCCGCCCTGCCGACGCCAACGAGGTGGCGCAGGCCTGGAAGGCCGCCCTGCAAAACAAGAGCGGCCCCACCGCGCTCATCTTCTCACGCCAGAATCTCCCCGTCTACGATCGCACAGCCGCCGGTGTCGCCGCAGCCGCCGGCACTGCCCAGGGCGGATATGTCTTTTACCAGAGTAATGGAGCATCAGGTGCCGGACCCGAGCTGACCCTCATCTCCTCCGGCAGCGAGCTTGAGCTCGCCTACAATGCGGCCCGGCAGCTTGCCGAGAACGGCGCTGCCGTCCGCGTCGTCAGCCTGCCCAGCTGGGAGCTCTTTTCCGCCCAAACGCCCGCCTACCAGCAGGACGTCCTGCCGTCGAACGCCCTCAAGCTCTCCGTCGAAGCCGGCGTCACCCAGGGCTGGGAGCGCTGGGTCGGCAACGACCCCGCCCGCGGTGCCGCCATCGGCCTCGACCGCTTCGGCGCCAGCGCACCCCAGCAGGATGTCTACGCCAATCTCGGCCTCACCGTCGACGCCGTCGTCAGGGCCGCTCAAGAACTCCTGGAGGCGTAGCCGCGTATGCTCGGGGCCCTGGCCGCCGTCCTCCAGCAGACCCGGCAGCATCACGCCATCGAACACGCCACTATCCATCTGCTGGCAGCCCGCTTCCCACGCCGTGTTTTCGCCGGCATGAGTGATCCCTGGGGCTTCACGCTCTACGGGCAGCTTTCCGGCGAAGACATCGAAGAGGCCGTCCGCGATGCGATTCAGCGCCTTCAGGATGGCGAAGAGGAGTTGGCCTTCCATCCCAACTGCGGCACCAACCTGACCGCCACAATTCTCCTGGTGACCACAGCCGCATTCCTAGGCAGCATCGACTGGCGGCGTTCCCCTCTTCAACCGCCCAATGGGACATTCTCCCTGGAAAAGGAAGGAAATCAAGCCGCTCCCGAACTGTCTCCAAGCCGGCCCCGCCCGGGCAGCGGCAGGACACTTCTCGATAGAATGACAGTGACAGCTGGATTCATGACGCTGGCTCTTCTGGTCTCAACGCCGCTGGGAATGCGGTTACAGCGGCTGACTACCTTAGCGAGTATTGGCAACCGCGTGCTGGCCCACGTCGTCCCAATCAAGCGCGGTCAGGCCTATCGTGTCACCTTTGCACAACAACAATGACCGGGGGCCGCAGCCTCCGAGATTGGTATCATATTGACAAACTATCTGTTCCTCGCGCCCGACGAATTTCTGTTGGGGCAGCGCCTCGCCCAGTTGAAACAGGCCCTCGGCGATGCCGAAATGGCCTCGCTGAACATTGCCGAACTCGAGGGTGCCCGGTCAAACGCAAGCGATATTCTCTACCATGCCGGCGCCCTGCCCTTCCTCGCCGACCGGCGCCTGATCATCGCGCGCGGCTACCTTGCCAATCTCGAGTCCCGCCTCGGCACGGCCAAGTCGCCCAACAGGACCGCACAGGCCGAAGCCCGTCAGATTCTGGAAGCTCTCGCCGATCCGAACCTCTCAAATGATCTCGTCTTCATCGACGACAAACTGGACAAACGGCGCGCGATCTGGCGAGGCCTGGACGGCCTCGCCGGACTCGACCAGCTCAGCAAGGACGGATACCTGACCATCGAGGAGCTGAAAACGCCCGAGGCCCGCGCTCTGCCCTCCTGGATCGCCAACACCGCCCGCCGCGATGGAATTGAAATCGATGGCAGAGCGGTGCAAATGCTGGCAATCTATGTGGGCGCCGACCTGCGCCGCCTGACCCTCGAGCTCGACAAACTGCGCTCTTATGCCGCCGGCCGCGCCATCACGGCAAACGACGTGCAGCGGCTCGTGAGCGACACCAGTGAAGCCCTCATCTGGGACCTCACAGACGCCATCGGTCAGCGTGACGGCCGTAAGGCGATGCGCGCCCTCTACGCGCTTCGTCGCAACGACGCCAACCCGTTCTACCTTCTGACCATGATCACCCGCCAGTACCGCATCATGATCAAAGTCAAAGATGAGACTGCCCGCGCCCCCGGCAACGAATTCGATGTCGCCGGACGCGTCGGCGAGAGCCCCTTTCCCGTCAAAAAGGCAATGGCCCAGAGCCGCAACTATGCCCTCCCCCAACTGGAAGGGATTCTCGATCGGCTCCTCTCCTCCGACTTCGCCATGAAGACCGGCGCCGATCCCAATACCGAAATCGACATTCTTGTAGCAGAACTGACCCAATCCCGCTAGAGGAACGCAACGCCTGATGAATAGAAACTGCTCCATTTCCCCCCGCATCTGCGTACCATCGGCCCGCGCCGCCGAGGCCGGCCAGACGACGATTGGCCCTGAAACCATCCACCGCGTCCGGACCGCAAACGGCATCACCATCCTGGTCCGGCCCAACCCGTCCGCCCCTGTCGTCATGCTGGAAGGAGCCCTGCGCGCCGGCAGCGTTGATGAGCCGGCCAATTTGACCGGCCTCGCCTCCTTCACCGCTTCCCTTGTAAGCCGCGGCAGCGCCAACTACGACTTCGATCGCTTCAACGAGGCCGTGGAATCCGTCGGCGCCAGCGTCAGCGCCGGCGGCGGCACCCACGTCACCAACTTTGGCAGCGAGAGCCTCGTCGAAGACTTCCCGCTCATGGTGGAGATCCTGGCCGATATTCTGCAGCGGCCCACCTTCCCCACCGAACACATCGAACGCGTGCGCAACCAGCGGCTCGTCCGCCTGCAGGAGCGCGAACAGAGCACGCGCAGCGTCTCCTACCGCCGCTTCAACGAAATGATCTATGGAGACCATCCCTACGGCCCGCCTACCTCTGGCTACATCGAGACCGTCCAGGAAATCAATCGCGACCATGTGGCCCGCTTCCATCAGGATCACTATCGTCCCAATCAGGCCATTTTAGTCGTCAGCGGCGATGTCGAGCCTGAGGCTGGGGTGGCGCTGCTGGAATCCCACTTCGGCGACTGGCCCGCCGCCGTCGAACCGCCTCCCCCCGCCCATACCATCCCCCCCGTGACCGGCGCCAACGGCATCCAGCGCAAGACCTTCCCTATGCCCGGCAAGGTCCAGTCAGATGTCGTCATCGGTTGCCTCGCCATCTCCCGCAACCATCCCGACTACCATGCCGTCCAGGTCGCCAACAATATCCTCGGCCAGTTCGGCATGATGGGACGCCTGGGAGAAAATGTGCGCGAGCGCCAGGGCCTCGCCTACTACAGCTACAGCGCGCTCGACGCCGACATCGGCATTGGGCCCTGGGTCGCCTTCGCCGGCGTCAACCCCCAGAACGTCGACCAGGCCATCGACAGCATCCTCCACGAATTCGAGCGGCTCGGGCAGGAACCGGTCACCGACGAAGAGCTCTCCGACAGCATCGCCAACATGACCGGTACACTCCCCCTGCGCCTGGAAACCAACGACGGCGTCGCCTCCATCCTGCTCAATATGGAATGGTTCGGCCTCGGCCTGGACTACCTCCAGACCTATCAGGATCGAATCAGATCCATTACAAAAGAGGATGTCCAGCGCGTCGCCGCCCAATACCTGCGCACCGACGCCTATACCCTGGTGACCGCCGGCCCTGATCCCAACGAGAACTGACCCACTGTGGAACAAAACTCTGTCATCCAGATCGACCAGTTGAGCAAAGTCTATACTGTCAATGAGCGCGAAGCGGGGTTGGTCGCCGCCATGCGCAGTCTCGTCAAGCGCAAGACGCGCGACGTCAATGCCGTGGACGCAATCTCCTTCTCCGTCAGCGAAGGCGAGATCGTTGGCTTCCTCGGCCCCAATGGCGCCGGCAAGACCACTACCCTCAAGATGCTGTCCGGCCTGCTCCACCCCACCGGCGGCAGCGCAAGCGTCCTCGGCTACCGCCCCTGGGAACGCAACCGCGACTACCTGCGCCGCATGACACTGGTGATGGGGCAGCGCAACCAGCTCCTGTGGGATATACCCGTAGTCGACACCTTTGAACTCCATCGCGCCGTCTACCGTATCCCCGAAGCGCACTACCGGCTCGCCGTTAACGAGCTCACCGAGCTCCTGGAGTTGGAGTCTCTGCTGCAAAAGCCGACCCGCAACCTCTCTCTCGGCGAGCGCATGAAATGCGAAATCGCAGCCGCGCTCCTCCACCGGCCATCCGTCCTCTTTCTCGATGAGCCGACCATCGGCCTCGATGTGACCATGCAGCGCCGCATCCGCCGCTTCATCACCGACTACAATCAACACACCGGCGCAACCGTCCTGCTGACCAGCCACTACATGGCCGACGTCGAAGCCCTCTGCAAGCGCGTCATCGTCATCCACCATGGCAAACTGCTCTACGACGGCGAGTTGACCGGCCTGGCCGACCGTTTCGCGCCCTTCAAAACCGTAGAAGTCAAACTGCAAAACGGCGTCAACAATCGCCCGCTGGCGCAGTACGGCGAGCTGATGGCCCAGAGCGAAGGCCGCATCACGCTGCGAATCCCCAAAGACGATACCGCCTCCGTCACCGGCCGCCTGCTGTCTGAGCTCGACGTCGCCGACCTGACCGTGCAGGATCCGCCCATCGAGGACGTGATCGAGCACGTATTCAGCCAGTCACCAAGCCCGATCGATGATTCTGAAGCGCAACAGGCCCAGAGCGCTTAGGACCCTCGAAATATGAACTGCCGCCTACGTCCAGAGTTGAGAACTGTCCTGGCTTTCCTGCTCCTCCTGGTCATTCTTCTGGGGGGATGCGTCAGCCCGGATCCAAACGCTGAGTCAGTTCCAACGCCCTCGGCCGCCGGGGCCCCTACAACCTCGGACGAGACAGAAGGGTCTTTCTCTGCCTCAGCCAACGCGGACACCGACGATCAGTCACAGACGGATGAGCAAGTCGCAGCCGGCGCGGGCGAGAAAGAGCTGGCCTCAATTGTCAGCGCCGCTTTAGACTTCATCGAGCTCCTGGATGAACAACAGCACGAAGCCGCCCTCCTTCCGTTTGACAGCAACAAGCGGTCCAACTGGTCAAATCTTCCCGCCAGCATGCTGCCCTTCGACCGCAACGGAGTCCGCATCGGAGATCTGGACCAATCTCAGTTCAATGCCATGCTGGCATTTCTCTCCACCGCGATGAGTACAGATGGACTCGACACAGTGACCGCAGTCGTGGCCGCCGAACTGATTCTGGCCGAATCTTCGCGCGCCGCCCGGCAAGGACTGAGCGAGGGAAACTACTGGCTTGCCTTTTTCGGGACACCTTCGCCAACAGAGCCGTGGGCATGGCAGTTTGGCGGCCATCACCTGGCTGTAAACATGTCGATTTCAAACGGCCGCATTACCATGTCCCCCACCTTCATAGGTATCGAACCAGCCGTTTTCGCCGCTGACGCTGTTGCACATGCCTTCCAAGCGCTCGGCGGCGAACGCGCAAGCGACGAAACAGAGACGGTCGCGCCCTTCGCCCGCGAAATTGAGGCCGCACTGGCACTCGTAAACAGCCTGTCCGCTGCCTCGCATGACGCCGTGTTCCTTTCGCGTCGCCCCAGTAGTCTGATAACAGGAGCAGGCCGGGACGGCGTTATCCCTGAACTGGAGGGGTCGCAAGCAAGCGGTTGGAGTCCGGCCCAGAAACAGGCTCTGCTCGACCTGGTGTTCCTTTGGGTCGGTACGCTTCCGCCCCAAAACGCAGCGATGCGCATGCAAGAGATTGAGGCCAGTCTGGACGATACCTTCTTTGCCTGGTACGGGTCCGCTGATGGCGCCGGCGCCATCTACTATCGAATTCAGAGCCCGGTTCTGATAATCGAATTCTTGACGCGCGGCCCGGTTGACGTCACCAATGGCCACTATCATTCGATCTACCGTGACCCAACCAATGAATATGGCCGGCAATGAAAGCAATCAATGGCCCGCCTTGGCTTGTTGCCCGCAGCATCGTCCGCCGCATCTCTTGAAGCGTGCCAGTCGCGGCCGCCCGGCAGTTTCCATTCCCTCCTCCCAAGGGAGCCTGAGCACAGGATAACGAATGTTCGCCTACTACCCCATCTACAGAGGTTACTTCCGCACCTCCATTATGATGATGTTCCAGTATCGCATCGCGATGCTGATCTGGCTTCTCGGCGGCATCATCGAGCCGCTCATGTATCTGGTCGTATGGCGCACAGTCTCCCAGCAGCAGGGCGGCGCCGTCGGGACCTACAGCACCAACGAATTTGTCGTCTACTTCATCGCCATGATGATGGTCAGTCACGGGACCTTCACCTGGATCATGTGGGAATACGTTTATCGCATTCGCATGGGCCAGTTCTCGGTAATGCTCCTCAAGCCCATTCACCCCATCCACAGCGACATCGCCGACAACATCGGCTACAAATTCCTGACATTGATAGTGATGGGGCCCACCGTCCTCCTGCTGGCCTGGTTCTTTGACGCCTCCTGGCAACCTACTTACTGGTCATTGGCCGCCTTCGTGCCTGTGCTGACTCTGGCCTTCCTCATGCGCTTCTACTTGGAGTGGTCCCTCGCCATGGTCGCCTTCTGGACTTTGCGAATCGACGCAATGAACCAGGCCTACATGGTCATTTTGCTCTTTTTCTCCGGAAAGCTGACTCCGCTCACCCTCTTCCCGGAGATCGTACAGCGCGCCGCCGACCTCCTACCCTTCCGCTGGATCCTCGCCTTCCCCGTTGAGCTCCTGCTCGGGCGCGTCACCCCACGCGATCTGCTCATCGGCATCGGCGCACAGCTATTCTGGCTGCTCGCCGGCTATCTGTTCATGCAGCTCATCTACCGTGCCGGAATCAAGCGCTACGCCGCCTTCGGAAACTGACACGCATCTCAAACTATGTTCTACATTCGCCTCTTTGCCACCTACCTGCGCATCGGAATACTCGGTGAACTGGAATACCGGGCCAACTTCTGGATCAGTCTCGTGCAGTCAGCCCTGGACCTGTGCGTGGCCCTCGGTGGCCTGGCCGTCGTCTTCAGCCATACAGACACCCTGGGCGGCTGGCGTCCGGAGGAGCTCCTGGCGCTGGTCGGCGTCTACTTCCTCATCGGCGGCCTTATCCGTACCATCATTCGCCCCTCGATGACCAAATTCATGGACGACGTGCGCCAGGGTACGCTCGACTTCACCCTCACCAAACCGGCCGACTCACAGGTGCTGGTCAGCATCCAAAGCGTCGAAATCTGGCGCCTCGTCGACGTGCTCATCGCCCTGCCCGTGCTCGCCATCGCGCTCATCCGTCTCGGCGCCCAACTCGGGCTCATCGATACCGCCGTCTTCGCCGTCACTCTGTTGAGCGGCGGCTTGATTATCTACAGCTTCTGGCTTATGCTCAGCACCTGCGCGTTCTGGTTCGTTAAAGTCGAAAACATTCAGGTCATCTTTATGAGCATGTGGCAAGCCGGCCGCTGGCCCGTCAGCATCTATCCCGCCTGGCTGCGCGCCGTGCTGACGTTCCTGGTCCCGGTCGCCTTCGCCACCACCGTTCCCGCCTCCGCCGTCAGCGGCCGCATCACCGACGCCAACCTCGTCGGCACAGTTGCCTTGGCCGTCGCCATGCTCATCGTATCCCGCTGGTTCTGGCGCGTGGGCATCCGCTTCTATTCCGGCGCATCTGCCTGACAAATCAAGGAGAAATATCTATGCGGATACTAATCACATCGGCCAGCCACGACCGCAGCGCGGCCTTGGCCAACCACTTGGCCCAACACCACGAGGTCAGGCTCACAGAACGGACGCACGTCGAGACCGAACACGAATTTGCGCTTTCCGGACTGGGGCACGACAACTCTACCAACCTGCTTACACGCGGCATCGACGCCATAATCCACGCCGTGGAGCCCCTGCCCGAGGAGGACATCAGCTCCCAGCTCGACGCCGCCACCCGCTGTACCTACAACCTGCTCATGGCCGCCGCAGAGGAAGGCGTCCGGCAAGTCATCCTCCTCAGCACGCTCGATCTTATGGCTGACTATCCCGCCGGCTATCGCGTCGATGAAACCTGGCGGCCTCTCCCCCAGACCCAGCCGCCGACCCTCACCAAACACATGGCCGAGCAGGTCAGCCGCGAATTCGCCCGCGAAGGCAGCCTGGACGTGAGAGTCCTCCGCTTGGGTGAAGCATCCGACGCCACCGTCGCCGACGCTGTCGTCGATGCCCTCGCACAACCCGCCTCCCTCGCCGCACAGCACAGGTCTAAAGAGGAAGGCGCCCGCGACCCCTGGCCGATTACACATGTAGGGGAGAGACCACAATGAACGTACTCATTCTCGGTGGCGCCGGCATGCTCGGCCCATACGTGGCCCGCGAGCTCGCGCCCAACCACAATCTCCGTATTACCGACATAAGGCCGCCTGAGGAAGACCTCCCCGGCGAGTTTTTCCTGCTCGATGCCTCTGATCTGGACGGCGTCGTCGCCGCCGCGGCGGGCATGGACGCCATCGTCAACCTTTCCGTCCTCCGCCGCGACCGCAAAACTGCCTGGGATGTAAGCACCCGCGGTTGCTACAACATGATGCAGGCCGCCGTTACCCACGGCATAGATCGCGTTATCAACACCGGGCCGCATTACACCGTAGCCGGCCGCCACATCACCGAAATGCTCGACTTCGGCATCGTCCCCGATATCCCGCCCCAACCTGGGACCAACCTCTACGCCCTTACCAAGGCCATGGGCTTGGAGATCTGCCGCGTCTTCACCGAACATCACGACATCAGCGTGCAACACTACCTCTTCTACAACTTCAAAGACCCTGCCGCCATCCAACCCGGCGAACACTACGCGCCCTACGTTATCTCCTGGGAAAACTCGGCCGAAGTCTTCACCCTGGGGCTGGACATCGATCTCGACGCGCTGCCCTCCCGCAACGAAGTCTTCTACGTCTTCGCCGACATGCCCCACGGCAAGTTCAGCAACGAAAAGACAAAACGCATCCTCGGCTTCAAACCGCGCAAGGACGTGGAAAACCTTTGGAAGTAGAGAGACTCTTCTGCAGAGAAAGCTTCAGCCAAAGGGGGGTTACACATCGCCTGTGTAAATTTCTGGGCAAATTACACATTGCGTGTATAAGTCTTGGGCCGTTTCTGAGGGAAATTCTGCGGAAAAACTGAATTACACGTCGCCTGTGTAATTTTCGGTGTACCCTGCGGCCGAAAATGCAGCCGCCAGAAATTGCGCATCGAACCGCGTAAGCCTTGGTCGAATCTTGCAAAAGCGGACGCAGCCGATGCAGTTTTTCCAACGCCTGCATGAAATGTAGATCGTCTCTACAGAATGCAGACGCAGATCCATCAACCGCGAACCACGTGTCAACTTAACGCAGTTGGGTAAAGAAATTCAGGAACTAAAGAAGAACTATCCCACGCTCGATGAAGAGCGAAAACTGTGGCGCGCTGGCTTCGCCCGCATTGCCGGCCTCGACGAGGCCGGACGCGGCGCGCTCGCCGGTCCCGTTGTGGCAGGTGCAGTAATACTGCCCGCAAACTCCAGGCGCGCCGGGCTCTGGGCCAAAGTCCAGGATAGCAAGCTGCTGTCGCCCCCGCGTCGCCAAGAGCTGACCGATCGAATCCGGGAGCAGGCTGCCGCCTGGTCGCTAGGTGAAGCCTCAGCCGCCGAAATCGACGCCCGCGGCATCGCCTCCGCCACCCGCCTCGCCATGCGCCGTGCCGTCCAGGCCTTCTCGCCTTCCCCCGATCACCTGCTCCTCGACTGGGTCCAGCTCAAATCACTCAACCTTCCCCAACTGAGCTTCACCAAAGGCGATCTGCGCATCGTCTCCATCGCCGCCGCCTCCATCCTGGCCAAAGTCCATCGCGACCGGCTGCTCTGCCAGCTGCACGATCAGTTCCCTGGCTACGGCTTCAACAACCACAAAGGCTACGCCGCCCGCACCCATCTCGCCGCCATCGAGATACTAGGCCCCTGTCCCGCCCACCGGCGCTCCTTTTCGCCCCTGCGCAAAGACGAAACCCTGTTTAGCTGAGCTGGCCATTCCAATCTCAATCGTCTACCAGCGCAGCCAGCAGCGCCAGCGCCAACTGTTTCGTTTCCAACAACGGCCGCGGTTGCATCTGCGCCTCGCTCTGGTCCTGCGTGTCATCCCAAAACTGGACCTCTTCGCCGGAACCACCTGGCATGTCAGCTGCATTTGCGCGTTTGGCGTTCTGCCCGCCGGCAAGCTGCGCATCGTCAACCAGCAACACCGGCCCCACACACGCAGGGCATCCGTAGCGGCATCCGCAACTGCGGATCAAATCCGCCGCCCCCGCCATCAGCTCGTCGTGCCGCTCATACAACTGCTCGCTAAATCCGATGCCGGCAGGAATGCGCTCGTAAATGTAGATGCGCGGAGCATCTGGCTCCTCCTGAGACGGTGGCGAAGCAGCCGGAGGCCGGTGCGATAGCAGCACACTCTTGAGTTGCGGTCGAATAATGGCAACGTCAATATCGCGCCGGTCACACATCAGATGCAACGGCGCCAGATTGCCCAGCGCATATGCCACGCCGTCCATCCCAGTTCGCGCCCTGACACCCGCCTCCAGCCGGTAATGACAACGTCTGCAGAGCAGCACCAGGTTGTCGAGCCTGTTTGCATCCTGGTCATTTCGATTGAGCCCCGGAATATAGTTGAAGACTCGAAACGGTACCCGGTGATGCACGTCGTGCTGGCGGTTGCGGGTCTCCGCCGCGCCGCACTCGGCGCAGCGGTAGCCATCTCGTTCACGCGTCTTGGCGCGTTGCTCCTGCCAGGCAGGACCGTAGTCGTTGGGGGAATCCCGCCAGTCCCCCGCCTCCATCAGCGCCTCCTGCGCTTCAGCCGTCACTTCCAGCCAGTAGCCGGCCGTATCCAGCGTCGTCGGCGGGTAGTCGAGCGGCAGAATCCCAAGGTTTTCATGCGTAAACCGCCGCACTCGTCGGTACTGCGTCACTTGCGAGGTCACAAAAATCTCCCCGTAACCCAGTTCCGCACCGCCGCTCACGCGGCTCCCATGCACCGAGATCACCTCAATCTCCGTCTCCCCGCTGGCCTCCGTGTAATATTCGACCTCCGCTGGCCAGACCCATGCCAGTCTCTCCTCCAAATCCAATTTCTCAACCAGAAAGCTGCGCCCCTCGTGAATGTAGACCGCCCCCTCGTGCACCTGTAACGTCGCGTTGGCCGCGTCCACCTCTCCTACAACCGTAAACCGCTCTCCATTCTGTCTGGGTGTCACGCCTGCATAAGTCGTGCGCCGACCGCTCGTACTCTCCTCCCTGCCACCGCTGGCGGAATCAGTCGCCCTGTCCGAACTCCCCGCCTGAACTACTATAGGTTCGCCGCCAACGCTTCGCAGGCCGAACTGCCGCGTAGGATATCCCTCTCCCCGCCAAATGAAACGGCTACCGAACTGTTGCACGCTATTCTCTTCAGCCAGCAACTCCAGTACTTCACCGGTGAAAGGGGAACACCCAAACCGGTCCCCTTCTGCAAACGGCAGTTCAAACGCCGCGCAGCGCATCTGGTCCACCAGCAGAACCAGGTTGTCCGCGTTCGCAAATGCCCTCTCCGGTGACCGCTGCAAGAGATAGTGCGGATTGTTGACTACATACTGGTCCAACGCCCCGGCCGTTGCCACCAGCACCGCCACAGACTCTCCGGCCGTGCGGCCAACCCGTCCCCACTGCTGCCACGCCGCCGCGATCGTACCCGGGTAGCCGCAGATCACCGCCGCCTCCAGTTGGCCGATGTCAATTCCCAGCTCAAGCGCATTCGTAGCAACCACGCCCCGAACGTTTCCCTTCCGCAGACCCGCCTCGATCTGACGGCGCTCCAACGGCAAATACCCTCCCCGGTAACCTCGCACTGCCCCAGGAGAGACGTGAGCAGCGTATTCCTCACCCTCGCTGCCTCTTCCCTGCAGGCCCTCCCGAATGTAGCTGAGCAGCAGTTCGACTGTCAGGCGCGCCCGGCCGAAGACAATCGTCTGCAAACCACCTTTCAAGAACCGGACCGCCAGCTCCTGGCTTTCCAATACGCTACTCCGGCGCAGGCCCTGGACCGGGTCGAACAGGGGCGGCGCGTACAACACAATGTGCTTTCGCCCCTGCGGCGCGCCGTTATTGTCGATGACTCTAGTTGGATGTTCGCTGAGGCTTTCAGCCAGTTGTTGTGGGTTGGCGATCGTTGCGCTGGTCAGCAGGAATTGGGGATGGCTGCCGTAGTGGCCCGCGACCCGCCGCAGTCTGCGCAGAACATTCGCCACGTGGCTTCCAAATACCCCGCGATAGCTGTGCATTTCGTCGATGATGACGTAACGCAGTCCCGCGAAAAAGCGCGCCCATTCGCCGTGATAGGGCAGTATCCCTGCGTGCAGCATGTCCGGATTGGAGAGAACGGCGCGGGCACTTTGCCGGATCGGTCGCCGCTCCGCAGACGGCGTGTCGCCGTCGTAAGCCGCGACAGAGCCCGCACCGGCCAGCCCGTCTTCGCCGGTGGCGTCTAATGCGGCTACCTCGCCAATCCAATCTCCAATCTCTGCCAGCTGATCGTGGGCCAGCGCCTTCGTTGGGAAGAGGAAAAGAGCCGTTGCGTCGGGATCGCTGAGCAGGGCTTGCAGCACCGGCAGAACATAACAGAGCGTCTTTCCGCTTGCTGTGGGCGTAACGACTGTGACTGAGGGGTCGCCAGCCAGGGCAGAGGTTACGGCTTCGGCCTGATGGCTGTAGAGCTGCTCAATCCCCCGGCGCCGCAGCGCCTCCCTCAGCGCCGGATGCAGCTCTGCCGGCAGTTCTTCCAGTTGGCCGGCGCGGGCCGGCAGCGTCTCCCAGGCGGTGACGTTGGCCATAAAGCCTCTGTCCCGGCCCAGTTCGGCGATGACATCTCCGATGCTCATGATCGTTGCTGGTGGACTACTATGGCTAGGTGGGCTTCTCGACGGCCCCCTTGTTACACGCCCGTGATCCGGATACCGCTGCCCTTCACCTTATTGCGGATGTTGATTCCGATGAGTACCGCTGTCAACCCTTCGCTGACGCTGCTGTTTAACAGCGGGCCGGCGTCAATACCCCGCATTCCTGCCGCCCGCGCCAGCTCTATCGCCGTCTGCTTTGCCGCTTTGTCGTCACCCGTCACGAGGATATCGCAGTCGACATTGTGTTCTAACTCCTTCAAATGGGTAGCGCTGATATTCTGAAATGCAGCCACGACGCGCGCCTCCTCTCCCAGGAGTGCCTGCGCCTCTTCCGCCGCCGACCCACCCTGCGGACGCCATACACGGCTCACTCGCGGCGGCTTCAAAGGGACCACCACGCTCACTACCGTTTTTCCCTGACAACCCGCTCGGATCTGTTCCAGAATTCCGGTTTGCGAACTGTACGGGACGCTGAGGACGATCACATCCGCCGCGGCCGCCGCCCCTGCGTTGGAGTCGCCGCTGATTCGCGCCGGGAGTTCAGGCGGCATCATCGACTTCAGCTCTGCCGCCGCGGCAACGGCTCGCTCACGGCTGCGACTTCCGATCAAAACCGAATATCCATCCGCCGCCCAGCGCAATGCCAGGCCCGAACCCTCCTCGCCCGTACCACCAATTACGGCGAGCGTTGGTTTGGTCATTGTGATCTCCTCTTTCTCAAAACAGTGGCGCCGGCCGTCACGGCTGCCAGAACCTCTCCCACGTCTCCTGTGCACGCTCCCGGCTGCGCGCGCTAATCTCCGCCTCATCCAGCGTCAGCAGTTGCCGATCGCGCATCAGTACCCGGCCGTGACAGATTGTGCTGTGCACGTGTCCGCCGCTGATGCCGAACAGGATATGCCAAGGCAGGTTGTCGCTGTTCAGAGGCGTCGTAGGGTGGTAATCGAGCAGAATGAGGTCTGCGAAAGCGCCGGGGGTTAAAGTCCCAACCGGCTTGTCAAAAAAGGCGCCGGCCAGTCTGCGGTTATTGTAAACCGCCATTTCCAGAACCCTATCCGCGCCCAGCGTTCGCGGGTCGCCGCTGGTAACTTTGTGCAGCTGATCGGTCACCTTCATCTCGGCGAACATGTCATTGCTGAAACCGTCGTTGCCGAGTACGACCGGCATCTCTCCCCGCAGCATAGCCGGTACATCGGCCGCGCCCACGGAGTTGTTCATGTTCGAACGGGGCTGATGCGATACGAACGTCCCCGTTTCCCTCAGCAACTCCATCTCCCAACTGTCAATATGAACGCAATGGGCAAATATGCTTTCTCCCCCTGTGATGCCGAACCCGTGCAATCTCTCCACCGTGCGTTTGCCGCTCCGGCTCAGGCTGTCCCAGGCGTCCGCCTGGTGTTCGGCAACGTGAACATGAAACCGGTCGCTCTCCGCACGGCAGGCCTCCAGCGTCTCGTCCGAGAGTGTCATGCTGGCGTGTAAGCCAAAAGTGGCGGCCACACGCTCCGCCAGCGGCGAACCGCGCACCGCCTCCGCAAAGCGTACGTTCTCGCGAATCCCTGCCCGCGCCGCCTCATGTCCGTCCCGGTCCGTCACCTCGTAACAGAGCACCGACCGCAGCCCGCTGGCGTCGACGGTCGCAGCGATTGCGTCCAGGCTCCCGTCGATCGCATTCTGGCTGGCGTGGTGGTCGATCAGAGTCGTCGTGCCGTTGCGGATGGCATCCACGAGACAGACCTCCGCCGAGCTCTGCACGCCCCCCAGGTCCAGCGACCGGTCCAGCGGCCACCACAGTTTCTGCAGGATCTCGGGGAAATCCTTTGCCGGCTCCCCCGGGATATACATCCCCCTGGCAAATGCCCCGTAAAAGTGCGTGTGAGCGCAGATCATGCCGGGCATCAGCAGTTTGCCTTGCGCATCCCATCGCTCGGCCTCAGGATAGCGGCCCAGCAAGATCCCGCTTTCCCGAACTTCCACAATCTCGTCGCCGCGCACATAGACGGCGCCATCTGTCAGGATTCGGTTGGAACTGTCAAAAGTGATAACGGTCGCGTTGTGAATGAGCATTCCCTACCTATCTCCCCCTGAACAGGATATCGAAGGGTGACCTGAAGTCAGTGAAACAATGTACCGTTGGCCACCAAAGTTTAGAAGTATACGGTTGCCCTTTGGAAACGCAAATGCCGGGACGGGCCCGCCACCGCGTCCAGTCCAAGTGCGTCTACTGCGGGAACCCTTTCCCTTAGGGCCAGATTCAATCTCACAACAGCTCGCGGGCAGTGCCACGCGGCGAGCCCGATTTTCGCAAACCGTGCGAACTCCTTATACTGAATTCTCTGAAACCGTACTTAACCTGAGTTCGGAGTTAGAAGGTGGTTGGCAAAAGTGCCAAGTCATTGACGG
>VXOE01000183.1 GCA_009840225.1 Caldilineaceae bacterium SB0662_bin_25 | reverse complement strand
CGCGTCTTGGCAGATTCCAAGTATGTGCCAGCGCAGGCAAGACAGGCGAGGCAACTCCCATATATGCCCATCGTTCACCGCCATGACCATCGAGAGACCGCTACAGAAATGCTGACGGTACATTCCCCCAGGCAGACCGTACACAGAACTTGGCTTTGTAGTTACCTTGAATCGAATGCCGGAAATGTAGCAATCGTATCGAAGAGGCCCTTGGGACGTACTATCATTCCGATAGTAGCTGTTGAAGTCCGCTCTGTCAAAAGAAACTCTCCAGGACCTTTGCCCCCGAATACAGTCGGTCGGGCCGGTGCCCAGTCACGGCTCTGACTGCAATGCCGCAATTTACCCAATACCCGCGATTGCTCCTTTTTGATTATGAGTAAACCTAATTGTAAGAGCTTATGTTACAATGGCTCGAATCGGCGAACACCCCATCGTCGGAAAACGTGGCCATTGCTGCCAGTGGCCGCCTGCCATTGCAGTTTAGCTGCCACAATGTCCCCAACTGAACTGAAACCCCAGCCCGATACGTCTTCAGCCGGTCGCCCATCCCGCCTGTCGGCCCCCACTGTCCTGGTGCTTATTGTTTCCGGGGCCGTCGGCTTTGCAATCATGGGCGATTCACTTCTGTACGCCATCCTCCCACTTGCGGCCGGACAGCTGGCACTATCTCCTCAGCAGGTCGGAATCCTCTTGAGCGCCAACCGCCTCATACGACTTTTCTCTAATACCTGGCTCGGAGCAATCTTCGCCCGTTTCGGTCCGTACCGGGCCTTCGTGATATCAGCCATACTTGGAGTCCTGACGACCGTTCTGTATGGTTTCAAGTTCGGGTTCATCGTCTTTTTATTGGCGAGGATAGGGTGGGGCGTCAGCTGGTCAGGTCTCCGTCAGGGCACCTACCAATCTATCTGGACCGGCGACCGAGCGGACGCCGGCAGGCTGATGGGCCTGAAGTGGGGTGTTGTTCGCGGCGGCAGCGCGATTAGCGCCCTAATTGGAGGCTTTCTCTTCGATCACTTCGGCTTTCAAATCACGGTCTGGACGATTGCAGCGTTGTCAGCGGTTTCCATCCCAATCGCTTTCGGCCTCTCCTGGCCCGCAAGCGCCTCGCCCCAGCATGAGGATAACCAGGCAAATACAACTGCCGATTCCCCTGATGTCGGCCAGAAGCAGGCCAAGAATGCCCGCCGCAGAGATCATGAGATTCTCGGCGGCTGGACTGAGGCCCTGTCCGATCCACTTCAGCGTTCCATCCTGCTTGTGGGGTTTTTCAAGCTACTCCTGAACTCCATCCTTGTCGCCACAGCTTCCGTGTTTCTGGCCGACCGCTTCGCGAGCTTTTCAGGCGGATTCCTGCTGGGCCTGCAGGTCGGTGCCCTGGCCGGAATCGTACTCGGAACACGCTGGTTTTCCGACCTGTTTCTCGGTGCCGCCATGGGAGCATTGGCCGACCTGGTTGGGCGAATGCGCTTGACCATCGTTCTGGTCTTCCTGCTCTGCCTCGGACTGACTTTGATGCTGGCGGCTCAGAACAATATGTCTTTTATTGCCTTGCTGGCTGTCCTCATCGTAAGCACCGGTGTAAATGTAGTTCTGGACGCATACGCAAATCAAGCCGCCTTGGTCACGCACCGCCCTCAGATGTTCGTTGCAACCTATGCCACCGCCTCCGATCTGGGTTCCGCGGTGGGCCCGCTCTTCGCATTCTGGCTGGTGGCATCGGTAGGATTCGCCCCGGTCTATGGGATTGCCGCCTTGCTGGTGGTGCTGACTCTGCTACATCTGGTCTCGCTCGACGCACGCCATGCCAAGCAGCAAGCGCCCGTGACGGGAGGCCTTTGAGCTTCCTGCCCACCGTCTTCGCCCTGGTACCGAGGTGACCCCTTGCAGTTCATCGGCCGTGAAATATCAGTGAAATTGCCCCCCGGATTCTCACTGGAGAAGAAGCCGCCAGTTCCCGACGCCTTTACCTGGCAAGGAAAAACTCATTCCGTCGTCGAGATGCTGGCTAACTGGCATCGCTACGGAAAACCCGAAATCCGCACACAGGGCGGACGTCCTCCCTACTTCGTTCGCAGTGGCCGAACACAGGGATCTTGGGGACAGGGCCGTGTCTACTACCGCGTGCGCACAGATGAAGGCAGGCTCTTTGACCTCTACTACGACCGGGCGCCCAAGGGTCAGCGCCGCGCCGGGGCATGGTTCTTGTGGCGCGAGTTATCGGCCGAAGAGGAGTCCGTCGGGCTGGAGGAGGATCTCTAGCGCATCGATGGCGCGCAAAGGCGCCGCTACTGTTCTCTGAGGTTCAGCACCGTAGGCAGAAAAACCCTGTAGCCGCTGGTCGCATTGCCTTCTTGCCTTGAAGGCTCTGCCGAAGCGGGCGGAGGAGGAGGCGCCTCTGCAGGCCGTGGTCTGGCCGCCGGCCCACTGCCCTGAAGACTCTGGGCTGGCACGTCGCTCAGCGTTACAACGTCAATCAGTGCTGTCGTACGGCGGTTCGGTGACGTTTCGTACACATTGAAAATCAGGTTAATCGCCTTGCCGGCGTACTGCGCCATGTCAAAAGAGCGGTACTGCCACCCGCTGCTCTGTCTCTGTACCAACATATAGTTCGCCGGCTGACCGTCCTCAACTGCAATGACCTCGAACTTATCGGTACCCGTGTCCGGTTCAGTCGTTTCTACCTTGTACGCGATTGCCAGGTAGGGTCGGCCCGTAGGAACCGTCACACGCTGGGACACCGTACTGTTTCCCCCGTCGCTGCCCTCGGTCCCGGGTACGCCGTCATTAGGAACGAATTCACTGGCCAGCCGCAGCGCATGATCCGATGCCCCGGGCTGCGCTTCGATCTGGGAGGAAGAGCTTCCAGACTTGGTCCAGCTGTTGAAGTCATTCTCGAAGTCCCCGTTCGTCACGGCATTCGTCCCCGGCGAATAAAGCAACGCCAGGCTCTCGCTCGTGCCGAAAACTCGCCTTCGCATCAGCAGCTGACTTCCAACCGAGATATTCCAACTCCCAATCGGCACTGTCATCGTAAACCGGCCGCCCGCGTCGGTCGTGGCCGTTGTCGTGCCGATGTTCACCTGGACACCAATGCCGGACTCACCCGCCGGGTTGATCACCCTGCCCGTAACCGAACTGTGCTCCGCAATAGTCGTCTCGGCCAGCGACGTATCTGCGTGCAATTTGTACCCCAGCCTGTCTTCGGCCGCCACGCTGAATGCATATTTCTTGCCGGCCTCGCCAGTATAAGACGCCTTGCCGTACGCTTCGACGCCTTCCTTCCACAGTTCCCAATCCCCATCTTCGACCTTGACATAGACCGACGTAGAGATCACACCCGAGCCCCAGTCCCTGGCAAGCCACGTCACGGGAAATGTCTGCGGGGAGTAAGCCGGCAGGTCCAATATAGACGCCGTTGGTGACATTGTGTCCGTTTCGACCAGCAACACAGGCTCACCGTATATGCCCATGCTGTATCCCCCCTGGCCGTCGGGCCAGTTGGTATTCGTCGCACCCGCAAGGCTTACCTCATAAACGCCGGCGGTCGGAGTCACGACCGTCGTCGTGCCATCCAGATTTATCAGCCGACCGCTTGTGCCCGTAGCCGGAATCCTGGCTGTCTGTTCCTGCGTATTGAGGGACCACATGAGCAAACGCCGCTCTTCCGTTCCGGGATGATAGAACGCGATTCTCCGCACGCGAAAACGTTCGATGTCCGCCCAGACAACCTCAGTGCCGGGGAAATGTTGATTCGCTAACTTAAAGGCGGTATAGGCCAGCCGCGTTTCGGCGTTGGACGGGGAGCAGAAACTGATGCTTTCATTCTTTGCCAGCCCAAACCCGTCAGGTGAATCGACCGCAACCACGTTCCCGCAGTCATCGTGAAGCATGAAGTGGAATATCGGACCTCCGCCGGCCAGCCTGGTATAAGCGATATTCTGCCAAATATACGAGGCCTGCTCATTGGCCGTGGCACGCCACGGGCTGGGACAGGTAGGACCAGGGTAGTCGTTGCAGACCGGCACCCCGCTCTCCGTAATCCAGATCGGCTTGTCTCCCCAGCCGCGCACGTCCAACGCGTTGCGAACTTTCCTCGTGTACTGGTAGCCGACGTACGATAGCGAATAATGATGACTGCCCGCCGCGTCAAAGAATCCACTGTTCTGACTGCTCAGAGAGTCGGCCGCCAGCGCGTCCAACATGTCATAGAGCCACTGCCCGTTTTCGAAGTGCGCCAGGCCGCCGAACACCACGTACGCCTCGGGGTCAAGCCACTTGATGACAATGTAGGCAACCTTCAGCAAACGAGCGTATTCCTGAGGCGTCCCGGACCAGAAGTGACACAGATCCGGCTCATTCCAGATCTCCCAATGGCGAATGTGAGTGCCCGCGTCGCCTCCAGGCTTGTACCGGGTCACCGCCGCACCCACAAAACGCGCCCATGGGTTTGTTGGGTTGAGCCGCGCATCGTTCGAAGGAACGTCGCTTCCGTCCGTGAATATCGGATTCCACAATCCAAACGGCGCCGGAGGACCCTCGTGACGCTGGCAACTGCCGGACTGCCCCTGCAGCCCGTCCTGCGTAACTCGCAACTGCCTCCCGGAAGCATCCACCACCCCCACAAGGTCGCATTCGCCTCCGGCCTCCTGCGGAAGGCAGTCCGCCGATCTCGGCGCAAAGTTCTCCGGCAATTCCGTGAATGAACCGCCAAGAGATGTCGAAGCTGACCGGCTCCCCAGGCGATACTGGCGAGGCGTTCCCAGCAATATCGCCAGGGTATTCAGGTTCTTGCCTTCATTCGCCAGAATGGCCGCGTCCTGGCCGGTCCACGTAAACTCCCCAATCCGTTTCTCGACCTGCTCCCAATAGACGGGAAAACGGTCCATGCGAACACCTGTATCAACCCCGCGTTGGATCCGGCCTGCCCCGCTGTTTGTCTCGGCCGAGTTCACAAAACCCAGCCCGAACTCCGAAACACCCAGCGTCTTCGTATAAGGGACAGTTGCAGCCTGACTTGCTAAGGTGTTTTTCTGGGTTCCGCTCTCCAGAAGCCCGCTTTCTCCGGCTTCCTTCCCCAAATCGGTGCGTTCCGCCCCGGTGGTCCGGCCCGCGTTCTCTGCGTGTACCGCCGAATCTGAGCGTCCGTTGTAGAGCAGCAGATAGAGCAAAACACCTGCCGCTGCAACGACCATCGCTATGCGGCCAGCCGCGCTCAGCGCGCGCCGCACTGTGGGCGATTCTCCTGTACGACTCGTCATACGTCGATTCTTCACTGTCCTGGCCCCAATGTGCTCACCTGAGCGAACCCCATTCAGGTCGCCAATCGCCACCGAGACCGCATAGGTAGTCGGGAAAGAATTGAGAAAGACCGCATGCGGCCAGCATTACAGCATCTCGAAATCCTCGGCTCAAAAGGCCGGTCGGGGACGAAATTTACGCTTCCAGAAAACGTGCATCGTCTCCTTAGTCTACCATAGACAGTTTGTGGTGATTGCCGAGAATTGACCCATACCCAGTCGCATTCCTGGACACCGTAGGCAGACCGCCACCCAGAGCATCCGAACTGTAGTGCACTCGAACGGTATTCGTAGAGACTATGACCATCTAACGAGTGAGGTGACAGCCAATTCCTCGCCAAACGGCGACCCCGTAGCCTTCAAGTGAGTACGCCTCTCCTTTCCTTTTGCATCTATCCTCTATCATTTCCCGCCCTCGCTGACGACTGACCACTGCAGTCCCGTGCCTTCAACCCTTCCCCTTTCAGGAGGACTCCCCCCCGCAGCGAGTGTGATCGCGATCTGGAGCTGGCCACCCCGCGTCGGCCCACGCTTCCCCCATCCCCGCCGGTGGTCCCGCGAACATGAGCGAGAACCGATCTGTCGTCAAGCAAGTTTTCTGTCACGCCGGCTAGGCCACTGTGCCCAAGGCAATCTTGGGCTCGTGCCTCTCCCCCTGTCGAAAAACAATGTTCAAGAAGGAATGATCTGCAAGCAATGAGGAGACTGACGATGCCAGGAGTGGAGAACCGAAAGTGTCAGGGAAACGATTCGAGGACGACTCTGACGCAGCCTGCATTACCATCTGGCGCGTCTATCCGGCGAAAAGGACACCGCCAGTTCGCAGTCGAACGGAAAATTTTGGCTTGGGCTCTAAGGGGGTGAGATTTCGCTGAGGGCGATCGCCCGATTCTCTCTGTACGACCTGCCCGCAGCCAGGGCCAGCGCCACCGGGGCTCGTCCGTCTCTGCCCGTTACTTCGACTTCTGTATCATCACGGATTGCGCTAATGAAGGACCGCAACTCATCCGCATACGCGGCCATATACCGTTCAAGGAAAAAGTAGAGTGGCTTCGCATGGACAACCCCGGCCTCGGTCTGCCTGATTACCCGGTCGGGCGTGTTGTTTTCGCACAAGATCGACCCAAGTGAGCCGAGAACCTCCACTCTCTGATCGCCCCCGTAGACAGCCTGGCGCGAGTTGGTGATCACCCCAAGCGCACCGCAGACGTACCGCAACGTGACCACGGCCGTGTCGATATCGCCAGCTTCCCCTATTGCTGGGTCAACCCGAACTGCTCCCGAGGCCGAAACCTCTTCCACCTCGTCGTCCAGCAGGAAGCGCGCCATATCAAAGTCGTGAATCATCATGTCCAGAAACAGGCCGCCCGAGCCCCTGATATAGCTCAGTGGCGGCGGAGCCGGGTCCCGGCTCGTGATCTGCACCAGGTAAGGTGTTCCCACTTCACCACTCCGCACAGCATCCCGAATATTGCGGAAGTTGGGGTCGAACCGCCGGTTGAAGCCGATCTGCAGTTTCGTTCCGTTTTCTGCAACAGCTGCCAGCGCAGCGTCTACCGCAGGCAGGTCCAGTGCAATCGGCTTTTCACAAAATGCGTGCTTGCCCGCTCGGGCGGCCTGAATGATGAAATCAGCGTGCGTCTCCGTAGATGAGCAGATTGCCACCGCATCAACGTCCTCCCGACCGAATACCTCCTCCGGTTCTCCGCTCGCCTGCGCAATGCCGAACCGCTGCGCCGTCTGCTCCGCCGCCTCCTGCACAACGTCTGCGATCGCGACCACCTCCGCTTCCTGGATATGACGCGTCAGATTCTCCGCATGAACCTGCCCAATCCGCCCGGCCCCGATGATCGCGAATCTGACCTTCTGCTCCACCCCTGCCTCCTCAGTATATATCCTGCAGTCGGACCCAGCGCCCTTCGCGTGCGCTCAAATCAGCCGCGTCAGTGACACGCTGTACGACCGCCCCATCTTCAAGACTGGGGCTAAAGGGTTCGCCATCGGCAATGGCATTGATCCAACCCCGCGTCATATGGTCCTCGACCCGGAAGACGTCTCGATACGTATTGTGCACCGTATCGCGCCGCGCCGCCCCCCAAACGTGCTCCGGCAACTCGAGCGGACGCGTAGGACCTTCTCCTCGCCGTGTGCCCTCAACGTCCTGCCTTTCAACCCAATCGATCACACTGCGCAGCGTACCCTCTTCCCCGTGCAAATCGAACTCATGCCGCTGCCCGAAGACCGACTCTTCCGTGCACACGGCCGAGGCCTGCACCAGCCCCTGGGCGCCATTCGCAAACTTCAGCAAAGTGTAGGCCCCATCCTCCGTTCGTTCATACGCCTTCCCTTCCGGCGTGACATCGGGCCGGTCAACAAACTCTCCTGCCAGGCAAAACACATCTGTGACCTCGCCAAACCACCAATACGCCAGGTAGAAAAAGTGCGACGCGATGTTCCCCAGCACGCCCGTAGCGGCAAAGGCCCGATCGTGCCTCCATCCATAGCCAGGTTCCCTGGCATAGCCCGTGTAGTAGCGCAGATTCAAGTGATACGGCCTGCCAATGTAGCCCTCCTCCACCAACTCCTTGATGTACCTGTTCGTCGGCATGAAGCGGTACGTAAAGGGAGTGCAGTGAACAACGTCCTTTTTCGCAGCCAGGGCAGCCATCTCAGCCGCATGACCGTAGGTCAGCGCCAAGGGCTTTTCGCATAGCACGTGCAAGCCCGCGTCCAGGGCCTGCATCGTGATCGGGTAGTGTGTCTCATGACCGGACGCCACCACCAGCGCCTCTATCTCACCGCTGCCAATCAGCGACTCGTAGCTTGTGTATACCTGAGGAATATCCCACCGCGCCGCAAAACTCTCTGCCCGTTCCCGGTTGCGACCACAGACCGCTACCACATCCGCTCCCGGATGGGCGTCCAATGCCGGCAAATACATCGCGTCCGCCCACCAGCTTGTGCTGACGACACCTACCCTTACTGCCTCTGACATTTCAAACCCCTTCCTGAATTCAACGTCGGTTCCTGCTGAAGGAGGCCACTAGACGCTGCTCTCATCGGACAGCGGTCGCACGTCCTCCCACGAGCCGCTCTCCCAGGACCGCGCCATCGCCTCCTGAACCTCCGCCAGACGCCGCGCATCCGCAAAACTGGGCGACCGCTGAACCCCTTCAGCAATCGACATCAGAAAATTGTGCGCCTCAAGTACCTTCAGGTCCTCGTACCCCAGCCCAATGCCGTCTCCCGGATTGAATCGCGCATGGGAAGGGTAGGCAGGGCCCCCCAGCAACGTTGTATAGCCGTCATGCATCCCGTCCGTGCCGGGCAGATATAGCTCCAGCTCGTTCATCCGCTCGAAGTTCCAATTGGCCGCGCCTGTAGTGCCGTTGACCTCGAAAGACATTTCGCACTTAGGCCCGAAGATAGCCCGGCAAACCTCAAAACTGCCCTGCACACCGTTCTCAAACTCGACCAAGGCGCCAACGTAGTCTTCGTTTTCCACCTCGCCGGTCGGGTCGCCCTCCTTCCCGACCGAAAAGTGCGTCCCCTGTCCGGGCACCGGCAAAGGGCGCTCTCTTATAAACACATTCCGGCTGCTGACCAGCCGCCTGATCGGTCCCACGAGCATATGCGCCATGTCTACAGTATGCGACATGATATCGCCCAGCACGCCCAGCCCGGCCTGCTCTCTCCTGAAACGCCACGTCAACATGCCGTAGGGGTTGCTGCCGTACATGGCGAAGAAGCGGCCACGATAATGGGTCAATCGTCCCAACTTGCCGGCTTCGATTAACTCTCGGCAGTGCTGCACCATCGGTGCCCACCGGTAGTTGAAACCAACAAAGCTCATCACACCCGCCTCACGCGCCAGCCTTTCGATCGCCGCCGTCTCCTGCGGGCTGCGTCCCACCGGCTTTTCGCAGAATACGTGCTTCCCGGCTGTTGTTACCGCTTCCACCATCTCCTTGTGCAGAAAGTTTGGCGCCGCGATGTTGATAACCTGTACCTCGGGGTGATCGACGACCTCATGCCAGTCAGTCGTGGACGCCTCGAATCCCAGCGTTTCCCTCGCCTCCTCCGCCCTGTGCGCAACATCGTCGGCGCAGATCACCAGCCGCGCCCGCACGCCACAGTCATGGAAACGGTCGTTCACCAGCCCGTACGACCGGCTGTGGGTCGTACCCATCCAGCCCATACCAATGACGCCGATACCTATCTCTTGGACCATGCCTGTCTCACCTTCCTCCAGTCGTGCTAGTCCCGGCTGGTCAAGACCGCCCCGCCGTAAAGCAAGTCCCAAGGAACCTGCAACCGGCGGGGCGAGTGTGCTGCAGTAGTTTAGGGACCTCTGCGCTTAGAACTTCCTGCTCCAATGCTGCGGCCAGCGCTCCACCACAACCTTCGTCTGTGTGTAGAATTCTATCCCGTGCCGGCTCTGTGCGTGGAGATCGCCGAAAAAGCTCTCATTCCAGCCGCTAAATGGGAAGAAGGCCATCGGCGCCGCCACACCAATGTTGATGCCGATATTCCCGGCGTCGACCTCGTGCCGGAACTGGCGCGCCACCGCGCCGCTGCTCGTGAAAAGACAGGCCATATTCCCGTACGCGCTGACGCTTCGATCATTGATCAGCGCTATGGCGTCCTCTATCGTATCCGCGTGCATCAAGCTGAGAACAGGGCCAAAAATCTCCGTATGGGCAATTTGGCTCGTAGGGTCCACCGAGTCCAGCACCGTCGGAAACACCCAGTAGCCATCGTCGTACCCCGCCACCTTCTTCTGCCGCCCATCCACCAGCACACGCGCCCCCTCTTGGGCGCCGTCCTCGATCAGGCCCTCAATGCGCTGCTTGCTCTCCCGCGTGATGACCGGTCCCATCTCCGTCGATTCGTCCAAACCGTAACCCACCTTCCGGCTGGCCGCCAGATCAGCGATGCCTTCGGTAAAGGGGTCTCTGGCCTCGCCTACCGTCACCGCAACCGAGACCGCAAGACACCGCTGGCCCGCACACCCGAACGCCGAATCGCCCATCATCTGCGTAGTCGTCTCAATGTTGGCGTCCGGCATGATCACCACCGGATTCTTCGCCCCGCCCTGGCATTGCGCCCGCTTGCCATTGGCCGTAGCCCGGCTGTAGACGTATTTCGCCACCGCAGTCGACCCCACAAAACTAATTGCGCGAATGTCAGGATGGTCGAGAATGGCGTTGACCGTATCCGCGCCGCCGTTCACAAGCTGCACAACGCCCGGCGGGAAACCGGCCTCCTCGATCAACGCAAACAGCTTCTGCGTCGTCATCGGCACCTTTTCACTCGGCTTGAGAATGAAACAGTTGCCGGTCGCCACCGCATAGGGCAGAAACCACAGCGGAATCATGCCGGGAAAGTTGAACGGTGTAATCGCCGCCACCACGCCCAGCGGCTGCCTGAACATGTGCTCGTCGATGCCGCTCGCAATGTCCTCGTTGTTCCACCCCTGCATCAGCGAAGGCGTGCCGCAAGCGACTTCCACGTTCTCAATACCCCGCCGCATCTCGCCCACGCTCTCCGCAAACGTCTTCCCGCACTCGTCAGTGATGACCCGCCCGATCTCCTCCAGATGCTCCTCCAGCAGCATCTTCAATCGAAAAAGCGGCTGCACGCGGTCGACCACCGGCGTCTCTCGCCACTCGGCATAGGCCTTCAACCCAGCCCGCGCCGCCGCATCCACCTCCGCAGCCGGCGACAGCCCCACAGTCGCTATCGTGCCGCCCGTCGCAGGGTTATGCACGTCAAGCGCGTCCGACGCGCCGTTTCGCGCCCACTGGCCGTTGACGTAGTTGAGAACTTCCTGTTTCTGTGTCATATCACTAGCCTCTCCTAGGAGAATATCTTGTCAAGCGCCACTCTGACGTCCAACGTCGGATCAATGACATCGCCCTCTACGAATACACGAGCGTCCATATCCGGAGTGAATACCGCTACCTGCTTCAGGGGAGGTTGTACCAGCCAGACCGACCTGATCCCGAATCGGAAGTAGGTCTCTATTTTCGGGATGATCTCATTGACACTCTGAGATGGAGACAATATCTCAACCACTGTGATTGGAGGCTCCGACGCACGCACTTCATCGTGCAACCAGTCAGGATCCCGAAAGTTGCAGATAGAAAGGTCGGGAGTCGTCAACGGCTCCGTAGCAAGCGACAACTCACCGCCAACGAAAAACCTATCTCCGCAAGCTGCATGTAGAGCAAACTGCAGTTGAGACTGGACGTAAAAGTGATTGAAACTTGGCAAAGGCTTCCCTCGCTCCTGCTCGTAATCCTCAACTTTGCCTGCATCATGAGTCGGAATCACCGTCATCGCTAAACTCCTGTGTACAAGAAACCCGAACTCACTTGCTGGATCGATTTGGCACCGATTCTAAACCGATCTGGCAAGCGACGCACCACAATTCGCTAGGAGGACTGGCGAACGACCAATGTTCGATACGCTAACTGCTGCGCCCAGAGGGCAGTTTCAAATGTAATACCTCTCGCCTGCACGCATCTCTTCCCACTCCTCACGCGCCGCGTTGACCGTGTCCAACTCACTCACCTCAGCAACCGGCACATCCCACCAGCTGTACCCCTGCACGCCCAGATAGCGATCGTCCGGCACGTATATCACCGTCGTCCTGTCGACACTCTTGGCGTCCTGCAACGCCTGCACGACGTCGCCCACGCTCTCGCAACGGATGACGTGACAACCCAGGCTCTCCGCGTTCATCGCCAGATCCACCGGCAGCGGATCGACATCGTATCCCGGCTCGTCCGTCGGCAGCCCGTTAAAGGACTCACCGTTGCGGTGCGCCGCCTCCACCTGACCGGGATAAATGTACCGAGTGCCAAATCCGCCCTGCCCCAACGAGCGGCTGAGAGACCCAATCGAGCGGAAGCCGGTATTGTCCATCAGAATAACGGTGAGTTTGTATCCTTCCTGGATCGAAGTGATCAGATCGGTATTCATCATCAGATAGCTGCCGTCGCCCACCATCACGTAGACCTCCCGCTCCGGCTCCGCCATCTTGATGCCCAGACCGCCCGCGATCTCGTAGCCCATGCACGAGTAACCGTACTCCAGGTGATACTGCTTGCTGTGCCGCGCCCGCCACAGCTTGTGCATGTCCCCGGGCAGGCTGCCCGCAGCACACACCATCACCGCGTCCGGGTCGCCCTGGTCGTTCACCGCCCCGATCAGCGCGCCCTGGTAAGGCAATCCACTCTCGGCCTCGTGAAGATCGTAGTTGCGCTGCACCTCTGCTTCCCATTCGTCATGCAGCCTCTGCGCCTGCGCAACGTTCTCGTCGCTGTTGCGATAACCGGCCAGCAGTTCGCCAAGCTCCTCCAGCGTGACCCGCGCATCGCCAACCAGCGGAATGGCGCAGTGCTTGTACGCGTCAAACTCGGCAACATTGATGTTTACGAACTGCACATCAGGATGCTTGAACGCCGTCTTGCTGGACGTGGTGAAGTCACTGTAGCGTGTGCCGATTCCAATGACAACGTCGGCTTCGTCCGCCACCTGTTCCGCTGCAAATGTGCCGGTCGCGCCGGTCGCCCCCAGCTGCAGCGGATGGTCGTACCGCAAGCTTCCCTTTCCGGCCATCGTCTCCGCAACCGGAATGCCGAAACGGTCGACAAACTCTCTCAGGGCCGCGGTCGCATCACTGTATAGCACCCCCCCGCCGGCGATGATCAGAGGCTTCTCCGCCGTACGGATTGCCGCCGCCGCCTTCTGCAGCGCGGCCGCATCCGGCCGGTTGCGTGGCACAGTCCACACCCGCTTCTCGAACAGCGCCGACGGATAGTCAAACGCCTCCGTTTGCACGTCCTGTGGAATCGAGAGCGTAACCGCGCCCGTGTCCGCCGGGCTCGTCAGCACGCGCATCGACTCGATCAACGACGTCACCAACTGGTCCGGCCGGTTTATCCGGTCCCAGTATCTGCTGACCGGCTTGAAGCAGTCATTGACCGAAACGTCCTGGCTGTGCTCCGACTCCAACTGCTGCAGCACCGGCGCCACATTGCGGCGGGCGAAGATGTCCCCCGGAAGCAGCAGCACGGGCAATCGGTTTATCGTCGCTGTCGCTGCGCCGGTCACCATATTGCTTGCCCCAGGACCGATCGAGCTCGTACAGGCCAGCGTGCGCATCCGGTTGGTGTGCTTGGCATAGGCCGCCGCCGTATGCACCATCGCCTGTTCATTGCGCGTCTGATAGTAGCGAAAATCCGGATACTGTTGCAGGGCTTGGCCGATTCCGGCAACGTTGCCGTGGCCGAATATGCCAAAACAGCCGCCGAAAAAGGGCTGTTCCACGCCGTCCCGTTCGCTGTACTGGTTCTTGAGAAATCGCACGATAGCCTGCGCCATGGTCAATCGTTCTGTATTCATCAGTTTCCTCAATTCTGTTACAGTGTGCGGACGCTTAGAGCGGCCCTCATCCCAAGTTAAACAACTACTGACATTGCTACCCGTAAATGCCAGGTCTCTCCGGCAACCTTACTGCCGCCGGCTCTCCCTTCAAACCAGATTCGATGCAGGCATCCGCCACAACTATCGACACATATCCATCCCACGCGCTCGGTCCCGTCGCCTCTCCGTCCTGGATCGACTGCACCCATGCCTGAACCTCATTGACATAGGCCGTGTTGAATCTCTGCAGCCAGTCCTCCTCCACCCACTGCCCACTTGCATTGCTGTGCCGCACGACCGGGCTCTGTAGTGGACTCGTATGTACCACGCCCGTTTCACCGGTGATACTCACCTCAATTTCATAACCGTAACCGGCATCCGCGTTACATTCAAGCCCGCCCAGCGCGCCGCTTGCAAATTGCAACTGGATCATGACATAGCGCGCGCTGTCCGGCCGGTCCGGCGAAAATGGAATGTAGGAGGTATGCACGCCAACGATCTCATCCTCCATCATCCAGCGCGCCGAGTGAATGTCGTGAATGAGAGAGCCCGTGATGACGTCGTCAAGCGAAGGAGCGCCGCCGCTGGAGGGGTTGATGTGAACGCTGCGGAAAACGAGCGCATTCCCCTGCGCCCCGCTGTCGCTCACCCGTTTGACCGCTACGTGTGCCGGGTCATACTGCCGCATGAAACCCACCTGCACAAGCCGTCGACCGCCACTGACCTCCGCACCGATGACTCCACTGGCTTCCTCGCCCCCCGTCGCCAGTGGCTTTTCGCAGAGCACGGGCTTGCCCGCAGCGATGCACGCCCTCGTCAACTCGGCGTGGAAGCTGTTTGGCGCCGCAATCACCACCGCGTCGACTTCCGGCGCAGAAATGAGCTGCTCGGCATCCGTATAGATCCGTGCGCCGCCGCACCTCGCCGCGATCTCCTCGGCACGCGCCGCATCCACATCCATTATCGCAGCAACCTCGGCCGCGGCGACCAGATAGGTCAGATTAGAAGCGTGCCGCGCCCCCATGCCGCCTGTTCCGATAATGCCGACCTTGACTGTTCGGCTCACATTCTACCCCTTGATGCCAGCTTAAGGTCGCCAGGACCTCCCGCACCTACTACTGCCACGCGCTGTCTTTGGCGCCTACATTCCAGTACGGATCGTCCAGCGGCGGTGGCTTGGACACTGGACCTGCCCCCCGCACCGACTGGTCGAAATCAATCAAGCTGCCCGTCATCATCCCCGACTCATCTGACGCCAGAAATGCGATCGCTCGCGCCACTTCATCCGTCTTGAGCAAGCGCCCGAAAGGTTGCTCAGCCTCCGCCTTCTCCAGCCAGTCCTCGCCATCCGAATGAAAGGTACGCTGAATAAAGTCCTCGGCCGGTGAATCCATCCAGCCCACGGCAATAGCATTCACTCGGATCTGGTAGCGCATGACCGCAAATGCAACATTCTTGGTCATCGCGTTTAGTGCGCTCTTGGAGGCCGTATAGGGCAGCAAAAACTGCTCGCTGCCGAAGGAAGCTACACTGGAAATATTGACGATCGACCCGCCGTTCCCCTCGCGCCGCATCAGCTTGCACGCATCCTGCATGAGCAGCAACGGCGCCCGCGTGTTGACTGCGATTATCTTGTCGAAAAGCTCAGGAGTCGTGTCCCAGATATTCCCGCGCACCGTAAGCGCACCGCTGTTGACCAGCACATGCAGCGCACCAAACTGTCTGTCCGCCTCGGCTACGATGCTGCGGCATGCGTCAACATCCGCCAGATCAGCCTGTACGAAATGGGCCCGGCAGCCCCCGCCCCGCAGGTCGGCCGCAACTGCATTGCCCCGCTCGGCATTCCGCCCGCTCACAATGATCCCCGCCGCGCCCCGTTCCGCAAACAGCCGCACCGCTGCCTCACCTAGCCCCTGCGTGCTGCCCGTTACTACGGCGAACTTTCCCTGCAAAGAACCCGGGTCAGTTGGCATTGTTTACACTTCCTATCTGTATGGATGATCCATTTGCCTCTGGCTCGTTTTACCGCAACCAATGAAGCCAGATCTGGAACCGTTACCAGTTCAACTCTTGCCTGAGAAACGCCCTGTTACCCCTCGCGCTTGCCAGAGCGTCGATCCCGATTCCCGGCAGAATATCCTGCTCGACTGTGCCCCAGCCGTCAAAGTCCATCTCGTGCAAGATACGGTTAATCCCTTGCCAGTCAACGGTCCCCTTGCCCAGTTCTGGGAAGACGCCGGACGAAACACCATCGTAGTAATCGCCCCCGCGCCCGATCACCTCTTCGCGGACGCGTCCGTCGCACTCCTTGATGTGCAGATACCACGTACGGTCCCGCCACTTGTCCAGCACCGCGACCGGATCGCCTCCGCCGTAGGCAATGTGCGCCATATCAAAGCAGAGACCGACCAGTTCGGAATCGGTACGCTCAAGCAGCGCGTCGATCTCGAAGTCCGTCTCCAGGTAACCGCCCACGTGCGGGTGAGCAGCACACCTCATGCCGTACTCCTCATGCACAACCTTGGCAAAGGCGTTCACATTCTCGGCAGCCTGGTCCCACTCGGCGTCACTAAGCGAATCCTCACGCCGGATCCGTCCGGCCCGCCCGCCCCGGTTCTCAACCACAAAAAGTACATCCGACAGCACAATGTAATCGCAGCCCATCGCCGCAAGCACCTCTGCCGTCTCCAGCGCCTCTCGGTAGACCGTCTCGTCATCCTTCCCGGCCAGGAAATTGAAAATCGTAAATGCCGACGTCAGCGTAAGCCCCCGCCGCTCCAGGTCGTCACGCAGTTTCGGAACATCGAAAGGCAGATAACCGTATGGCCCCAACTCCGTTCCCACATAGCCGGCCTCCTGGATCTCATCAAGAACCTGGCTGTACGGAGGAACGTTCGGCGTATCCTTCATCAAAACGCCCCACGATACGGGAGCTGTCGCAATTCGTACTTTCATTTGTTCCCAATCCTAGTCATCCATGGTTAAGCGAATATACAGCTCTCGAAATAGTGGGCACTTGACACTCACAACCTCAGGCGAAATCCGTCCCAAAAACCTTGCTGTATGGATGCCTTTGGAATACCGGGACTTTGCGCCGCATTCCAATGAAGCTTCGATAATCGCGTCGGAGAGCTTGTCACGACACGAATCTTTCTCCTCGTCAAAAACACCAAATGTCTCAGGTCGGCTAAAGGGAACAACCTTCTGGGTGCTTAGCCAATGACGCATCTGGCCATGACAACCCCGAAAATCCGGATCGGAGGCAACTGTGCCGTCCCAATCGGCAACGATCCACGCTTCAATCTCAGGTGAGGCAAGTCCAACGAAGTATGAGATGTCGGCCGCCTGTTCAACCTTCCCAATTGATGAAGCGAAAAGCTCTCGCCTTACGTTGGCGTCATGGCAGTCAAGGTCATCGATTACGAGAATGAAATCACAGAATCCGCCAGCGTTTAGTGACTCAAAGAGCAGCTTCTCTAGTTGCTGCGCGTGGCTCGTTCCTGTTCTCCCATAGCCAGGTTCATTCGACGGACGTGGTCCAGGCTTCCTTCTGACTGGTGATTTGCGTTCGAAAATGAAGTCTGGGCGGACTCTTTCGAGCAGTGGTATCAATCCTCTGACTTCCGATTCTCCTCCTCCCGAAAAAACCCAAACTACCAAGGCCACCCCCCAACCGCGGGATTGCCTACCCTATACAGGTCTCCCAACTGCCATCCTTCCTCAAGCCAACCGGTAACGGCACTTTCGGTTAATCTTGACGGGGTAAAGTGACTCCGACTCTCGTTATCCGGCTGAAATGCATAAATGGATCCACCGTTATCAAGTTGGTCCGTAAAGCTGTCGAGCAGATCGGGACTGTGAGTGCTTACGACTACCTGCGTCCGCTGCGCCGCCCCTTTGATCCATTCAGCAAGGATCGGCATCCATGCTGGGTGGATCCCAAGTTCAGGTTCCTCGATCACAATAAGCGTGGGGAGGGTCGGCGAATGCAGAATGACAGCCCAAGTCAACATGCGTATGGTGCCGTCCGACATTTCGTTGAGATAGAATGGTTCGGAGCAACCCTCCACATGCCACTCAATGGTTAGGGCATAACTGCCAATCGGCACACCCCTTATCCTCTTGGTGAAAGGAAGAACATCTCTAATGGCTTCGTTAAATGTACTTTCAAATTCGATATCTTCCTGTATCAGATTGAACAAAACTAATGCCAGATTCTCACCCGTCTCTGACAAGAACAAGTCGGACTGGCCTAGTTTCGGCACTGACGTCTTTATCCGCTCCAAGTCCATGTTGTTAGCGTTGTAAAAACTCCAGTAAAGTGCATTGTCCACGATTTTTCCGCGAGGTCCGTACAAGGGCACTGCTTCCGGGGGAAAGCGACTGCCTTCCAGCAGGCGGGGAATTGCCGATAAAGCTAACTCGTTTACAGGAACATCTCCGATCTGCTCCAAATGGGTTGGGGGACTCACCATCGGGTTCAACAACCGATTTCTATAGCTAAACACAGAAATAACACCTGAGCCGCCGCCGCCATACTCCCCACTATGTACGCGGTAATAGGCAGGAGGCGTGGAGAGACCTCGACCGCTATCCAGATACTCGCTCCCGACAATAACTTGCCTGTGGTTTCCTTGCACCAACAGATCGATCCCCAGAGTTGCTTCTTCTTGATCTATTGCGAAATGATACTCGATACCTACGTTAGCTGGTGCTTCTAGCGCTCCATCCAGAATTCGTGCCCCGCCCAATTCAAAGACCGCGTCTTCAAAGTTTGTCCTCCCTCTCTGATCATCCGCTATGGTGCCCGCAACGCTGTCCTGCAGGAATTCAAACAGTGATATCAGGTTGCTCTTTCCAGAACCATTCGCTCCAACTAAAACGGTCAGATCGCCAAATTCTATCCCATTTTCCAGTCGAATGTTCTTATAGTTTTTCGCGACAATCTCTGAAATTGATACTGAATTCATCGGTTCCTGATTTGGCTAGCTGTTTCTAAGCAGGAAGCCTCATTCGCTTCCGAGGTAGTCTAGCGATTTCCCCTTGAAAAAACTGTAGCCCCCTAAAACCCACCCCGCTCCTCAACAAACGCCATCACCTCATCATACGTCGGCATAAAATTCGCACACCCATGCGCCAGCACCACCATCGCCCCACATGCATTCCCCAACCGCGCCGACCGTTGCCAGCCCCAGCCATTCACGAACCCGTAAATGAACCCGGCCCCAAACGCATCCCCGGCCCCAAGAATATTGTAAATCTCGACCGGAAAACCGGGCGCCTCCAGAACCTCTCCACCAGCCAAATGCACACGCGAACCCAGCGCCCCCACCTTCTCCACCACAGCCTGCGGCCCCAGCTCCAGCAGCCAGCCAATCGCAGACTCCACGTCGCCTTCCACTTTCGCATCGGACACCTGCGAATGCGTCAGCGACATCTGACTGGCATCGCTGAGCACTGCCGCGTTGATCTCATCCTCCGTACCGATCACAACGTCAACATTGGGAAGCACCGAACGCGCGACCACCCCAAACGCCCGCGGGTCATGCCACTGATCGGGCCGGAAATCCAGATCGAAAATGACGGTCGTGCCCACCTGCTGCGAATACTCCGCCCCAAACATCGTCGAGCTGCGGCTCGGCTCCTTGCTCAAATTCGTACCCGCAAACTGGAAAACCTTCGCATCGGCAACAGGCGCAGCCAGCACGTCGTCAATCGTCAACTCGATGTCGGCGCAGTTCTCACGGTAATAGACCAGTGGAAACTTGTCCGGCGGCTCGATGCCCAGCACAACCGCGCTGGTCCGGTGCCCCGGCTTTCGCGGGCTGTAGCTGAAATCCACGCCCTCCTTCTCCAGAAAGTCGGCGATGAAATCCCCAACTGGGTCCTCACCCAGACCGGTTACGAGCGCCGTCTTCAGGCCCAGCCTGGCCCCGCCCACACTGATGTTGGTCGGAGAACCGCCCACATACGCCGCGAAGCTGCCGATCTCCGCAAATGGCGCGCCCACGTCGTTGCTGTAAAGATCGATCGAAGAGCGGCCCATGTGCAGCGAATCGTACCTTCTCGCTTCATTATCAGTAGTCATCTTCCTGGATTCCTCTGACCTGGTCCCCGAGTTGCCGAACCTGTCACCTTATTCGTACGCCCTAACCCAATGTCAGTACAGCGGCAGCCGTTCATCCACGCCGCCATACTTCTCCTTCACCCACCCGTAATCCGGGTCCTCCTGATTGGCAAGACTCTGCGCACTGCCCGCCAGCACGTTCAGATAATACGTCGTATACCCGGGCATGCTCACCACAGGATGATACCCCTCCGGAACCAGCACCGCCTCATTGTGCCCAACCCGGACCAGCGCATCGATAGGATTGCCCGCCGCGTGCATAGGCGAATTCTCATCCGTATACACTCTCTGGTAGGCAAACCCTTCTGGCCGGTCAATGTGGTAGAAGTAGACCTCCTCAAGATCCGCCTCTATCAACTCGCCTGCCCCATCTTCAATGTGAACATCGTGCTTATGCGGCGGATAGCTGCTCCAATTCCCGCTTGGCGTGTAGACCTCCACCAGCACGATCCTGTGCACCGGCGAACCGGGAGGCAACAGATCATTGATCTGACGGCTGACGTTGTCCCCGCCCCGAATGCTGATCGCCACATCTTCCGGCCTGATCAACCAAGGCTCGTGGTCCTCTATAGTCGGCACCCATGTGACCGCAAACTCCCCAGCCTCCTCCGCCGTGACCGTCAGTTCGGTCTGTCGCGGCAGATAAAGTGCGTGCGCACCACCGCTGAATACATTCGCCCGGCCACCGATTCCGGCCCAACTGCCCCTGTTGCTCTCGACCTGGTAACGTCCGGTCAAATTGACAAACGCAAATTCATTCTCGCCGGTGCTGAAGGACCAGGAGTCGTCATCTCCCAACCGTCTCGCCTGAAATGAAATGTACTCCCACCCTGCCCTCTCCGGCGTAACCGAAAGGATAAGATCCGGGTCCTTGCTGTCGGCTTCCGGCTTTATCAGCACGCTTTCTGCCGTGTAACGCATTTTCACCTTCTTTCCTTACTTCGGCCAGGAACCCGGCTCTTACGGCCTGTTCGTCGCCGCAAATCGACCATAGTCGAGCGGCTCCGTTGGATGCCCCAACTGGGCCAGTACCGGAGTCATCTGACTGCGGTGCTCAGTCGCATGGTTGAACACGTGCCGCAGAACATCATCCATCCTTATCGCCATCTCATGACCTTCAGAGACGCGGTAATGGAGAGACTCTTCGAGCCCTCTGGCCGTCAACGAGTCAACATAATCCTGCCATTCGCTCCACAATGATTCCCACGCCGTCCGCAATTCGGCGAAAGAAGCAAAGTCCGTTGGAGCCGGACGTTTCGAAGGGCTCTCTCCGCCAATCCTCTGCAGCCACACCCGCTCAGCACCATAGCCGTGAGCAGCCAGCCCGTGCAGCGACTCCCAGAAGAAGGGACGTTCGGCGAAGTACTCCTCTTCCGGGATCGCTTCCAAACTGGGGAAGACTCGAATCCAGGCCCACTTGTTGTAGGCAAAAAGCCTCTCGACAGAATGAACTGACATGGGAATAATCCTCTGTGAACTTGGAATACGAATACGAGAATTGGCGGTTCTTCTGCTTAGTCGCGCCGCCATATCTGGAGAGGAAGGTGATGCAGGCGGCGTGCCTTGGCGCGCTTCATCCTCTCCAGCTCGACGCCTGCGGCGTCCGCCGGCAACATATAGCACGCGCTGACGGCATTGTCAACATTTTCGCCGGTCTCTTCGTCATTCCTGATGCCAAACACTGCCCGTCCGCGGCAACTCCACCAGCGGCTCAGGAGCCGCCTCAACGCGCCTCACCCGCAGAAAACCGACCGCCCGGTCCAACACGCTTTCAGGGGAAAGTAGGCTGGTGTCAATGACCAGGTCCGCATGGGTCCGCGCATGCGCCAGCCGCTCTAACTCGGTCCGCCGCCAGGGCTCGTCCCAACTGACGTCAGGACGCCGCTCACCTTGAGCCGCCAGATCCGCATCCAGAAATATCAGCCAGTTTGGCGGCCGGATACGCTGCCACATGTCAGGCACCTGGCTGTGCTCCTGGGCAACGGGGCGGGCATTGAAGCCCATCCGCCTCAAACCGGCCACAAGTGTCGATTTGCCGGCCGCGCTAACACCTACAATTTTGACAAGGTCCAAATTCACTTGTACCGCCCCCATTGGCGGTCGTAATGAGTCACAAAAAATCCAGCAAGGCCCGGGATACGCTAAATGGGCAGAGAAATCTCCATGCGGCGGATCTTCTGCTCCCACTGATGCGAACCAACCCTGATCACAAGGACAGTCGAGTCGTCTCGTGGCCGTCCGTTATCCAGTTCAAGCGCCGCTTCCAGAACGCGATCGGCTATCCCTTTGGCGGAATTCTCTCCCACACCAACATCGCTACTCTTCTCACTTCCTTCGTTCAAACAGGCCGCGCCCGCAACATCCATCGCGCCGCCGCTTCGGTGCCCGGCGCTCCAAATCCCGTCGGTAAATACCACCGCCGTCAAACCAGGCTCGAGCGGAAATTCAACGATATTCGGTTTCGTATTTCGATAAATCCCAATAGCGTCGCACTCTTCGTCCAACCACTCCGTCCCGCCATCCCTCTGTACCAAAACTGGACAACGACTGTTACGGCTGAGTACGAGCGTCTCCGTAACCAGGTCCACGCTCGCAATGACCAGCTCCGCGCTGACCTTACCCCCCCGATTCGTGCGCAAATAATCGTGCGTCGCCCGCGCCACCGCCCCGTCCCGCACCCCTTCAGCAATCAGGCTCATCGCCTTCCGCGCAACCACATTGCTGATCGCCTTCGCGCTGCGTCCACTCCGCTGACCGTCTGAAACCACAATACTGATCCCGCCGTGAGGACGCTCCACGACCTCAACCGTGTCCCCACTCTCGCTGGACGCGTACTTTGACACCTTGGCAACCGCGATCTGTATCTCAATTCGGTTCATCTCTCGGCGCGGCCTCCCAATGGAAGGGCGGTTCTCCAACGTCCACTTCCTCTAGGGCAGTTCGTGTCGATGAGAGACATGTGTAATGCAATCAGGTCCGCCCGTTGAAGTGGCAGTGCTGTCTCCCCATGTGCCCGCCATAAAAGCACAGCAACCGTCATATGTCAATCGAGAAGGCAAGATGCGTGCATCCCAATACAAGGGCAAAACTTCCCCTTCCCCCATGTAGCAACGGAGCCATATCCAGTCCGCTTTCAACCCTGAAGTAGGTGAAGCGCCTCCTCTGACCACTAACCACTGCAGTTTGGGCGGTCGGGCCTATTCGGCCCTCCCTTGTGCGGGGGCTCCGCCCCCGCAACGCCCCCCCTAAACCATGCCGTGCCTCATCGACCGGGTGGCGATATTCGTAACAGGTGCCTAATCGAAGGTGTCCAGCCCGACCACGTCCCGCCAGTCCCATCAGGTCCCCGTACGTGCCGGCCCTGTGCCTGCACTGCGTCTCGCCCAAAGACGGCAAACAATTTCAGCCACCGCCGCCATCGATTCCCCGCCAGACTGTTCCCACCCCAAATCAGGGATGCACCCGCCAAGATCGTTCTGAAAGGCTTGACACACATCGCACAGTAATCGATAATTCCTGTATTCCGCCACAGGAGCTATTCCTATGAAAATTACACGCATTGACACGCACTTGACCGAACTGGCCAATCGCTCGATACCCTACGTCGTCGTCCACACCGACGAGGGCATCCACGGTGTTGGCGAGCCTTTCTCCTGCGGGCCCGACGGCGCTACCGTCGCCGCCATTCACGACTTCGCAGAATGGCTCACCGGCCGCGACCCGCGCGACATCGAAGGACTCTATCACCTCATGTACGCTGGTGGCCGTTTCCCTGGCGGCTCAGTCGTAAACGCCGCCATCAGCGGCATCGAACACGCCCTGTGGGACATCGCCGGCAAGGCCGCCGGTCTGCCCGTCTACAGGCTTGTTGGCGGCAAAGCCCGCAACCGTGTCCGCGTCTACCAGAGCATAGGCGGCGATACGCCCGAAGAGGCAGCCGAGGATGCCATCCGTCTCATCCAGACCTACGGGTATACCGCTCTCAAAATGGGCCCCCTGCCCTCCGGCTGGCACCTGATGCCGTGGAATCGCGCCCTGCGCGAGACCGAACGGCGCGTCGCAGCCGTCCGTGAAGCCGTCGGACCCGACATCGATATCGGACTCGATCCCCACGCCCGTATCCTCGAAATCGGCCGCGCCGCCCAACTCTGCGAGGTAGTGGCGCCCTTCCGACCCTTCTTCGTCGAAGAGCCCCTGCGCCCCGAAAACTATGAGGCCCTCGCAAAACTCAGCAACAAGGTAAACGTTCCCATCGCCACCGGCGAAATGCTCTACAGCCGCCACGAATTCCGCGAGCTGCTCAGCCACCACGCCGTGGACATCATCCAACCTGACATCTGCATCACCGGCGGCCTCTGGGAGATGAAAAAAATCGCCTCAATGGCCGAAGTCCATTACGCCAGTGTCGCCCCCCATAATCCCTGCGGACCGGTCGCCACCGCAGTAAACGTCCACTTCGCCGCCAGCACCTCGAACTTCATGATATTGGAGTACAAGGCCGATGATGGACGACGCGCAGAAATAGTCGACGAACCCATTAAGCTTATGGACGGCTACCTTGAGCTGCCTGACAGGCCTGGCCTCGGCATCGACCTGAATCTGGACGCCCTCGCCGCGCACCCTGGCCGCTCCTGGCACAGGCCGTTCCTCATACGCCCGGACGGCTCCCTGGCGTATCAGTAGACCTATCTACATCTGAAAGAGTGTCTGGACCTCTCTCCCCTTTTGGGCCGCACTGTGCCATGAAGTATACTGTTGGAAAGAACGCTTGTGCGAACCTTGGCTTGTGCCATCTCTTTGGCAAATGCCAAAACGGCTACTGTACTGATTGAGTTCGGGAAATGACGACAACCGCTATCAATACAATTGAAGATCTTGTGCGGATCATGGACAATCACCCTGAGTGGGTCGAAGCCATGCGCGTTAGGCTGCTGTCGAGGGAAGTCCTCGAACTTCCCCAAACGATGGCTAGGCTAACCGAAACCGTGGATAGCTTTGCCGCCTCCACAAACAAGCGCCTAGACGCAGTTGAAGTGCGTTAGGCTCAACATGACACCAGGTTTGACTCAGTGGACGCCAGAATCGATGCAGCTGATTCCATATTCGAGTCAGTGATGAACAGCATACAGAATCTTCGCAATGAAATCGCTCCCATTACGGCCGCTCACGTGCGAAGTGCCGCAATTGATGACGCCTTTTTGATTGCCGACGATCTGGGCCTACGTAATCCCAGGACTCTGGCCAGAGAAGAACTGTGGGAGTTTTCCGAGTCTGCCGATACATCAGACATTTCCACAAGCGATCTGAGAAGCTTTCGCCGCGCCCACCTCATATTGGAGGCAGCCGACAAAGATGGCGAAACATGCTACGTCGCCGTGGAAGTCTCCTTCACCTCCAATGGCCGGGATACCGTAAGAGCGATCCGAAACGCCGACTTCATGACGCGGTTTACCGGAAAGCGCTCGATTGCTGCAGTCGCCGGTCTTTACAAAGACAACCGGATCAACGGAGCATTGGAGTCCGGGTAGGTCTTCTGGCACCAGCTTGACCCTGAGCAACTTGAGGTCGAATAGCGCTGCTCAGAGGAATCTCCTCACAACCATTTTTCCCCGCCCATCCCATTAGCCGGCATCAGGCCCATCCAACAAAATGGTCTGAGCATCTTCCATCCCAACAGGTAGGACACAGTTGGCAATCACGAAGGAACGGATCCATGCACGCTATCGAAGTAGAACAGACACAATCAGGTCATCAGTTAGTCTGGCGGGAGGTCGAAGACCCTCTCCCGCAGCCGGGCGAACTGCTCGTCTCCATCCACGCGACCACGCTCAATCGCGCCGACCTGTCACAGGCCGAAGGAAACTATCCTCCACCCCCGGGTGCCCCCAATATCATGGGCCTCGACATGTCTGGAAAAATCCTCGAACTGGGTACAGGCGTAGAGGGCTGGCAGGTGGGCGACCAGGCTTGCGCACTCCTCGCCGGCGGCGGCTATGCCGAAAAAGTAGCCGTCGACCAGCGCCTCCTGATTCCAATTCCCCCCGGCTGGTCCTTCGAAGAAGCCGCCTGCCTCCCCGAGGTCTACCTGACCGCCTACGTCAATATCTTCATGGAAGCCGGTTTTCAGGCCGGTGAGACCATCCTCATCCACGGCGGTGCCAGCGGCGTGGGCACTGCCGCCATTCAACTGGCAAAGGGTGCTGGAGGGCGCGTCATCACCACCGCCGGACGCCCTGACAAAGTGGAAACCTGCAAAAACCAGGGCGCCGATCTGGCCGTCAACTATCGGACTGAGGACTTCGTCGCCCGAACGCTGGATTACACCGAAGGCGCAGGTGTCGATGTTATCCTCGACATGGTGGGGGCAGAATACCTGGAGCGCAATATCAGCCTGCTGAAGGTGAAAGGCCGCCTCGTATTCATCGCCACGCTGGGCGGTTCTGAAGCAACCGTGGACATCAGGCAACTGATGGGCAAGCGCGCCCGCCTGATCGGTTCCGTGCTTCGCGCCCGGCCCGTAGAAGAAAAAGCTGAGATAATTCGGCGTTTCCGACAGCAGTTCTGGGGGCAGATCGAGGAGGGCTCGATCCGTCCTGTCATCGACAAGGTGATGCCCGTCGCCGACGCCCACGCCGCCCACGAGCGCATGCGAGACTACCAGAACATAGGCAAAATCGTGCTCAAAGTGCGCTGAGCTCGTCCAGTAGAGCCAGTACCGCATTCTCAATCGCGGCCAGCCCCGAATCTGCGTCCGTCACATCCAGGTCGTAGATGTTCCAATAGCGCACCTGATCCGTCCATTCCGGAAAACGCGCCGCCATCAGGGGCCGGTGCTCCACCTCATTCATTCCAATAGTTAGCGCCGCAGCAATGAGGTCCGACGACTGTAAGTCTATCGGCAGACGGAGCGGTTCGCCCGGCGCCATACCAAGCCTGCGCAGCCGCTCCAGGGCGTGCCTGGACATTAAGCCCAGATTCTCCAGACTTGGCTGCAGCCCGCGGCTCCTCGCCTGCCATGCCAGCTTTCTTCGCCGCGCATGCTCATTGAAAAAGTGCTCGGCGAAACGACTGCGGTAATAGTTTCCGGTGCAGAGGAACAATACAGTGGCAGTCATCGGTCCCGCACTCTGGTTCCTAACTTTGATTGCGTAGAGTTACAGCCTGAAAACTGTTGGCGCTCGACTCTTCTCTCATTATCACCTGGAAGGAAATCACCTGAAAGAAGCGTTCCAGGATCAGTTGCAACTCGTCATCAGCGTATAGTGCATAGAAGCGTTTGGGCTCGTAGAAGTCCTCTTCCCGTACGCCTTCAAAGCTTCGACCACCGTGCATAAGGATGAAGATCAACCCCTCCGACCTGACTACCCGCCCGATCTCCTGTAAGACATTCGCGAAGTCCACCTTCGGCACATGAAGAAGACAGTTCTGGGCGAACAGGCCGTCAAAGTGATCATCCGGGAAATCCAGATGCAGAAAGTCCATCTCGTAGGCTTCCAGCCCTTTCGCACGGCACAATCGAACCATCTCCGGCGAGAGGTCCGTGCACACGACCTTCAGCCCCCCCTCCTGAAAAAAAGTTCCAGCCTGACCCGTACCCGCGCCGATTTCCAGGAGTGACGCCAGATTCTCCGCCTGCAGGCGTTGCAAAAATTCCGCCCACAACGCCTGTCTCCACCCCAAGACAGGTTTTCTGTCCCGCTCCTCCGCTTTGGCATCGTAGGCGCGCTTGAGCTCAGAGGTGACGGACGTATAATCAGCCACGGCGTGATGCCCCAATCGTCATTCTCAAGGTTGGTCGGCCTGGCCCATAGCCGCCTGTTCAAAAAAACCGGGCCCGGGCTGTGCCAGCATGCGCGCCAGCGGCCGCAACTCCATCCACCACTGCTCAAGCGGACGTTGATGTACTTCATCCATCAGCCGCGGAATCCGATACAGCGGCGTAGCATTTACATCGCCTTCCTGTATCCCCAGACAAACGGCCCCCACGTCCGAATAGCTCCTCGGTCCCGGCCGGCTCGCCGCCTCTTCAATTCTCTGCACCGCCTCCCAGGCAAGTCGCGCCGCCAGGATGCGGTCGAACGGGGACGGGTTGCCGCCCTGCTGCAAGTGCCCCAGGATTGACTGACGCACCTCAAATAAATCGCCCCCCTCCTCTTCGAAAAGCGCGGAAATGAAGGAAGTCGTATAAAAGGAGTTGGCAGCTTCGTTCCTGATCATCAGCCCCAAACGCTTGCCTTGCTGGAACCCTTGCTTCAGGAGATTGATATCACGTTCGAGGTCCTTGAGCGTAATCCCCTCCTCGTGCAGATAAACGCGTTCCGCCCCTGTGGCAATGGCGCTCATCAGAGCCAGGTATCCGCAGTATCGCCCCATCACTTCGACTATAAAACACCTGTTAAAGGCCACCGCAGACTGCTTAATCTTGTCCACAACCTCGACGATACTGTTCAAAGCCGTGTCGGCGCCGATACTCAACTCCGAGCCAGGTAGATTGTTGTTAATGCTTGCGGGAATGCAGATTATGGGTATGTCAAAAGCCGGGAAATTGTGGCGCTCTTCATACAGCCGGTGCGCGGCATGATATCCTGCCCAGCCGCCTATCATCACGATCGCATCCACCTGATTCTTCTCGAGAACCTGCGCCGCAGCGTACAACTCCGCGCCCTCCGGGGTCTTCCGGCTGCTCCCAAGCTCCGATCCCCCCGTTGGCGCCCAGCCGTTGACGGTCATCCAATTCATCTCTTCGAGATCGTCGTCAATCAGGCCCCGAAAGCCCCACTTGACGCCCAGTGGAATGTGGCCGTTGTCCTCCAGCATGCGAACGACGGCACGCGTAGCCGCGTTCATCCCCGGCGCCGGCGCACCCCCAGTCATGACAGCAACCCGCAGTCGCCGCTTATTCGGCTGCGGCGGCCGCGGGTTGGCGCGAATCAACGTCCGCAGTATGCGGAACGAGTCCTTGTACGCCTTGCCCCGGTACGCCATCGCCTCGTCAAACCTGCACTCGTGGATACACTTGCCGACCCGATGAGTTTGTTCCACGCACTCCGTCAACGAGCTGTGAATGATCTTGTTGTTCTCAATGCCAATCAGAACGGCTTCGTCGCTCGGCTTGGCATCCAGTACCGCCTCCGCCGCCGCCGCACCCAGCAACGTCGCCAGGACCCGGTCCGAAGCGCTGGGCGAACCCCCGCGCTGCACGTGACCAAGAACCGTAACCCGCGCCTCTTCGCCCAGGTACTTGGTCAGCACCTCTTCAACATAGCGGCTGGATATCGGGTTGCCGTGACGGTCCTGGGCACCCTCCGCCACCACCACAATGCTGTCCCGCCGGCCCATCTCTCGACCCTGGCGTAAGATCGAGCACATCCTCTCTTCCCACGCATCCAGATTGGGCGGGCTCTCCGGAATCAGCGCGAAATCGGCCCCAGAAGCCAGCGCCCCCATCAAGGCCAGATGGCCGCAGTGATGACCCATCACCTCCACCACAAATGTACGCTGGTGACTGGCCGCAGTGCTCGTGATGGCGTCAAGCGCTTCCGTAATGCGGTGAAGCGCAGAGTCCGTACCTATCGACAGGTCCGTTCCGAACATATCATTGTCAATCGAACCCACCAGCCCTGCCACCGCAAGAAATCCGTACTCTTCTCTGACCGAAGCATCCAGGCGTCCTTCCGACACCAACTCCTCCAGCAGCGTGCACCACTCTCCCCGCAGGACCTCCGCGCCGGTCAAACTGCCGTCGCCCCCGATCACTACCAGCCGGTTTATACCCTGGAGAAGCAGATTGCGCACCGCCTCCTTACGTCCCTCCCTTTCGAGAAAGCCAGGACTCCTGGCTGTCCCGAGTAGAGTTCCGCCCTGTTGCAGTACGCCGCCAACCGATTCCCAGGTGAAAGGGCGAATCTGTTCTCCGCCCTCGATCATGCCCTGAAAACCTTCGAATATACCGAATACTTCAGCCTTCCGCTCCAGCGCCGCACGCACAGCCGAACGCACAGCCGCATTCATGCCCTGCGCATCGCCTCCGCTGGTGAGGACGCCAAGTCGAACTGTATTTCCCATGCGCCGCCCTCCTCTCGCGGCAGAACTGCCTCCCTAAGCCGCCCCGCGGCGGCATCATCTGATTTCCAGGATTATAGCACGTAGCAGCCTATTCTCGCATCTGCCTTTCCCCATCTGGCCTCCCCCATCCCCCAAAACAGCCCCGTAGGGGCAGGCCTTGTGCCCGG
>VXOE01000024.1 GCA_009840225.1 Caldilineaceae bacterium SB0662_bin_25 | reverse complement strand
GGCGGAGCCCCCGCACAAGGGAGGGCCGAATAGGCCCGACCGCCCAAATGCGAGGGGAGAGGGGAGAGAAAAACCTGCGCTCGCCTTGTCCGGCGTCACGCACCAAATAAGGCTTAGTAGTTGCGAAAAAACTTCAAAGTATATTGGCTGCGTCTGCATCACTGGCTTGTAAAAATGAGCCACAGGTATTTCACAGATCACTGGACAATTCTGGGATTTTTCGACCCATAAGATTAGAATGGGTTTTGGCAAGTCGCAAGTTGAACCAAGAGGCAGGGGGCGTCCTGTCAAAAGGGCACTTCCCCCCCGCTTTGACACCCACCCGGTTAGCAAGGTGATTGGAGTATCACAGTCCAGCTCACCTTCCTCTCTGGCTACTAAAGCATATAGTCCCACGATAACGCTGCGTCTGTATATGACGCAGCTCTTTTTGTGCGATCTAGTGGGGAGGTCTCGGCAATTTGGGGTCAAGTTAAAGACTGGCAGCCGCTTATCGCAGCGACTGGGAAAGAAATGTGCTTGTGCGAGGAGCCGGATGAGTCGCTATGGTCTGGCTCGGTCTTCGGGGAACAGGCGTTGTTTCAGTTTTTTCCACAGGATCTTACGGCGTCTCCACGGGGTGCTGATGCTGATCAGCCACCAGAAGATCAGGATGGGAGGGATCAGCGCTATTAGATCGGCGTATTCGAGGAGTTCCGGGAAGTAGAACATGGTGTCGGGATGTGTTGGGTTGGTGAACTGGATTGTATCACGGGTTGGTTTGGGCCGGCGCTATGGTGAAGCCGAGTCGATTGGGCTGAGTCGGCCAGCGATCTAGCCCAGGGCGGCCGGGTGACGGAAGGGAACTGCGGGTACTGGGATGGCATTTGCTGAAGGCATCCTCGAGGGCGACCTTGAATACATCATTATCGCCTTGATTTCCTTTGCGCTTGCGATTTATTGGTTTATGCGCGTCCACGTACTCCCCGGCAGACAGTGGAAGCAACCCTCGGGGCCGAAAGAGCGCACCTATTTTTATCGGAAGAAGAAGGTGACGGAGGAGGAAAGGTGGCCCAGGGGCTCGAGCCGGCGCAAAGGCGGTGAAGAGGGAGACGCCGGCGGACCGCCCGAGGCGGGGTCCTAGCGGCTGGGTTGCCGGAAGGCGGATGCTTCGCTGACCGGTGATCACTTTCCACTACCTTCTGAGTAGTACTCCCCGCTCACCGACCACTGGCTACTGATAGCTGCACTCGAACACGCGCACAAAGTCGATCTCCAGCTGCTGCGGAAAGTAGCTGGGATCTACGTTGTGGTTGCCAACCCATCCACCTCCGACCGCCATGCTAAGGATAATGTGGTGGCTATTGTCGAACGGCCATTGGCGGTAGTCGGCGGCTGGATCTGAGAGCGTTTCGTTTTCGAATGTGAAGTAGTGCGTATCGTTCACGAAGATCCTGATGGCGGAAGGCGTCCATTCCAACGCATACAGGTTGAGTTGTGTACGCGCGGTGGGCAGCTTAGTGGTTTCCTTCTTTTGTGTTCCTATGCGGTGGTTGTAGGCCTCGGTGTGGATGGTGCCGTGAATTGCGTCGGGCCAGTGGCCTACGTGTTCCATGATGTCGATCTCGCCTGAGGCCGGCCAGCTGCCATAGGTACGCGGATTTCCCCGCATCCACAGGGCAGACACGATGCCGCGGCCGTCGGACGGCAGTTTGGCGGATATTTCGAAGCGGCCGTAGGTCCACTCCTTGCGTGATTGAAGCCTGGCAGCGGTGTAGTCGCGATCTTTCATCTGCTCGCGGCGCGCCTCGATAATGAGGCGGCCATCTTCGACGCGGGCATTTTCTTTGCGCAAGTTGGTGTAGTAGTGCAATGTGCCAAGGTTCCAGTTGTTGGGTGCCTGGTCGTAGAACCATTTGGCAGGATTGGGAAAGCCGTCCTCGTCGAATTCATCGTTCCAGACGAGCCGGCATCCTGGCCGGGCCAGAATGGTGGTGGCTTCAGGCGCGGGCGTTGCGGTCGGCCTGCTCTCTATCGTTGAGAGCACGGCTTCTTTTTCAACCGGGGAAGGCACTGCCGTCGCCTCCGGCGCGATTGGGTTGAGATTGCATGCTGCAATCGCGAGCGCGGCGGCGATACCGGACACAACTTGCAATGTCTTTGTGTAACCTATCGCATTCATGAGCAGTTCCTTATCGAGAGCGAGCGTGTTGCGGCTAAGCCGTTTCCGTCGCGTACATAGCCGGCGCCTGGGACTGATACGCAGTAGGAAAGAATATCCGGCAGGCCTGACATCGATTTTACTTGCTTGATCGCCGTGACAAATAAAACCAATTGATCCGCGAAGTCACGCGAAGGGTCGCGAAGAACATCAAAGGCGTATCCGATTTTCTTTGCGCAGTTGCGCCGCCCTTCGATGATCAGCCGCGATTTGCACTTCGTTTTCTGGCTCTTGAACTGGCGCTCCACGTGCCAAGTGATGTACTTCAACGCACATTTAAGCTCGCGGTCCTGTCATTGGGGCCAGGCTCACTGATGCGGTGGCCAAGGTGGGGTAATCTTTGTGTGCGTCCAGCACAGGAAGGAGAAATGTCCCATGATTGCATCCAAAGAAAAGAAGCCTGGCGACCGCAGATGGGTTCTATACGATTGCGTCACGTATACGGCCGCAGTGTTGTATGTGCTGTTTGTGGGCGTTATGTACTACGTCCACTATTTTGGGGGTTTGTAGCAGAGTGGCCGAAGGCTGGTAGGCGTTGAGGTAATGGGAACGGTCTAGAGGGCAGGGCCGGGTAGGCAGGCACCCGGTGAGCTGATGCGTTGTGTTTTTGGGCTCGCGGTCCGGATTTTTGGGGTCGCCGGGTAGGGGATGGGGCGCCTGGGAGGTTTCGAACGAACGATGTAGGCGGCGTCTCTGTGATCCTTTGATTGTTGGTAACCGCCAGGGCACCCCAGAAAGGGTGCCCTTTTTGATTGGAAAACCACATGACTCATGATCCTGAGATTCATCGTCGGAGGTCTATCCGACTCGGCGGGTTTGATTACTCAAGCGCCGGCGCGTATTTTATTACCGTTGTGGTGCAAGGCGGGCTGTGTCTGTTCGGTGTGGTGGATGGGGAGATGCGCCTGAGCGGCGCGGGGGAGATGGTTCGCCGGGTCTGGGAGGGGATGGCGGAGAGGTTTCCGCATGTTGTGATGGATGAGTTTGTGGTGATGCCCAACCATGTGCATGGGGTTGTTTTTCTGCGCCAGATGGCGCAAGCGACGGATGCATCTACGGGGGAAACAGCACGGGATGTCCCTAAGCTGGGGGATGTGGTGCGTGAGTTTAAGTCATTGACAACGGTGGAGTACGGGAAGGGTGTGCGGGGGTTGGGGTGGGAGCGGTTGTGGCAGCGGAATTATTATGAGCGTGTGATCAGGAACGAGTCTGAGTTGAGGGCGGTGAGGGAGTATATTGTGAATAATCCCAGGAATTGGGAGTTGGACCGGGAGAATCCCGGTGGGGGTGGGGGGGGTTGAGG
>VXOE01000306.1 GCA_009840225.1 Caldilineaceae bacterium SB0662_bin_25 | reverse complement strand
TTGCGGGGGCGGAGCCCCCGCACAAGGGAGGGCCGACTAGGCCCGACCGCCCAAATGCGGGGAGAGAGGGGAGAGACGCCGTTTCTTTTGCCTCAGAGTTGATCGCGGCGCGGCAATGGTTGGTCTGCCGCCAAAAGGATACGAGAGTTCGCCCACCTTTTGGGATGCACCCACTGGCGGCGCCTTCAGTCTGATCGCTGCGGTGGCCGTGGCTGTGACGGTCCGCCGGCTACGAGCGAATTGAAATGGCGTTCAGGTAGGCGAGGCTGTTGCGTGCGGTCCTTTCGGGGCCGGGGGTGAAGTCGAAGACTTCGACTGAGAGCCAGCGGTCGTAGTTGTGGTCGTCGAGGGTCTGCAGGATGGGCCGGAAGTCGAGGTCGCCCATGCCGGGGCCGCGCAGGTTGGGATCGTTGAGGTGGACGTGGTGGAAGAGGGGGTGGACGGCCCGGATCTGCTCGGGGATGGGGCGGGGGTCGTTGCTCATGGCCTTGGTATCGACCATCATCTGGAGGCCGGGGTGATCGACCTGGCGCACGAGTTCGGCGGCTTCGTCGACGTTGACGATGAAGTTGGTCTCGTTGGTGCTGAGGGGTTCGACACAGAAGAGGACGCCCTGCTGCTGGGCGCGCTCGCCGCAGGCGTGCATGATCTCGGCAGTGGTCTTCCAGGCTTCGGCAGGTGAGCGATCGGGGGGTACGTCACGCTGTTGGGGCGAGCCGAAGATGAGGACTTCGCCGCCGAGTTCGGCGCAGCAGTCGATGAGATCGAGTAGATATTGGGCGGTGCGGGCGCGGACGTCGGGGGCCGAGTCGTTGAGCTGGAAGCCTTCGGTCTGGGCCAGCAGCCAGTGGAGGCCGACGAGGGAGAGGCCGGCGCCTTCGACCGTACGCCGGATGCGGAGGCGGTCGGCGGCGGAGAGGTCGGTGACCAGGCTGCAGAGGGTGAAGGGGGCCAGTTCGAGACCCTGGTAACCTAAATCGGCGACGAAGGCGGCGGTTTTCTCAAGGGACCAGTCCTCGAAGAGTTCGTTGCAGATGGCGTAGGGCATGGTGGGGTCGTCCTGAGGCTCTGTTTCGTATTGCGTAATGCTGGGGCCGCGAGCTTCTTATGGGTCGGCGCGGCCTGGCGGTTCTGGGCGCTAGGGCCGGTCGATGAGCTTGCGCAGGAAGGCTCCTTCGGTCTGCACGATCTCGTCGTCGTTTCCGGGCTCGAAGTTTTCGGGGATAAAGAGCTCGAGGGAGAGGGCGCCGCTGTAGCCGACGGTCTTGAGGTCGTCGATCAGTTGGGGGATGTCGGCGACGCCTTCGGCGAGGCGTGCGCCGCGCCAGCGCCAGGTGGTGTTGCCGTCGGGGCCCTGGCCGGCGGGCTCGGGCAGGCGGTTGCCGACATGGCAGTGGGCCACGTAGGGGCCGAGAAGGTCCAGGCCCATGCGGGTGTCTTCGATGCCCACTTCGATCATGTTCTGGACGTCGTAGATGGCGCCGATGTGGTTGGGGTCGAGGTCGCGCAGGAGTTCGAGTGCGCGCGAGGCGGTGACGGCAAGGGTACCGGTATGGATTTCGTAGGTCGCCTTGACGCCGTGCTCGCTTGCCAGCTCGGCCAGTTTTGCGTAGCCGGCGCGGGCCTCGAGGAACTGGGGCCAGTAGGGTCTGGTGCGGTCGTGTTTGGGGGCGTCGATGCGGATCAGCGGCGGCCGGTCGGGATCTATGGCGAGAGCGCCCTTGAAGAGCTTGAGGACATGCTCGGTGTCGTCGTAGCTGGCGTTGGGCGCGAGCGCGGCGACGCGAATGCCGGTACGTTTGACGGCGGCGCGAATCTGCGGGGCTTTGTCGAGGATATTGTCCGGGCTGACGTCGGAGAGATGGCGGCCCCAGAAGAAGGGCTGGGCGTTGGGATCGTCGGGGTTGTAGCGGCAGCGCAGTTCGACGGCGTCGTAGCCGTACTCGCTCAGCTTGTCGAAGGTCTCGTCCAGTTCCCAGCGGGGAAGCATGACGGATGTGCAACTCAGTTCCATACGAAACTCCTTTATGACGGAGAGAGAAGGAGAGCGAATAACGGGAAGATTCCACGCGTCGCTTCTGTTAGATTACACCGGGATTGAGTTCACGGCACTTTTCGAGGACCGCGATCTGGGCGCGTACGCTTTCGGGGGTGATGTCGAGCTCTTCGCCCTGGCGGATGGACGCGTAGAGGGCGCGATATAGTTCCTGTACACCGCCCGCGCCATCGTAGGCAAAGGAGAGTTTCTCCTCCTTCCAGGGAAGCTGTTCGTGATTGTAGACGCGGTCGCGGGCGATGGGCGCCTCGTCCAGAATCAGCGGCGGCGCCTCGGCGGGATCGAAGTATTTCAGATGCGCTTCTTCGCGGTAACAGGCCATGGAGCCTTGCGTTCCCAGAACCAGGAAGTTTGGCTGGGGGAAGGCGCAGGCGGTGGTTATGTTGATTTCGACCAAGGGGCCGCGGCCAGGTTTGGGTTTGAGGATGACCTTGACGTGGCTGTCGGCGTCGCCGGCGTAGAGCGGTGTGGCCTCCATGTGGCAGAAAACGTCCGGCTCGGGGTCGTCGATAAGGAGCATGCCCATGTCGACGAAATGGGGGCCGCTGTTGTTGAGCATGCCGCCGCCGTAGCGTTTCATGGTCTGCCAGTCCCAGCGGCGGCCGAAGCCGCCGTTGTGGATGCGGACTTCGATGATGCGTCCGAGGACGCCGGAGGCGATCACCTCGCGCACTTTGACGAAGTCGGCGGCGTAGCGCAGGTTCTGATGGACGGTGAGGATCTGGCCGGTCTCCTTGGCGGCGGCGAGCATGGCGTCGGCGCCGGCGAGGTCGCTGGCCATGGGTTTTTCGACGATGACGTGCTGCCCGGCGCGCAGGGCCGCGATCGCCTGTTCGGCATGGAGGTTGCTGGGGGTGGCGACCACCATGAGCTCGACGGCTTTGTCGGCGACCAGTTCCTCGTATGAGGCGTAGGCGAGGCAGTCGAAGCGTTCGATGGCTTCGGCCTGGCGATCGGGGTCGGGGTCGCAGACGGCGACGACGCGGAACTGTTCGGGGAGATGGGCACAGGCGTTGGCGTGGTTGTTCCAGCCGGTGCGGCCGAGGCCGGCGATGGCTACGTTGATGGGTGAATGGTCTGTCATTTTAGTTTTGAGTTTTCAGTTTCTAGTTTTTAGTGACACCGCTTGTAAGGCGCAGTACGGTGTTCAGGCCAGTTCGGGATGCTGGAGGATATGCTGATAGATGTGGTTGCAGGAGGTCAGCTTCATTTTCTGGCTGGCGTGATCGAGCAGGATGCCGATCTGGGCGGCCTGTTGGTCGATGCGGTAGATGGACCAGGGGTGGAAGATGGGCATGTAGTAAAGAAGGTTCTGCTGCGTGCAGTAGTCGATGCCGGGCGCGTAGGCTTCGTAGACGCCTTGGGCGTCGCGGGGCATTTCGGTGGGATAGGGCCAGGGCAGGAGCGGCGGCCAGTGCACTGTTGCCGGCTGGCCGGTGAGGACGTTGTCATGCCAGGCATGCGAAGGCGTCTCCAGGAGTTCGGGGAAACCATCCTCGGCATACCAGAAAGGCTGATCGAGCAGGGCGGGGAAGGTCCCTTTTGGCCCCAAGCCAACGCTGCGCACGTAGCGGTAACCGGCCTCCCACATCACCTCCAGAACGGCAGGATGACCGCGGAAGCCGTTGGTGTAACCGCCGGGCGCGGTGAGGCCGTTGACCGCGCGGCCGAAGGTGTCTTCGATCAGTTTTTTTGCGTCGCCCAATTCATAATGGAGCGCGGCTCTGTCGTCGCCCAGCTCTTTCAGGTTGGGATGGGTGAAGGTGTGGCATTGGATATCGAAGAGGGGATTGTCGAGTATGGCGCGCAGTTCGGGGCCGCAGAGCTCCAGCATTTTGGCGACAAGGAAGAAGGATGCGGGCGCGTCGCGCTGCAGGTGGGCGTCGGCGACGGCGCGCACGCCGTCGAGGAAGTCGGCGATATGTTCGGGTGTGTAGCTGAAACCTCTTTGACGCCGGCCCTTATCCCACCAGGGGTATACGCCTTCGGTGTCGTAGGCGGCGACGTAGTAGGACATTGTGTGCCTCTCTTTCATTCGATCGGTATGTCGCGGGCGGACCTTCACGATCGCGGAAACGAAATCCCCGGTTTAGTGCCCCTCTACAGCTTACTCATCTTCTCCAGGACCGGCCAGAAGTCCAGCTGCTCGACGGCGTGGCTGCGGTAGATGCCGACGCCGTCTGCGCCGCAGTCCATGGCGACTTCGGCGGCGCGCAGCATTTGATCGGGCTGCTGGAAGCTACCGGGGTGGTAACAGGAGAGTTCGGCGATGACGGGTGTGCGGCCGGCTGAGACTTCGACGGCGTAGGTGAGCTGGCGCTGGAGCGCGTCGAGATCGGAGTTGGTGCGGAACCAGATGTAGAACTCGTCGACGAGGCCCTGCTCGAGCCAGGTCGGCCAGTCGTGCAGGAGCTTGAGGTAGTCCTCTTTTTCGCCGGCGATGAGGGTGGTAGAGAAGACGGCGTCGGGCTTGACCTGCTTGACGGCGGCGCGCATCTCGGTCAGGGCGAGGGTGACGTAATCGGCGCGGAACTGCAGCCATTCGGGGTCGTCATTGGGCAGGTCGAACGGGTTCTTGCCGTGTTTGGCCTGGAACTCGTTGACGATGCGGTCTTCGTAGCCGTAGGGGACGGCGCCGCTTTCGTCCTCGTTTCCGAGCACGAACTCGACCTGGATGCCGTCGCCATGGGTGTGGGCGAGCGTGTCAATGAACTGCTCGGTCTGTTCGGCGCGCACTTCGGGGAAGGCGGCGCTGAGGTAGAGGTCGTCGCCGGGCTGCAGCGTGTAGGAGCGGGTGCGGGTGAGGCTGCGGAACTGCGGATTTTTGGCGGCGAAGTCGGTCATGGTGGTGGTTACTTTGGGCGCGTCGTAGATGGGGCGGTGGCTGTCCATGACAGCGCGGGCCTCGGCTGCGGTCACCGGGGGGCGCAGGAAGTCGAGGGACCAGCCGTAGGTGACGCGCGCCCAGCCGTGACGGGGGAATGAGTTGTAGTTGATGTAGGGATCAATCTTGATGCCAACAGCATGGGCGGCTTCGGTAAGGGCGAGCGTGCGGTCTCCACCGATGATTTTGGTGACGCCTACGTCGGCGCACTTTTGCACCCAAGCGGGCAGAAAGTCGGCGTAGTCGGGATCTGAGGGAATTCTCTCCACAACGGGCGGTCCCCAAAGTACGAGGCTATCAGGCATCTTTTCTAATCCTCTTGGTGATGGAAAGTTGCTCGTTGCCGGCGGTGTCACCGGCTGGTGTGGTTACAGTTCTTCGTCCAACCCTTCCAGCAGGCGGTCCACCTCACTTTCGTCGTTGAAGGCGGCGACGGAGATGCGCATAGCGACTTTGACCGGGTCGGGCGGGGCGGTCAGCCATTGGGATTTGACGACCGTCTGATGGCGTTGGTGCATCCTGTCTACGAGGCCGTCCATGTCGGTCTTGGTGAAGCCGTCGAACATCAGCGAGGTGATACCGGCGGACTTGCCGGGTTCCTGGGGGGTGATGATGCGGGCGCGGTCGATGTGGCCGACGCCCTGGCGCAGGCGGCCGGAGAGTTGGGTAATCCGGTCCTGCATCGTATCCAGGCCGATGCTTTCCGCTATCTCGACGGCGCGGCCGAGGCCGACGACGAGGGCGTGGTTGTAGGTGCCGATCTCGGTGCGGGAGCGGGCGGTCGGCGCGGGCGTGGGGGCATCGGGCAGCGACCAGGGGCTGCGGTCGGGAATGAAGTTGGGGTGGAAGCCGGGGAGCTGGTCTTGCGAGATATACATATAGCCAGTGCCCATGGGGCCGAGCAGCCATTTGTGGCCGGAACCGACGGCAAAATCGCAGTCGAGCTCCTTCAGGTCCACCGGCATCTGGCCGACGGATTGGGCCAGGTCGAGCATGACGGGCACGCCGGCGTCGTGGGCGATGGCGGCTGCCTGCTTGCAGGGGAGCAGACGGCCATTGGGGGAGGCGATGTGGCTGAGGCAGATCAGGCGGGTACGTTCGGTGAGCACGGATGCGAGATCGCCGAGGAGATGTTCGTCGTACACTTCGCCCAGCACAATGGTCTTCACGAAGTGTTGCTGCTCCAGCGAATAGGAGAGCCCGTAGGTGCTGACATGCTCGAGCGAGGTCATGACGAACTCGTCGCCTTCCTTCCAGTCGAGACCGCGCACGATCTGTTGCATGGCGCGGGAGGTGTTGGTCTCGATGCCGAGCTCCTCTTCGTGGACGTTGAGCATTTTTGCCAGTCCGCTGCGGGCAGCGGCTTCGCGTTCGATGTGCGACTGCCTGCCTGCGGGGGTGGCGGGTCCGTGGCGGGCTTCGGTTTCCATCGTCTCGCGCACCGCCTGGAGCACGGAGTCGCTGGCGGGGCCGTAGGTCCCGGTCTGAAAGTATCCGACTTCCGCGGTCATGGGAAGGTCCTGCCGAAGCTGATCCACCGTCATGCGTGACATTGACTGGGCCTTGTGCTGGATGGCGTTGGAAAGAAGACCCCCGGCGGGATGTTCTCGGGCGCTGTGAAGACCGGAAGGGATCACCGGGAGGGTACTGCGAATGATAAACGACAATGACAGATTCTGTCTAAGGTGGATGGTAGCGGTAGGCAGAGGAGGGCAGCGTGTTGGCAGAACGTGACGCGTCAAGTAAGATTGAAGATCGCCGGGGGAGTGAACTGCAGTGGTCGGTGGTTAGTGGTCAGCTACTGCGGCGCTTGAGTAAACATGGGTGTGTAGAGGAGTAAGGAGTTAGGTGGGCCATCTTTCGTCCAGATCGGGGTCAGGAACTGACTGCGGCCAGATTGGAATCGATTGTGTTGGAAGAGGTCGGGGGCAAGTGAAGGACTGTTGCCGCCGCCCAGGAACTCGTTGATGAATCAGACATCACCGCTGCCTCAGGCAGCCGCGGAGAGCATAGAGAGACGCCGGTTTGGACGCCCGCGCTGGGGGGTGGCGGCATTCCTGGTTTTTGCGCTGCTGGTGGTGCTGGCGAGCAGCATCAACACGCCGCAGGCCCGTTTTTTCGCGGCCGAGCGTTTTCAGACGTTTGTCACGATCTTCCTGAGCCTTTTCATCGAGGCCGCCCCTTTTCTGATTGCCGGTTCGATCGTGTCGGGCTTCATCGCCGTCTATGTGAATCAGGGGATGGTGGAGCGGTACATACCCAATCATCCGCTGCTGGCGGCGCTGGCGGGCGCGGGGTTGGGGTTTGTTTTTCCTGTGTGTGAGTGCGGGGTGGTGCCGGTGACGCGGCGGCTGTACGGAAAGGGGCTGCCGCTGCCGGTGGGGATCGCGTTTTTGCTGGCGGCGCCGGTGATCAATCCGGTTGTGATCTTCAGTACGTTTGCGGCGTTCGGTTGGGGTCCGGTGCTGTGGGGGCGGGTGGTGTTCAGCATGCTGGTGGCGTTTACGGTTGGGCTGATCTTTCATCTGGCGCGCCCGCGTGAGATCCTGCTGCCGGAGACGCTGGCCGTCTCCAGCGGCCACGACGACTCCGGTGATCACGAACAGTGTGATGACCATGACCATAGTCACGATCACGACCATAATCACGACCACGGTGGCACCCGCCCGGGCGTCTGGCAGGCGCTAATGATGGCGGGGGATGATTTTCTGGACATGGGACGCTATCTGATCGCCGGGGCGATGCTGGCCGCGGTAATGCAGACGGTCGTTCCGCAGTCGACACTGCTCACGATCGGTCAGGGGCCTATCATCTCGGTCTTTGTGATGATGGCGCTGGCATATATTCTGTCGGTCTGCTCGACGGTGGACGCCTTTATCGCGCTGGCTTTCAGCAACGCGTTCACGACCGGCTCGCTGTTTGGCTTTCTGGTGTTCGGGCCGATGGTGGATATCAAGAGTTCGCTGCTGTTTATGGGGGTCTTCCGGCGGCGGACGGTCCTGTATCTGATTCTGCTGCCGCTGGCGCTGGTGGCGGTAATCGGTGTCTTCTGGAATGTACAGGTGGGTGTTTGACGGGTAGGTTGGCGAGAGACAGGACAGGCGAGGAAGTGTCACAGGATTCAGCTACGATAACCGGCAGACTGCTGCGACTACCCAAAGTGCAGGCGGCACTCAAGGGGCTGCTTCTGCTGGGGCTGGGCATATTTCTGTTCACGCGCATTACGTCGGGCACGCTCAACTACTACATCAGTCAGCGATTTGACTGGCTGACAGTTGCGGCGGTGCTCGGTCTGATTGTGGTGGGGTTGAGCTACCGCTACCTGCTTCAGGAGGCCGAGGATTCGGACGCGGCGTCGGATGATCTTGCGGCCGACCGGTCGGGGAAGGCCGGGTCCATGGCTGAAGGAGACAGTCGCCAACATAGCCACGAACACAGCCACGCTTTAGGTTGGTCGGGGCTTGTGCTTATCTCGCTTCCGATCGTCCTGGGGCTGCTCGTGCCTCCGCGTCCTCTGGGGGTGGCTGCGCTGCAGAATCGTGAGATCAGCGCCGGGGGATTGGATTCGGTATTGCCGGCTGCTGTTGGTTCTTCGCTGGTGAAGGAGAGCAGCGAGCGCACGATTCTGGATTGGGTACTCGCTTTTCATCAGGGCGAACGGCCAGTTGAAACCGATACTGCCGATGTAGTTGGCTTCGTCTATCTCGATGACGCCGCGGACGAGGCAGCGTTTACCCTCACGCGCTTTGTTGTCGGCTGCTGCGCGGCGGACGCCATGGCGGTCGGTCTGCCGGTCAGCCTGGCGGCCGGTCTTCCTTCTGAAGAGGCGTTGGAAGAGGGCCAGTGGGTGCGGGTGGTAGGACGGTTCGCCACGTCGGCAGGCGACAGAATTCCTGTGTTGCTGGCGGAGCAGTTGGAGGCTGTACCGGAACCCAACCAGCCCTATCTCTATCCCTGACACCATTGCGTTGATGCCGGTTCTATAGGGCCAGGCGTATCTGTGGCCCTTATTTGTCCCCAAACCTCAGATTCATGAGTCGTTTTGATCTGACCGTATTGTCGATCCTCAGCCTATGCACGCTGTTGCTTCTGGGCCTGTGGGGGCAAAGCCGCCGGGTTGGCAGGGACGACGGCGTTACTTACGTTCTCTACAAGACGGTCGATGAGGTCGGGCGCGCGCAGTTGCACGCGCTGCCGTTCGAGGCGAGTGAGCCTGGGGCCGACGTCTCGCCCCTCCCCCTGACCCCAGATGAAGTCAGTGTGTGGGATTTCGCGCCGTCACCGGACGGCAGGTTGGTCGCCTACGGGGCGCTGGGTGAACTGGGGTTCAGCGATCTGCGGCTGTTCGATCTGGCCAGTGGGCGGGACCGACCGTTGCTGGCCTGCGAAAACGCGTCGTGCAGCGGACCGAGTTGGTCGGCTGACAGCCAGTTCCTGGCATACACGCGCCGTTCGGTCAACGCGTTCGCGTCGGGTGTGCTGAGCCCGCCGCGGATCTGGTTATTGGATGTGGAATCGGGCGAAACTGCGCCGATCTTCAGCGACAGCCAGCGTCTTGGCCTCGATGGGCGCTGGTCTGCTGATGGGGCGTGGCTCTGTTTCGTGTCGCCGGAGGCGCAGCAGCTGGCGGTCATCAATCTCACGGGAGGGCCGGCGGACGAGGCCGGGCAGACCGACTTCTATCCGACCGCCACGGGTGAGACATGCACCTGGGACCGTTCACTACCCCGGCTGTATACGACCGATTTCAGGCAGAGCGGCGATGAGTGGATGACCCATCTGATCGCGATCGACGTTGAGAGCGGCGATCAGGTCGAGTTAAGTGTAGTGGGGAGCGAGGGCGCGGCGCTGGTCCACGACAGTTCGGCGGTACCGTCGGCGGACGGCGCGTGGATCGCGTTTCAACGCAAAGAGCTGGAGGGTCCGGGTGCGACGCGGGGCAGCCAGATCTGGCGAATGCGCCCGGACGGCACGGAGGCGACGGCGCTGACGGCGGATCCCGCCTACGACCACGGGCGGCCTGTGTGGAGTCCCGACGGGCGCTTTCTGATCACGCGGCGGTTTCCCCTGCGAGGGCCGGATGTCGTGCCCTCGTTGTGGCTGATTGATTTGGAGACCGGTGAGGTGCGTATTCTGGTGGAGCAAGGGGACTTTCCGGCGATTGCGCGGTAGGAAGGATGCGCGATTCCAGCAGGGGACAGCAACGCATGCAGTACCAGCAGATCCCCAGCCACTGGCGGCCGGACACGGTTGCTCGCTATGTTGATATCCCCAGCAGACCGCGGGTGAGTTGAAAGTCGATATGGTTGTGAACGGTGCTGTGCGGCTGATAGTCGCCGGCCAGCGTTCGCGCGGCCAGATCCAGGATCTGCTGCGGCCACGCGCCGGAGTCGCCGCACAGGCGGAGATCGGGCACGGCGGGCGCGTGCTCGCCGGCTAGCTGCAGTAGGGGCACAAGCGGATGCCCGGCCCTTAGCTTGTCGGAGTAGGCGATGATCAGATGCGCGCCGCTGGCGCCGAGGCCGGTGAGCGTCTCGCTCCAGTGGGGGGTGGGCATTTCCATGAGGTGGAAACCGGCAGCCTGCGCGGCCTGGCCGTAGGCGAGGGAGGGCGGCGGTTCGGGAGAATCGAGGCCCAGGGCGGTGCAGAATGCGGGCGCCTCGATCAGCCCGTTGGATACCGGTGTGACGACAGTGCCGCCGGCGGCCACGACCCAACGGGCGATGCGTGCGAGGGTGCCGGCTACTTGTGGGGGCGCGGCGTCGTCGCTGAGGAGGGCCAGGGACAGCTTGCGGTCGTGCCCGTTCTGCCGGCGCAGCGCGGCGTCCTGGTCGGCGAAGTAGCCGTCGATCTTGTCGAGGACACTGGCGATGCCGCCGTCCAACTGCACGCTGGCCCAGCCGAAATCCTCCTCTGCGAGTCCGCCGTCGCGCAGCAACGAATGGATGTAGTCGTTGTGGGCTTTTTCGCAGCCGTGCTCCAGAAAGAGGCAGGCGCCCACGAGGGGATGGGTGGCGTAACCGATCATTGTGCGGGCGTAGATGGCCTGCGTAGAGGCGAAGGCGACGCCGCAGCCCTCGGTGTGGGGGAGGGCGGTAAAGAGGGGGCGGGCCCCAGCATCGCCCGATCCGCCGGTCTGCGGCTCGGAGGCGGCCCGGTTGAGGCGTTGGGCTGCCATGCCGGCGATCTGGCCGGAACAGAGACTGGTGGGCAGGATGAGGCCGACGCGGGCCGCGGGCGGTTGGGGTAGGTTTAACTCTTCGGTCTCGGCAGGCTGCGTTCTGATTGGGAGCGGCTGCCCGTCCGGCTGGGGGCGTTCCAGGATCGACTGCAGCCGGCTGTGGTCCTGCTGCTGCCAGTTGCGCCAGATGGAAATCTGCGAGTGACCGGCCAGCTCGCCCTTGCTGGGCTGGCCGGAGGCGATGTCCACCAGCAGATCGAGACTTTCTTCGCACAGCTGGGCCATGGACGTGCCGTCCAGGTAGGCGCCGGCGTTCACGTCCATCTCCTTGGACAGAAGCTCAAAACGCGGCGTGGTTGTCATCACTTTGATGGTGGGCACGAATGGGAAGTTGGTGATCGAGCCGTTGCCGGTGACGAAGATGATCAGATTGGAGCCGCCGGCCACCTGACCGGCGATGCTTTCCAGATCGTTGCCAGGTGTGTTCATAAAGTAGAAGCCGGGGGCAGGAGCGTCCGTGGTCGCGGGCAAGGCCGATCCTTCCTCGGCCTTCACCATCCGTTCCCCGTAGTCGACAGTCCAATCCAGACGCACGTCGGGGTGCCGCTTGATTGCGGCGCCGATGGACTTGAGGGCGATGTTGTAGAGCCCGCGCAGTTTGTTGCCGCCGGTGGGATTGCCCTCTGCGGTCTGGCCGTGCCAGGCCAGCCGTTCCTTGAACTGGGCAACATAGTCGAGGAAGGCCTGGGCCGTGGCCAGATTGCGCGTGTTCTGGAGCAGATAGGCTTCGGCGCCGATGAGTTCGTCGGTCTCGGCGAGGTTGGCGCGCCCGCCGTAGCGGATGACCTCTTTGGCGACGGCGGAGGCCAGCGGGTTGCCGGAGAGACCGGAGAATGCGTCGGAGCCGCCGCACTGGAGGGCGACATTAAGATGAGCCAGGGATTGGGACGTGCGCGGCAGGGTCGCGATTGTAGGCAGCCAGCGCTCTACGGTTGCAGAGGCTTCGGCGAGGTCGGCCTGCCAGTCTCCGGAGAGCGTGAAGAAGCGGTGCGGCACGTCTGCCAAAGGGTAGTCATTGGCGCGCAGATAGGCCTCCAGCTCGAGGTTACTGATGGGCCGGTCGGCGGTCAAGTGCGGTTCGTGTGTGTCCACGGCGAGGACCGCGCCGACGTTGGGATGAACGATCAGGCCGGCGAGGGTGCGCAGGACAAAGTCGCGGTTGTTGAGCCGTTCGTAGCCGCTGCCCTCGGTGTGGGCGATGGCGACGATGCCGTCGAAGCCGGGGAAGGGGGCGGCGGCGGGCTGCAGTGCCTGCGCCAGGCTTCTGGCAAAGGCGGCTGTGCTTGAGGTGGTCCCGAGGGTGACGATCGTGTTGCGCGTGCCGACACCGCGCCCGCCGGCGCGGCGGAAACCGAGAAATGTGCGCTCCTCATTGTATCGTTCCACCTGCCGGCCGGGACGGAAGGCGGCTGCGTCGACTTCGTAGGGGATGATGCGGTCCTGGAAGTTCGGTTGCTGCGGAATGGTGAAATCGAGGGCGCGTCCGCTGAGCGCCTCGATCATGCCGGCGTTGCATACGTACTGGCCCGGCGCGATAGGGCGCGTTGCCATTCCGAAAGGAAGTCCCCAGGACAGCAGAGGTTCGCCCTCTGCTACCGGTTCGATGGCGAAGCGGTGGCCGACGAGGATGGTGGTATCGAGGGTGAAGAGCCGGCCGTCGTCCTCGATTGTCAGCCCGGCTTCCAGGCGGCGGGTGGCGATGGCGACGTTGTCGATGGCTTGCGGCAGGCGGGCGAGGGCGTCAAAGGGGACCGGACTGCTGAGTTCGGGCCTGTGTACGGTTTGCGGCCTGTCTTTTTGTACCATCAGGGTCCTCCGTTTCACGACCTGCGTTGAAAAAGTGAGGCTCTACGCATCCGACACGCGGACGGGCTCGGTCGGCATCCACCGCATCATACCGATCATCGCCAGCACCACCAAAGCGGAGGTTGCCGCGCCGATCCAGTAGGGGACCGTCGGGCCGCGGGCGAAGAGGACGCCGGCGATGGCTGTGCTGATGATGGTGGACAGATTGATGGAGGACTGAAACCAGCCGAGTACGCTGCCGCGGTCCTGATCGGCCACGAGAGAGGTGGCCATCGACTGCAGGGGTGGACTGGAGAGCCCGTAGCCGACGGCAAAAAAAAGTGAACCGAAGGCACCAAGCCAGGGCGTTGTTACGAGCGCGTAGACCGTCATGCCGATCGTACGCAGAATGCTGCCCAGCACGACGAGCTGACTTTCGTCAAAGCGCTGCGCCATTCGCCGCAGCAGGTAGGTCTGCGTGAACAGCTGGGAGATCCCCACAACGGAGAGCAGCAGGCCGATGCCGACATCGGTGACCTCCCGGCTCTCGCCCTGGAAGAGTACGGCTTCGCCGAAGAGAGCAAAGGTGGACTGCAAGAGTCCCAGCGCAAACTGACCCAAGAAGGCGATGAGGAGAACGGCCAGGAGCGGCAGGGCCCAGGGGGCGCCTCCCAGCAGGCTGCCAAGGGTGAGGCTACCGGCGCGACGGGCGCGGGCGCGGCGCCTTTCTTGCGCAGTGAGGGTTTCATCCAGCGCGTACCAGGTGAGCAGGACGACGGCGGCTGCGGCTACGGCGGCGACCAGAAATGGCACTGCGGGACCGTAGGCCGCGGCGAGCGCGCCCCCCAGGGCAGGCCCGAACATGAAGCCGAGGCCAAAAGCGGCGAGAATGTAGCCGAGGCTCTCGGTGCGCTTCTCGCGGGGCGTGATGTCGGTAATGTAGGCCTGGGCCACGATGATATTGCCGCCGGTGATACCATCGAGGATGCGGGCAAAGAAGAGCCAGCCGAAGCTGGGCGCAAAGGCCAGGATGACAAAGCTGATGACCGTCCCGATCTGGCTGACGATCAGGACCGGAATGCGACCGTAATTGTCGGAAAGGCGGCCGACATAGGGGCCGGAGAGGAATTGGGCGGCGAAGAAAGAGGCGCTGAGCAGTGTGATAAGCTCGGCCGACAGATGAAACTCGCGCTGGGCATACAGCGGCAGGACGGGGAAAATCAGGGACGCGCCCAGCATCTGAACAAAGACGACCAGCAGAATTGTGAGCAGTCGTCTATCGATTATGCCGGATTTCATGCGTTCTCTCGCCGCGGGCGGATGCGTCGATAGCAGCGCGTCCAGTGTTTGAACAGGACCGGATTATGGGAACAGAGCAGTACCAGGGACGTAGCGGAGCGTTAGGGAATACGACTCATTGCTGGAGCTGTTCCTCCTGGGGAATCTCCTCCTGAGGAATCGTCAGCGAAAGGCCGACCCAGACGTTATTGGGATCATCGCCGACCAGGTCCCGGTTGGCTTCGTAGATCTCTGTCCAGCGGTCCTGGTCTCCGTACAACCGCAGTGCGATGTGACGCAGGTTTTCGCCTGCCTGGACGGTGTACGTCTCAGGCAGGTCCACCTCCAGCTCGCTACTGTCGATCGACGTAACCCCTTCGATCGCGGCCGCCAACTCCAACAGTTCAGTCTGCACCGAGGTCATCGCCACAGTTCCCTGGAGAATCAGCTCGCCGGGGGGTGCATCCGGGGCCCACGTCGCCTGTATGCCGAGGGCGGCAAGGTCGGCACGGTCTTGTTCATAGAGGAAGGTGGTGAGATCGAAGGATTGCACGCGTGCGGCAGCGATTATTGTCGCGGCCACATCAGGAGACGGGCTTTCCGTAGGAGCGGGGGTAGGCACAGATTGGGTCGGTGCAGCCGTCGGCAGCGTCTCGGGCGTTGGGGGTGCGGCAGAGGCCTGCACGGGCGTCGGCGCCTCTTCGACGGCGGCGGTGTTTATCTGGGCGCCTGTGCTGACCTGCGAGCCGGTTGCGGACTCTTCGTCTGTGCTGGGCACGGCAGCTGAGTCGTCGCTGGTAAAGGAGGCGTAGATGGAGGTCAGCCGGTCCGGTATCGTGCGCAGCTGTTGCAACGCCGTGAGGATAGAGTCGCCCGAGCCGCGCGAGAAGAAGATAGCAGCCAGCAGCACGATAGCGATGGGAATCGCCCAGGGAAGACGGTTGCGGCCTATTTTGGCGACGGCCTTGGTTGCGACCTGTTTCTTGTCGAGTGGAGCGGGGTAATATTCTGTGCTGAATTGGCGGCTGGCTTTGCCCACCGCGAGCTGGGTGCCCTTGGCGCGGCCGCGTCGGCGGGCCTCTTCACGCCGACCCAGCTGGAGCTGCTCCTGGTGCGAGCGCAGCAGCCATTCGCCTTCGCTGCGCAGGATGTCATCGGCGGGGATAGCGGCCACGTGCTCCCGCATTTCCTTGAATTCGCCGCGTTTGCGATAGATGAGAGCCGCCAGCAGGTGCAGTTCGGGCGCCTCCAAGAGAGAGATGCCCTGGTCGATCCCCTCCAACGCGGCCACTTCATTTCCCATCGAGTAATGTTCGAGGGCGCGATGATATATCGTCCGCGTCATTTCGGCGGGCGTATAGTGTGAGGCGACATTTGCGTTACAGGCAGGGCAGTTCGCGAACGACGGGGTAACCTCAACCGGTGCGCCGCATTCGGGGCAAGCCAGGTGCATTCTATTCTATCCAGACCGCTTTCAGCGTTGGGTGTTGGATGTCAAGTATAAGTTTATTGATAAATCCTGGCGATCAATAGGTCGCCAAAAGTTGGTCTGCGGTCACGACGCATTTTCGAGTCGAGTAGAGTGACCAGAGACCAGAACCCGTTCTGGATCGAATGCCAAAGCCTATGGCAAGCTGAATCGGGGAAAACAGACTTGCGTGCCCAGCGTGTGGGACCCTGATATAAAACGCGGCCGCTTCACTTGACCGCGCGCAGTTCAATCGATACAATAACCAGCGGGAGGGGATGTGTCCCGGTGGACGCCCTGGTCTTCAAAATCAGTGGCAGGTGGCGCAGAGCCGGCTGCGGTGGGTTCGACTCCCACGCCTTCCCGCTTTAGGTTAACTCAACACTCTGCCCCTAACCCTTCACCGCCAAAAATCGCCAGTCTTTCCTCCTGGCTGGTGAGGGGCGCGCTTTGCGGCCTATAGTGGAACTGCAGCGCGCGGCGGCGCGACCCGGTTTGGTTGGGTGGCGTGCCGTGGTGGAGCAAACTCTGGAAGATCAGGAGACCGCCGGGCTTCAGCGGTACGGCCATCGCCCCACTGTTGTCCACGTCGGTGTCACAGATCTGCCAGTCCCGCCTGCGAAAATGAACGACGGGACCTTTGAGATGGCTGCCCGGGGCAATGACCATGCAGCCGTTCTCGATCGTGGCCTCGTCCAGCGCGATCCAGCAGCCCACAACTTTAGCGTCAAGTTCGATCTGGAAGTAGGCGGCGTCCTGGTGCCAGGGCTTGTCGCGACCGAGGCGGGGCGGCTTGAGCAGCGCCATACTCTGGAACAGCACGGGCGAATCGCCGATGAGGCGTTCCACAAGGGCCAGCAGGAGAGGGTGATGCGCGAGCTCGTTGAGGCGCTCGTCGTAGTCAACGAAGCTCATGAATTTGCGAACGTAGTCCTGCTTCTCTTCAAGCGGCATCTCCTCAACCGCTACGTCAGCGGAAGCCCGCTCGTACTGGACGCCGTTGAACTCCTCCACTTCACCTGACAAGAGATGAAACAGACCGTCCAACGCCACCTGCACTTCGTGCGCGGTGAAGGCGTTCTCGACAATCAGAAAGCCCTGTTCGTGGAACTGCGCAACGTGGGCGTCGGAGACAGCGTCAAAGCCGTCTACACCGGTGACTACCCCTGTCGGTTCATAGAGATCCGGCGGGAATCTGTCGGTAAGGCCATCGTCGAACTGCCGCTCAGGAGCCGTTACCGTCATTATCTGTCCTCCCGAAACCATGATGGATGGGATGCTCTAACAGTTGTCCTGCTGTTCGACGGCTGTGCGCCGAGCTTGACTCGCCGATCCTAATCGATCGGGCCTTTAGCGGGAAAAGGTACGAATAAAATGGACGGTTGTCGAACCGTCCCCTTTTTTGTCGCCGCCGCCATTGGTCGGCGATGCCTCATTCGGATACTACCATACCCTACTACTAACATACCATACAATACAAGAAAACTAAATCGTTTACAAGCTCAAAAATTGACGGAAAACGTGCAATGAAGTATGTCGGGCAGAGCAGACAGGCGGCGACCGATTTGGGTCAGTTATCGCTTGCTTCACACCACTGGCGTTGGTCAATTTCGCGCCAGAAACACGGCCACTTCTGAGCCGGTTGGGATGCCGAGGCGGGCGCCTTTTTTGGTACAGCAGAGCGCGCCGACCGCCGAGGCGAAACGCAGTAGTTCCTCCCATGCCATTCCCTGTGAAAGGCCGGCGGCGAAGGCGCCATGGAAGGCGTCGCCGGCGCCGGTGGTGTCCTCTGCCGTGATTGCAAAGGCCGGGTAGCTGCCGGCGCTGGCGCCATAGCGGCTGTCTGCACGGTTGCGCCAGCACAGTCCGCGTTCGCCGAGAGTGATGATTGTCGAGGGCGCGCAGCAGCTCAGTTGCGTCAGGGCCTCCTCCACGTCGTCCTGGCGGCTGAACTGCCGGGCAAAGTGCTCTGAGACCACCAGGAATTCCACCATTTCCATCAGCGTTTTCGAGCCGGGATGAAGGGTATCGCCATCGAGGACGGTGGGGATGCCAGCGGCGCGGGCGTGGGCGACCAGGGGCGCGGCTGCCTCATGGTAATGTCCGTCCACCAGAACCGCGCGCGGGCGGCAGTCTTCGAGATGGAATTCCTCCTCGCCCGGCATTTCTCTGCCAAGGCCGTAATTGACGAGCGCACGGGAGCCGTCCGGTTTGACGAGGATGGCGGACAGGGAAGTCGGCCATTCGCCGCGGACGACAAGAGCCGTGTTGACGCCGGCGGCGTTGAGTTCGTCGAGATGTTTGTCGCCGTACATATCGCGGCCCAGATAGCCGGCGAAGGCTACTGAGTATCCAAGTCGGGCGACAGTCATGGACGCATTTGCGGCGATGCCTCCGCCGCAGGCGGTCAGCTCGGACGCTTTCATCTTTTCATCGGCGTCGATGTGCCGGTCGACCGAGAAAATCAGATCGTAGCAGGCGATGCCCAGACAGAGCACATCGACCTGCAGATCGGCCGAATCCGAATTGCCGCTCATTCTTCCAACCAGATCGGGTTCGACCACGCTTTTCCGCCCCACTGGTCCCGCACGGTCACCCGGCAGTAGTGGCTGTCCCACTCGGACAGGTCGAATTCGGCGCTTGTGAGACCGTTGCCCCAAGCGCGCTGAGCGGCGCTGCCGACACCGGTCAGAAAGACGCGTTCAGCGGGCGAGCAGTGGACGGTTAGCCGCTCTCCCGGGGCGAGGCTGATGTCATAGATTTCGGGGCCGGTGCTGGAGTAGAATGCGCCCGCCTTCAAGGCCGTGAGCAGGGCTTCCGGCGACAGTTCCTCGGCTTTCACCTGCACCCAGCCGCGGCGGAAGTCCTTGTAGTTGTCGGTGAGATGGGCATCGTCGGCGGCGTAGGCGAAGTAGCGCTGGCGCCTGTCCGAAAGTACGTCCATGATGTGCCAGCTTTCGGCGCGGTCGTTGGCGTCTGCGGCAATGCCGTTGTAGACCTCGACCGCGTGCGCCGGACCCAAAGCGTCGACATCGGCTGCGGTAAGCGAGTACCAATGGGGATGGGCGATGCCGACGAAGGCGCCGGCCTGCATGGCCCTGGCCGCGAGCTGGGCGCCGCTTTCCCCAGCAGACGGGGGGGCAAAGTCGAAGGGCAGGCCGGCGGCCACGATATGCCAGACCGAGCCGTTTTCAATGGCTCCGCTGTGCAGTTCTGCGCCGATGATGGTCGTGAACCCGGCTGAACGGTACGGCTGCGTATCGGTGATGGGAAAGCCGTACTGTTCCAGGAAGTGATCGGTCAGGGCGATAAAGTCGTAACCGCCCTGTTCGTAGAGCCGGCAGACCTCCTGAGGCGGTTGCGTTCCGTCGGAGCGGGTCGAGTGGGTGTGAAGGTTCCCTTTCCAGAAGCGGCCGGGGTTGGCAAATGGCAGCAGTTCCATAATTTCTCCAATCTGTGGTTTTGATGCTTTGCAAAGGCTGGTAAATGGTACAGGCAGTTGGATATTGGACGATCTGTCAGAACGCTGGTTGGTATTTGGTCACTCGGGGGCTTGTCAGTGGCCGCCGACTATGTCCCTTTCATCCAGAAAGTCGGCGACGATATCGGCGAAATTATCCAGCCGCTGAACGCGCCGGGCATAGGCCGCGGCACGCCCGCCGACGAGAACGGTCAAGGCCTGGTTTTCGGTATGCTTGCGGATCGTGCAGTCCTCCACGTTGCCGTGATCGCTGGCGACTATCAGGAGGGTCTCCTGCCAGTCCATGACATCCAGCAGGCCGGCGAGGAAGCCGTCGATATGTTCGAAGTCCTCGATGGCCCCGCGCAGGTCGCGGTAGTGGCCCAGGAAGTCGGTCTGCCAGTGCTCGAAAAAGGCGAAACGCACGGGCTGGGCGAGGCGCCAGAACTGTGCGCCCGCCTCCTGCGGCGAGTAGAGCGGCACATCGGGATAACCCAGCTGCGTGCGCCAGCCCTGGCCAGTGAAGTTGGAGGACAGGGCCTGCTGCGCTACCATCTCTCTCCATGTCCGCAGTTGGAGACCGCCGCTTTTTGCTGCGTAGGGGACTGCGCTCAACAGGCGTTTGCCCCGCTTGACGGCGTCAAAATAGCCTTGGGGGTAGGCATTGACGTATGCGGTCGCATGACCGGCCGCGTGGAGCCGGGCGAAGATTCCGGCCTCGTCGATGATGTCGCGCACGCGCTGGTCCGGTCGCGGACCGTAGTGTTCGCCCAGGCGGGCCGGTGCGTTGATGCCGGTCAGGATAGCGGTCTGGCCGGTGGCGCTTTGGGGGCGGCCCGGTACGCCCAAGTGGGCGTCGGTCGGGATCAGATGGGCGTCGCCGTGGCTGAATCGTCCGGTGGAAGCGGTGAGCGGACGGCCGTCGAAGAGCGCGGAAAAAGTCGGCAGAGCGGCTGCGGCGAGCGGGTTAACTTCCGGATCATCGCGCCCCAAGCCGACGCCGTCAAGAAAGAGAAAGAGGACTCGGCGCATGGTGGGCGGTGGTCAGCGGTTTTCGCTTTCGATCAGGTCCACCAGGCGTTCCTCCAAGACGTCCAATCCGGAATCGGCCTCCTTGTAGGCAAGCCCCAGTCTGGCGGCCGCCTCCCTTGCGCGTTCGCTCTCGTCCTGGTCCGGCAGCTGGCGAAGGTAGAGCAGCTCCTCGTAGTTGCCGAAGAAGGTGTCACGGAGTTCAGGGTGGCGGTCGAGGCCCAGTGATTCGATAACAAGGCCTTGGTAGTGGTGGGCGAGAAAATCGGTCAGATAGAAGGTGCCGGGCTGCCGTTCGGCCTGTTGTTCGAAGAGCTCGCCGCCGTAGAACTCGTAGCAGTGGGGACCGGGGATGCGGACGGCGTGAGGGTAGCGGGCGAGCAGAGCATCGAGGGCGCCGACGGTGCCGCAGTCGGCATAGCCGATGAGAATGCGATCGAAGCGACCTGCCCAGGCGTCGAGCTTTTTCGCGACGGCGGGGGCGATGCGTTCGGGGCGGTTATGGAGCTGGGCGGGGACGGCGGTCAGCTCGTAGTCCCAGCCGCGCTTGTTGGCGATGGCGACCAGTTCGCGCACGATGGCGCCGCAGGCTATTATGCCGATTTTCACGTTGATTCGCTTCGCCCTGAAATTGGAATCCTGAAGGAAAGAAAGGCCGCGATTTGTGGTTATTTCGGCTATCCAGTCAAACAACCGTCAAACAACAGTCAAAGAAATTCTCTGCTTCACATCCCTCTGAATTGGCGTTAAGGCCGGTCAGTTGCGGCTATTCTGGTCTTTCCAGTCTAACAACCGTCAAACAACTGTCAAAGAATGTCTGGCATTTGGACCTCGCAAAGAATCAGCGAGATATTCAGGTTCTCAGGCCGGATTCAATACTCCGCCTTCTCGGAGACTTCAGCGGAACCACTGCAAGCGTCCGGCTGCCGCAGGGTGGGGACGGACAAGTGCGTACCTCGAAACACCGAGACCCCGCTGAGCATATCCGAATGGCGTTCGCCAGCCTCACCGTTCTCTCGGTCCGTCAAGACGTGGAACCCCTATCACAACGTATGACGTGCTCGCGCAGTGCCCGATTGATGTCGGTCTGGTATCCGCGGCCGCCCTGCGCGTGGGCTTTGAACCATGAAATGAAATCCGCATCCAGGCGCAGCGTGATCTGCTGCTTGACGGGCCGATTGAGGACGCCGCGTTGGGCACCAGACCAGTCGAGAATCTCTGGGATGTCGGTTGTACCAATTTGGTCGTCAGGCATCACCTGAAGAGATTGAAGGTCGACCCGTTGTTTATCGGTCAACGGCACTTTTTTGTCATGGTTCGCGGCGATTCGCCAGAAGATGTTGGTCCATAGCCTGCCGCAAGCACAGTTCAATGGCCGCCTGGCGACTGACACACAACTCGGCGGCCAACTGATCGAGTTCCCGTAGCAAATCCGGTGTGAAATCGACGTTGACGCGCGTCAACGGTTGCTTCATCGTCCCCTGATTGGTAAAAAACTCAGATATGTCGCGACCGCTGTCAGCCATATCTGCAATTTCATCCGCTGTCGGACGGTTAATTGAACTCTTCATATAGCCGCTGCTCCTCTCTCGTCGATTTCCACAGCGTCACCAAGTGGTAATACTCCCCAACTGCGTCTTCTCTCACTTCGTAAATGAGGGAATACAGTTGCTCATTCACCCAACCGATTACGCGGAATTGCATCGGGGCATCCGATCTGCTGTCTTCATAGTATGGGAGGGAAAAGATTTCTTGTGCCTCTTCAAATCCGATCCCCCTTTTTCGATTTTCTCTGAGCCGCCGGCTCTTGTTGAGGTCGAATTTAAAGCGCATCGTCGCATTTGCAGCCGGTAGTATACCCTATTGTCGTGATGAATTCATGTCGGCCGCTGTGCCGGGTGCATCCCAGATTTTTTGCGAGACTCGTCTGACGAGCGTTGAATCCAGCCTGGTCAATGATTCAACTCTACTTGGCGGACAATAATTCGGGATACGCCCGCTGTGCCGGCGGGCGCCTATTCGACACACCGGTCCCCACAGCGCCTCAATGTCCATCCCGTACCGTGGAAAGAAGCACAGCGACACACTCCTACCGCCTGACGAAAAGATGATGCGCGTCTGGTCCACTCCTTTCCTACTCCAGTGCCTCGCGCATTGCACGCAGGTGGGTCGGGGTGGTGCCGCAGCAGCCGGCGATTACGTCTACGCCGAGGGACTTCATCTGGCGGGCGTAGTCGGCCATGACTTCCGGTGTGCCGTCGTAGATTACATCGTCTCCCTGCAGAACCGGCAGGCCCGCGTTGCTCTGGGCGTACAGCACTACGCCAGGGGGGCGGTTCGCAACCATCTCGGTCATCACAGTATGGATCTCGTCGGGGCCGTTGCCGCAGTTGGCGCCGATTACCTGAACGCCCCAGCTGGCCATTGTTTCCACGGCCTGTTTGGGGCTGACGCCCATCATGGTGTGCAGGTTGGTGTCGAAAGTGAGCATGGAGACGATGGGCAGGTCGGTCGCTTGATCGACGGCGCGCACGGCGGCCTCGACCTCCTGCAGATCGCTCATCGTCTCAGTGAGGATGAAGTCGGCGCCGGCTTCGGCCATGACAGCGACCTGTTCGGCGAAGAGTTCCGTGGCCTCGTCCATGGTCATCACGCCGAGGGGATCGAGCAGTTCGCCAGTCGGGCCGACCGATGCCCCCACCAGCACATCGCCGGTCTCGTCGGCGACTTTGCGCGCCAACCGCACACCGGCCGCGTTCAGTTCAGCCAGTCTGTCTTCCAGGTTATGCATTTTGAGCCGGGCGGAGGTGCCGCCGAAGGTGTTGGTGGTAATGATGTGGGAGCCGGCCTCGACGTAGCCGCGATAGACCGCCTCCACGGCGTCAGGGTTCTCCACATTCCACAGTTCGGGCGCGGCGCCGCCGGTGAGGCCGACGTCCTGCAGCATCGTTGCCATGGCGCCGTCGCCAAGCAGGGGGCCGTTGTGCCGGTGCAGGCGCTCGATGACCGGATGGGGGCGCGGCGTCAGCCATCCGCCGGAGGAAGAGTCGGGTGTAATCGAGGATAGGAGCTTGCGTATTCGTTGGGGGGGATAGTCGGCTTCGAGCTGTGCGGCGACGGTTTGAGCCACTTCCTGAGGATCCCCCGCCTGCTCCTGCCAGTCTGTACGCAGCCAGCCGTCCAGATATTCATCGGTGCCGGTGGCGCCGGCGCGCATTGCGGCTTCGTCGATCGCGACCTGAAAGCGGGCCGGCAATTGGACTTTGTGCCGGTTGCTACGGCCCTCGCGGGCTACCACCATTGACGGGAACTCCCGCCAGAAAGTAATCTGATATTCTGTCATGAAGTTTGGACCTCTGGTATATTTTCGGTGGCCGGGGGCCGGTCGTCAATCGCAGGTCACCGGCAGGTTGCCACAGTCTTCTATGAAATTATACCGATGGGCGCGCATGAATGCCTAACGGGTAGCCGATGTGCAGTATCGCGCTGTTTCCGTAGTTGAGTTTTGGCAGTCTTTGCGATACCATTGCCTCATCTTGGCTCAATGATCATTGTCCAAGCCAGTAACCGGAAATCTGTCAATTCCCCAGACACGCAGTTCCCCTGCTGCTGACTCCGGCTTTTCAGCCGCCTGGCGACGGGCGGCCTACAAGTCAGACATCATCCAGCGGACCCATTTGATTCAAAGGAGAACGTTTCATGAGAATCCGACAATCGTGGACAGTAGTGGGTGTCATGGTCATCTTGGCGCTGCTGATTGCGGCCTGCCAGCCGGTTACCGAGGCGCCCATGGAAGAAGAGATGGCAGGCGATGACGACATGGCTATGCCGTTGCAGGTCGCCTTCGTCTATGTCGCGCCGATCGGCGACCTCGGCTGGACGTATGCGCATGATCAGGGGCGGCTATACCTGGAAGAGAACCTTGAAGGCGGCGCGGAGACGGCCTTTATTGAGAACGTGCCGGAAGGCCCGGACGCAGAGCGCGTGATTCGCGACTTCGCCCAGAAGGGCTATAACCTGGTCATCACCACCAGCTTCGGCTACATGGACCCGACTCTGACGGTGGCCCAGGAGTTCCCGGATCAGTATTTTGTGCATGTATCCGGCTTCAAGACGGCGGACAACATGAGCACGCTCTTCGGCCGCATGTACCAGCCGCGCTATCTGAGCGGCCTGGTGGCGGGCAGCATGACCGAAAGCAACATCATCGGCTACGTGGCTGCATTCCCGATTCCTGAGGTGATCCGTGGAATCAACGCCTTCACGTTGGGTGTGCGCGAGGCAAATCCGGACGCCGAGGTGCGGGTCGTGTGGACGAACACGTGGTTTGGCCCGCCGGAAGAGAAGGAAGCAGCTGAAGCGCTGCTGGACCAGGGCGCAGACATCATCGCCCAGCACCAGGACACGACTGAGCCGCAGAAGGCCGCGGCCGAGCGCGGCGGAACGAGTATCGGGTATAACAGCGACATGCGTGTATTCGTGGGTGACTCCGTTCTCACCGGTCCGGTCTGGAACTGGGGGCCGGCATTCCTGAAGTTCGCGGAGCAGGCGCGCGATCACAACTGGGTAACTGAGCAGTATTGGGGCGGCATGGACGACGGGATCGTTGGTTTGGCAGATATGAGCCCGTCGGTTCCTGAAGACGTCGCCGCGATGGTCGCCGAAAAGCAGGCGATGATCATATCCGGTGAAACGGACGTGTTCTGCGGGGCGATGAACGGCCAGAATGGTGTGCAGTTCCTGGATGACGGCCAGTGCATGGACGACGGCCAGATGCTGGGCATGGACTGGTTTGTGGAAGGCGTTGTCGGCGAGGCGCCGGGTGAGGCCTCGCCGCTTGGGAACTAGCCCGGGGGTAAACTGCAGTTGAATCGTGTGAAGTACCGTTTTGGATTCAGGCCCCCTTCCTGGAGAAGGTCGAGGTCTGAATTAAATCGATTGTGATCCTCAAAGATTGCTCCTCTCTTACAGTGCAGGCACAAAGAGAGGAGCAATCTGTTTACCGCGTCACTTGGCAGCAAGATGGTTTGGGTCCATCTGAAATGGAAGTGAAAGGGGGTATGGTTTCATGAGGATTCGACATTCGGAGAAGCTGGTTGGGGTTCTGCTGATTCTGACCCTGGTGATGGGAGCTTGTCAGCAGATCGGCGAAATGCCTGCGGCTGAAGAGGCGGCAGCTCCCGCTGGTACGATTGAGTCGGTAAAGGTTGCATTTGTCTACGTCGGCCCGGTGGGCGATCTCGGTTGGAGCTATGCGCACGATCAGGGCCGGTTGGCGCTGGAAGAGCTGGGCGTGGAGACGGCATACAGCGAGCTCGTCGCGGAAGGACCTGACGCGGCGCGGGTGCTGCAGAGCTATGCGTCCCAGGGCTATGACCTGATCTTTGCCACCAGTTTCGGCTATATGGACAGTGTCATCGAAGTCGCGGCGGGATTTCCGGACGTAAAGTTTGAGCATGCCACCGGATACAAGACGGCTGAGAATGTGGGCATATACGACGGCCGCGGTTACCAGGGCTGGTACCTGTCCGGAATGGTTGCCGGTGCGATGACACAATCCAATATCATCGGCTACATTGCGCCTTACCCGATTCCGGAAGTGGTGCGAAATCTGAATGCTTTCGCGCTGGGCGCCCAATCCATTAATCCTCTTGTAGAGGTTCGGCCGATATGGATCTTTGCCTGGTTTGATCCTCCTGCTGAACGCGAAGCCGCTCAGGCGCTCATTGATGCGGGCGCGGATGTTGTGGCGCGAGAAAGCGACAGTGTCGAGCCGGATAAACTTGCCGAGGAGCAGGGCGTCTATGCGATCGGCTACAACGTGGTCAACCCGGAGATCGCGCCACAGGCATTGCTGACGGCACCGATCTGGAACTGGCAGGTCATCTATGAGAAGAAGGTGCGCGACGTGGCTGCCGGGACGTGGACCAATGAACCGATCTGGTGGGGCATGGAAGACGGTGTGTTAGATCTTGCACCGGTGGCTGAATATGTGCCGGCAGTTGTACAGATAGCGGTCGAAGAGGCCAAGGAAGCCATTCTTGACGGCAGTTTTCAGTTCTTCTGCGGCCCGATCAGCGATAACACCGGTGCCGAACGTGTCGCCGAGGGAGAATGTATGGACGACCCCGCCCTTCTCAGTTTTGACTGGCTGGTCGCAGGTGTTACCGGCGAGATCCCGCAGTAGAGAAGGGGTAGAAAGCAGGTCGAGACTGGTGTGTCAGAGAGTGGGGTCAAGTTCGCCACTCTCTGACTTCATTCCTTCATAGACGTCGACTCACATTGTCAAACTCCATCGCCTATGACGAACAATGTAGCTCTCGCCGTGGAAATGCGGGAAATCACCAAGAGGTTTCCCGGGGTCCTGGCAAACGACAGCGTCGACCTGACGGTCAATAAGGGTGAGATCCACGCCCTGCTGGGCGAAAACGGCGCCGGTAAGTCGACGTTGATGAATATTCTGGCGGGGTTGTATCTGCCGGAAGAGGGCCATGTGCTGGTGCACGGGCGTTCTGTGCATGTCGACTCGCCGAAGACTGCTTTCGACCTGGGCATCGCCATGGTCCACCAGCATTTCAAGCTGGTGATGAACCAGACGGTGGCTGAGAACATCATTCTGGGGCTGGACGATCCCTATTGCGAGCCCGGCGAGCAGGGTCGCTTCAAGCCGCTGCGGCTGGACATGCAGCGGGTGCAGCGGCGGATTGCGGATGTGAGCGAGCAGTATGATCTGCACGTGGACCCGGAGGCGTTCGTCTGGCAGTTGAGTGTCGGCGAGCAGCAGCGGATCGAGATCCTTAAGGCGCTGTACCGCGGTGCGGATATCCTGATCCTCGATGAACCAACTGCCGTATTGACGCCGCAGGAGGCTGACGCGCTGGGCCAGACGATGCAGCGCATGGTACAGGAGGGCAAGACGATCATCTTCATCAGCCACAAGCTGGACGAGGTGACCCGTTTTGCCGACCGCGTGACGGTGCTGCGCCAGGGGCAGGTGGTGGCCAGCGAGGACGTGACCAGCGAGACCAGTGCGGCGCATCTGGCCGAGCTGATGGTGGGGCGGTCGGTCATTTTTCGCATTGACAAGGAGGAGCAGGAGTTCGGCGAAGTCTGTCTGGAGGTCGAAGAGATCTGCTGCTTGAACGATAAGCGCTTGCCTGCGCTGCGGGATGTTTCGTTACAGATTCGCAGGGGTGAGATCCTTGGCATAGCCGGTGTTGCCGGCAACGGGCAGAAGGAGCTGGCCGAGTTGCTGACCGGGTTGCGGCGGGCGACCAGCGGGCGTTTCACGCTGCTGGGGCAGGAGTTGACCAACCGGACGCCGCGCGCCATCATCGACGCCGGCATCGCCCACGTGCCGGAAAGCCGCATCCACGTGGGTTCGGTCGGCTCGATGAACGTGGCCGACAATATCGCGCTCAAACACTACCGGGACAGGCCGGGCCCGTTCCTGGATCGCGACGGCCTGGACAAAATGAGCACGAAGCTGGTTGACGAGTTTAACGTGGACACGCCCGGTATCACCACCAATGCAGGTGCGCTCTCCGGCGGCAATCTGCAGAAGCTGATACTGGCCCGCGAACTGACGACGGACCCGAAGCTGATCATCGCGGCCCATCCGACACAGGGGCTGGACGTGGGCGCGACGGAGGCGGTGCGCCAGAGGCTGTTGGAGCAGCAGGCGGCAGGGGTGGCGGTGCTGCTGATCAGCGAGGACCTGGACGAGTTGTTCAGCCTGGCCGACCGCGTCGCCGTTCTCAACGGTGGGCGGGTGATGGGCGTCGTCGATATCGGCGCGGCCACGCGCGAGGAGATCGGGCTGATGATGGCAGGCGAGCAGACGGCCTGACTTACATCCGCGAAAAGCATGGACATTCTGTACAAGGCTGGCTCGGCCGCTCTTCTGCTGGTGGGCGTGCTCTATCCGCTGGGCGCGATCTACATGATGATGAAGTTCCTCACGCGTGAAGGTTTTCCGCGTCCCTCACCCGCGTACATGATGCTCCATTTCGTTTTGATTGCGACGGTTCCTCTGGCCGGGATTCTGGGCGGGTTTGCCGGTTTTGCGCCGACACTGTGGGAGAGCCAGGTCATTCGCGCGATCGTGTATGGCGCCGGCGTTCTCTCGGTGGTGGCGTTCGCGATGCTGCTCGTCAGCAGCCGCGCGCAGCAACCCGACCGCAGTGAGTAGCCGCTGGCGTAGTGCACACACCATCAGCCATCGGTCCGATGACTGACACCCCGGTCTACCTTCCCCGAACGACATACCGCCTTTTCGCCGCGGGCGGCGCGGCGGTGGCGCTACTTTTCCTGCGGGAGATCCTGAACGGATTCAGCCTGCCTTCCCTGTTCTTTCTACTGGGGGCGATCGCGTTTGCCCTCATCCACGTACGCTGGGCGCTGATGCGGATGGAGTTGACCGCAGACGGCGTGACTGTGCGCGGCCCGATGCAGGCAACCATGCAGATTAAGTTCCGCCAGATGATTACGTGTGAAGAGGCGGGCCGCTTCATGCCCGGAGTGAGCCTTGTTTACTGGCCCGTTTCTGCCGAGGGTATCGTAGAAATGGATGTACCGCGCACGCAGTTTTTGCCGGCAGTGGCGCGCCAGGAGGAACTGCTGGCCGCCCTGCAGGAGCGGATACCCGAATAACTCGATGGCAGAATAGGTAGGGGAGCTTGAACAGAGTGGCGGCAGAGCATCCGAAGGTGTTGTTCGTAACGGGTGAATATCCGCCGATGGTTGGTGGGGTTGGCAGGTTTACGGCAGAGCTGGCTGGGGCTCTGCAGGCGCAGGGCGCGCAGGTCGCCGTCCTGACCGACGAGCAGGTGACGGCGTCGGAGGAGTCGGATGCGGTTCGGGTACTTCCGGGGCGCCGCAGTTGGGGCTGGGGGATCCTGTCCGAACTTCCTGCCCGTGCCCGCGCGGTCGGCGCTGAGTGGGTGCATGTTCAGTACCAGACGGCCGCTTACAGAATGCATCCGGCTATCAACGCTTTGCCGTATTTCCTGCGGCGACATGGGCTGCGCGCCGCCTGGACATATCACGATCTGCGCATCCCCTATCTCTTTCCCAAGGCAGGCTCGCGGTTGCGGAACTGGGTTACGCGGCTGCCGTTGCGCGTTGCGGATGCGGTGGTGGTCACGAATCAGAGCGACTGGGAAGCGGTGCAAGGGCAGGTGCAGCGCGGCCAGCTTCACCGGATTCCGATCGGTAATGACATCAAGAGCCGGCGGTTCTCGGCGGAGGAGCGAATCCAGAGGCGGGCGGCGCGCGGCTACGGCAGCGGGCAGCTTGTGCTGGGCTACTTCGGTTTTCTTAACGCCAGCAAAGGCGGGCTGACACTGATCGAGACGCTGGCGGCGCTGGCCGGTGAAGGACGGGATGTGCATCTGCTGATGATCGGCGAATGTGTGGGGGCCAGCGACGAGACGAACTTCAGGTATCTGCAGCGGGTCGAGGCTTCCATTGGCGAACAAGGACTGGAGAATCGCGTGCAGTGGACGGGACACCAGTCGGATGCCGAGGTTGCGGCGGACTTCAACGCGATCGACGTGTTGGTGATGCCGTATGAGGATGGGATGAGTATGCGGCGCAGCACGCTGACGGCGGCGCTGGCCAACGGCTGTGCGATCGTGACAACGCGTCCGCTAGATCCGACGCCGGAACTGAGGGCAGATTCGGACCTGATTCTTGTTCCGCCCAGAGATCCGGCGGCGGCGGCGGAAGCGGTGAGTCGCATCGCCGGGGACCCGCGGCTGGCGGAGAAGCTGCGTGTCAATGCCCGTAAGGCGGCCCGCCAGTTCAGTTGGGAAGTGATCGCGGCGCGGCATCTGGAGATGTACAACGCATAGTCGATCTTGCCCTGAATTTCGATTTCGGGTGCGTCCCGGTTTCGGGGCGAATGGGGTCAGGTGGGGCATGCGCGGCGGCGGTGGGCGATATTGTGCGCCGGCTCTTAGCAGGGCAAAGGGCAGGCACAAAGGCGAGGAGAGAGTGCCGCAGTTTTGTCTGAGTGAGATTGGCTCGGGGACTGGCGGGACGTGGTTGGGGAAACTCCTTCGATTGGGCACCTGTCACCAATATCGACACCCGGTCGGGTAGGCATTAGGGGGGGCGTGGGGGGGGGGGGGGCCCCCCCCCACCGGGGGGGCGGAACGCGCCCCCCCCCCCCC
>VXOE01000302.1 GCA_009840225.1 Caldilineaceae bacterium SB0662_bin_25 | reverse complement strand
CCATCCGCGAAGGCGGCCGCACCGTCGCCGCAGGCGCGATTACCGAGATCATCGAGTAACCTTTTGGGTAAGTTGAAACTGTCCGTAAGAGATCAACGCTTGCGGACATCTTAGGCGAGTAGCTCAATTGGCAGAGCGGCGGTCTCCAAAACCGCAGGTTGCGGGTTCAAGTCCTGCCTCGCCTGTCAGAGAATGACCACCGGCAGCCGCGCGGTGGTCATTTTCCGCCTGACAAGATCGATAGCGCCGCCTGCTGGTCAGTGAGGGAGTACGATCTGGTGCGCAGTGAACATACTCTTGTGTTCACTCACCAAACGGAGTCAATCGTGAGCCGGTCAACAACTGTTCAAAGGTCTGATAACGCAATTGTGCGGTACTTCAAGGAGACCCGCGCCGAGATTGGCAAGGTCACCTGGCCGACGCGCGAGGAAGGTACCCGCCTGACCATCGTTGTGCTGATTGTCACCACAATTGCCGCGCTTGTGCTGTTTGCGGTAGACTCGTTTTTCAGTTACCTGGTGACACTTTTTCTTCAGGTATTTTAGGCAGCATCTGTGGCGCAGCCGCGTTCTTCTGTAGAGGAAGAGCCGGTTCTGGATGTGACGCGCAAGGAGGAATTTGTGGGCGACATAACGAATGCAGACGTCGACGCTGAACTACAGGAAGACGAGGATGTTTCTGCGCTGGTAGAGAATGAGGCGTCCGCAGCCACTGAAGAGGAGTTGGCTGGCCCGAAACCGGAGTGGTATGTGGTGCACAGCTATTCGGGCAAGGAGAACAAGGTAAAGAAAAACCTGGAACACCGGGCGGAATCGATGAACATGACCGACCGGATCCTGCAGATTGTTGTGCCTACTGAAACCGAAATCGAGATCAAGGAAGGCATCCGCCGTGAGGTAGAGCGCCAGGTCTTCCCCGGCTATATTCTCATCGAGATGATTATGGATGAGGACAGCTGGTATGTGGTGCGCAATACGCCGGGCGTAACCAGTTTTGTCGGCATGGGAAACAAGCCCAGCCCATTGAGCCAGGACGAAGTGAATCACATCATGAGCCGCATCGAATCGGACGAACCGCGCGTCAAAGTCAGCTTCGACGTGGGAGAGCGCGTCCGCATTATCGAGGGCCCGTTTGCTGAATTCACGGGCGTCGTCGATACGCTGGAGCCGGAGAAGGGCAAGGCGCGGGTCATGGTAAGTTTCTTCAACCGGGAGACGCCGGTGGAGGTGGACTTCCTCCAATTGGAACGGGATTCGTAATAAGGAGAAGCAGGCGAGATGGCGAAGAAAGTCAAAGCAGTTGTCAAGTTGCAGATTCCCGCCGGCAAGGCCAACCCTGCCCCCCCGGTAGGCACGGCGCTGGGCCCGCACGGTGTCAACATTATGGGCTTCTGCAAGGAGTATAATGCGCGTACACAGAGTCAGATGGGACAGGTCGTTCCAGTCGAGATCACGATTTTCCAGGACCAGTCGTTTACATTCATTACCAAGACACCGCCGGCGGCCGAACTGATCAAGAAGGCGGCCGGGATCGATAAGGGCAGCGGTATCCCCAACACGGAGAAGGTGGGAGAGATTACGAATCAGCAGGTGCGGGAGATCGCCGAAGTAAAACTGAAGGACCTGGGCAATATCCCCATAGACAGCGCCATGCAGATGGTGAGGGGAACGGCCCGCAGCATGGGAGTAACGGTTGTCGACTAGGCAGGACCTGCGTTTGGATTGCGGCCCTGCAGAGATCATTAATTCAAAGGTGGGAGGGGCTCACGCCTGTGCCCCGTTTGCACCACAAGGAGTGTACTATGCCCAAACATGGCAAGCGCTACAACGCAGCGCGTAGCAAGATCGACAGGAATACACAGTACCAGCCGGCTGAAGCCGTTGACTTGATGCGGGACGGCGCCACGGCCAAGTTCGATGAGACGGTGGAGGTGCATCTGAGCACCGGAGTCGATCCCCGTCACGCCGACCAGCAGGTGCGGGGCGTGGTCACGCTTCCCCACGGCACCGGTCGCGTCGTGCGTATTGTGGTCTTTGCCGGCGCCGATGGCATCAGCGCGGCCGAGGAGGCCGGCGCCGACCATGTCGGCGGCGAAGATCTGGCCAAGCGGATCCAGGATGGCTGGCTTGATTTTGATGTCGTACTGGCCACACCGGACATGATGCGGGTGGTTGGCCGGTTGGGCCGCGTACTGGGCCCGAGGGGAATGATGCCCAGCCCCAAAGCCGGTACGATTGTACAGGCGGATGAACTGCCGCGTGTCATTGAGGAGACCCGGCTGGGCCGCGTGGAGTTTCGCGTCGACAAGACGAGTAACGTCCATGTGCCGATCGGCAAAGCGAGCTTCAGCGGCGACCAGATTCTCGACAACTTCTCTTCCGTGATGGAAGCGATCATGGCCGCGAGGCCTTCGGCTGTCAAAGGTGTCTACCTGAAGCGGGTCACGCTGACCAGCACGATGGGGCCGGGCGTTCGCGTTGATGTCAACGCGGCCTCGATGCTCAAGGCGGCATAGACCCGGTTTGCCGTTGCAGGAGACTGTAAGGTAGAATTGGCACGTTTCAACCGCATACGATATTCAGTTCCGTAGACAGCCGGTATTCACGCTGCGAAAGTAAATGCGCCGAGGTGCGCAGCCGGCCAAGGGCTGAACACAGTGACCTGACCGCCGTATTACGGCAGAAGTTGCTTGTTACGCTCTTGTCTGCAATGCAAGGGCGTTTTTGTTGGGAGCGCCCGCCGGAGATTGGAGGGGGCTCAGGTCGGTTTCGCCCGCGCCCCCGCAGGCATCCTGAAGAAAGGGGGAATGTCCATTGGCACTTAGTCGAGAGAAGAAGGAAGAGCTCGTCGCGCTGTACGCTACATATTTGGAAAATGCTTCCGCGGTCGTGTTCACCGATTATCGCGGCTCCACCGTCACGCAGATCAACGGGCTGCGCGCCAGCCTCAAAGAGGCGGATACGTCCTATATAGTCGTGAAGAATCGGCTTATGCGGCTTGCATTGGAAAACAGAGGGCTCACGGAGGAGTTGGACGAGCTGTTGGAAGGGCCGAATGCGATTGCATTTGTCGGCGAAGATATCGGCAGGGGCGTGACGGCTTTAAAGGACGGCCTTAAGGGTCTGGATGAGATCATTGAGATTAAAGGCGGAATCCTGGAGCAAAACGTTCTGGATGCCGCCGGCGCCGAGGCTCTGTCCGAACTGCCCACGCGGGAAGAGATGCTGGCCAAACTGCTGGCGACGATCATCGCGCCGGCCACGCAGCTTGCCCGCGTCGTCAATGAGCCAGGGGTCAGCCTGGCACGGGTCGTCAAAGCGCACGCTGATGCGCAGGCGGAGGCCGCCTGAGCGTCAACAGAGGGATTCAATCCTCTCCTACAGTTAACATTGTATCGTCGAGACAGGGAACGCACAGCAACAGACAATTGGGAGAAAACGAAAGATGGCCGATCTGAATGCAATCAAGGAACAGCTGGACGAGCTAACGCTTCTGGAAGCCGCTGAACTGGTGAAGATGCTTGAGGAGTCCTGGGGCGTGAGCGCTGCGGCATCTGTGGCGGTGGCCGGTGTGGCCGGCGGCGCGGCTGAAGTCGAAGAAGAGGTGGAAGAGCAGACCGAGTTTGACGTGATCCTCGCCGATATGGGCGCCAAGAAGATCAACGTCATTAAGGCCGTGCGCGCGGTGACGAGCCTTGGCCTGAGAGAGGCCAAGGAGCTGGTCGAGAGCGCTCCGGCGCCAGTGGTGCAGGGCGTGGCTAAGGACGTCGCCGAAGACGCCAAAACCCAACTGGAGGCCGAAGGGGCAACCGTAGAGATCAAGTAACCTTTCTGACGGACCACAAAAGGGGGGTGCATCCATAAGCGGATGCACCCCCCTTTTTTTCAGAGCCCTGGGAGTCCGCAGCCGGTAACAGAGGGCGCAGCCCGAAAACTCGAGACTGCTTGTCCGCCGAATGGCAGTGTGATAAAATGCCGCGATATCTCGCTACATAATGAGACAGGGAGATACAAGTGGCTGAAGGGCCGGTCGTAGGCCATCGGTGGGCCGTACAACTGCTGCAGAATGGTATCCGGCATGACAGGCTGCGCCATGCCTATCTGTTTGTGGGCGCGGCCCAGGTGGGCAAGTCGACCCTGGCCCGCAGCTTTGCCCAGTCACTTCTCTGCAAGAAAGGTGTCGACGGGCGGGCATGCGCGAACTGCCGCTCGTGCCGTCTCATGCAGTCGGGCGGCCATCCCGATTTCATCCTGCTGCCGCCGACGGACCGCGAGGGAAAGCCGGACAGGGAGAACGGCCTTCATCGCGCTGAACAAGCGGCGGACATCGTCCGTCAGGCGTTGCTGCACCCGATGGAGGGGCGCTACAAGGTCTTTTTGATTCAGGACGCGCACAGAGCTCACGTCAGCTTCGCCAATAAGCTGCTGAAGACTCTGGAGGAGCCGCCCCCACATGTGGTCCTCTGCCTGACCGCCCCGGACCGGTCGGCTCTTTTGCCCACGATAGTCAGCCGCTGCCAGGTTCTGGCGTTACGTCCGCTTGGGGAGCAGGTCATGGAAGACGCGCTGCAGGCACGCTGGGGCGCGTCCGCGCAGCAGGCCGCGCTGCTGGCACGTTTGGCAAACGGCTGCCTGGGGTGGGCGGTTGAACAGCTAGACCAGCCGGAGCCGCTGGCGGAAAGGAGCGAGCGGCTTGAGGAGTTGCAGGAGCTAAGCCGCAGCAGCCGGGTGGCGCGCCTCGCTTTTGCACAGAAGCTGACTGCGGCCCGCAACCAGACCCGGCTGTTCACGCTGCTTGCGCTGTGGACGAGTTGGTGGCGGGATGTGATGCTGGCCCAGGCCGGCTGTCTGGAGCAGTGCGCCAACATCGACCTGCTGGACATTCTAGCGGATGCGGCCGGCGACTTCCGTCCCGTCGATGTCCAGGCCTATCTGCGTACGTTAAACCGTATCGAGGGTTACCTGCGGCATACAGTCAATACAGGGCTGGCGCTGGACGTGCTTCTGCTGCAGATGCCGCGGCCGCACGCCTGACAGTTGTGCGTCAGCACACAGGCAGAGGGCCGGGGCAGTGCCCGTTACGGCAGCGATCATGGAGAATCTACTATGCCGACCGTAGTCGGAGCTCAATTCAAGCCCGTTACGAAGATATACTTTTTCGACCCGGTTAACCACACGGACCTGGCGCCCAAAGATTATGTAATCGTGGACACGGTCAAAGGCCGGGACCTGGTGCAGATCGTGCAGGCGCCACACGATGTTCCCAGCAACGAAATTGTCGGCGATATAAAGAAGGTGGTTCGCCGGGCAACGCCGTGGGACCTTTTGCAGAAGGACCTGTGGAAAGAGAAGCAGGCGGAGGCGGTGTCGGTCTGCCGCGAGAAGGCGAAGGCGCACCGATTGGATATCAAGGTGCATCGCTGTGAATACAACTACGAGGGCGGCAGGCTGACCGTCTACTTCGCCGCGGAGCAGCGGGTTGATTTCCGTGCGCTTGTACGCGATCTGGCCCGCACTTTTCACACGCGTATCGAAATGCGCCAGATTGGCGTACGCGACGAGGCCAAGTTGCTGGACGGCGTGGGCAAGTGCGGCCGCCAGCTCTGTTGCACAAGCTGGCTGCGCGAGTTTGCCTCAGTGAGCATCCGGCAGGCGAAAAACCAGCAGTTGCCTCTGAATCAAGACGAGATCAGCGGTGTCTGCGGCCGGCTGCTCTGTTGCCTCTCCTATGAGGATCCGATCTACAAGAAGGCAAACAAGAAGATGCCAAAGGTCGGGGCAGAGGTGACGACGCACCAGGGCAAAGGCCGGATCCGTCACCTGCATCCCCTTAAGGAAAGCGTTACGGTTCTGCTTGAGAATAACGTTCTGGCCGAGTTCGGGCTGTCGGAGCTGATTACGGGGAAGAAGGAAAAGGACGGGGGCTGCGGCACCTGCGGCGGCTGCACCGTCAAGCGGCGCGCGGGAGAGGAATAGGCCGCAGCGGGCAGGCCGGCTCGGCAGGTCAAGAAGAGCAGTTCGTTTCGACGCCCCGCCAGAGAGGGAACTGATGCTGCAAGGGTCCACTTTGCCCAGCTAACCCCAGCGGACAGTTCGGCAGTGTCAGCCGGGCCGGGCGATGTAAGCAGCCGCGACAGGCTGCGGGTCAGGTTGCATGGGCAACAGCGCGTGTTTCACGAATGACCGTAACGCGAATCTGTCCCGGATATTCCAGATTATCCTCGATCTTGCTGGCTATGTTTTTCCCCAGTTCGATGACCTGTAGATCGTCGACTTCATCCGGCTGCACGATCACCCGGATTTCGCGGCCGGCCTGAATGGCGAAGGTCTGATTCACGCCCTCAAAACTGTTGGCGATATCCTCCAGGGCGGTCACCCGTTTGATATAGGCTTCAAGGCTTTCGCGGCGGGCGCCCGGCCGTGCGCCGCTGATGGCGTCGGCGGCCGCGACGATGACGGCTTCGACCGATTCCGGTTCAACTTCGCCATGATGACTGGCGATGCAGTTGACGACTTTGGCATTGAGCCCGTAGCGCTTTGCGATTTCACCGCCGACGATGGCGTGCGGGCCGTCGATCTCATGGCTGACGGCCTTGCCAAGGTCGTGCAGCAGACCCCCAAGACGGCTCGTCTTTACGTCTGCGTGTAGCTCTTCGGCGATCACTGCCGCAAGATGGGCCGTCTCAATTGCGTGGTAGTATTGATTTTGGCCGTAGCTGGTGCGGAATTTCAGACGGCCGAGCAGCCTCTGGATCTCTCTGTGCAGCCCCTGGGTATTGGTCTCGATCAGGGCCTGCTCTCCGGCCTCCTGAATGACCTGATTCACCTCTTGTTGGGCCCGCTCCACCTCTTTCTCGATACGGGCCGGATGGATACGGCCATCGGATACCAGTTTGCTGAGAGAGATGCGCGCGACCTCGCGTCGCACAGGGTCGAAGCTGCTGATCAGGATCGCTTCCGGCGTATCGTCGACAACCAGATCGACGCCTGTCGCCTGTTCGATGGCGCGAATGTTTCGGCCTTGGCGCCCGATGATTCGTCCCTTCATCTCATCGGATGGCAGGTTGACGGCGCTGACTGAATATTCGGTGACGTGCTCGCTGGCGATCCGTTCCACGGACAGGGTGATGATTTCCCTGGCACGGCGTTCAGCGATCTCCTGAGTCTCCGCCTCGACCTCACGAATTGTGCGTGCAAGCTCCTGTCGCGAATTCCTTTCCGCCTCCTGGAGGAGGATCTCTTTGGCCTCTTCCTGGGTCAAATGGGCCACGCGCTGCAGCTCTTCATTGCGCTGTTGTTCGGCGGCTTCCAGTTCTGTGGAACGTTTGTCGAGACCGCTTTCCCTCTGGTTCAGCTTGCGTTCGCGATTTTCGATCTGATCGACCCGTTTATCGATCTGCTCCTGACGATTGCGCAGCCGGCTTTCACTACGATCCAGATCTCTGCGCTGGCGGGTGCGAATGGCATCCAGTTCGTTCCGTATTCCTACTTCCTCCTCCCTCAGGGCCAGCTGCTGGCGTTGAACCTCTGCCTCGGCTTCTTTAAGAATCTGGGCCGCCTGTGACTCCGCGCTCTGCACGGCGAGTTCCTGCCGCTCCTTCTCTTGTTGTGTGCCAAATGTCAACCCGCGTCGATAGGCATAGTAGATCAGATATCCGACGATGGCCGCGCCAATCAAGGCAGCGACGACTATGACAACTACGACTAGCAAGTCCATATCCGAACCCCTTGGTTTGGATGCACACAGCCTGAAATGTCTGTGGCTGTGCCGGTTGGATGCAGGCGTACCTCTTTCTTCCCTCCAGTCATACGCCTGAACCCTTCTTATGTGGTCATCTCTTATTCAGCGGCCAATACCATCCAGCTTACGTGTACCACCATTATTCCTGGACGGGGTGGGACGGGACGCGCGCCTCTTCCAGCTCCTGCCAGATACGTTCGATCACGTCCCGGGCCACTTCCCAGTCAAATCCCCGGCGCTGCAGAAAGCTGCCCATGTTCCTGCGAAAGTGAGCAGGGTTGGTCTCCTCTCGCCATCTGTACAGACGGCTGCGGGCAGCGGCTTCGCAGGCCGAAGTCGCGTCACTCAGCTCATCGATAATTGCTTGGGCCACGCTATCGTCGACACCTTTTTGGCGCAACTCGTATCGCAGCGCCCGCGGTGCAACGGGTCGGAATCGATTGCGTTGCTCTACCCAGAAACGGACGAATTCCCGGTCGTCGAGGTACTGCCATTCCAGCAGTTTGGCGATGATCCATTCAATCTGTGAAGAGCTCAGGCGGCGCCCGTCCCTTGGCCGGTAGGCCTGGAGATTGCGCCGCACCTCGACCTGGCTGCGGGGGCGCACTGCCAGGAAACGCAGTGCCCTGTTGTAGCCCCGGCTGCGCAGATCGACGGCTTTCAGCGCCTCGATCTCCTGCTCACTGAGTTGCTGGCCAATCCTCAGTTGGGCGGCTTCCACCGCCGGCAACGGGAAGGCATATTCGCCGTCCAGAAAGAGATTGACTCGTTCCTTGTCTCTCTTCTGGAAACGCAGCGCCGTAATCGTTTTGCCTGTCATAATCGGCCCGAAAAAAATCGCCGTGGCCATTGACCACAGCGACTGGAAAATCCCGGCATGGCATCTCCTGAGCACTCTTCTCAGATCAGACCATGCCAGAAGAGACGCATCAGTACAGCATTGCGCCTCGGTGAGGGCGATTTTATATGGACACCTGCTGTTGCATTACACAAACCACCGATTGGATATCGGCTTGCCCGCACCGCAAATAGGGGAGGATTGCGGTGGGTGGTTGTCTGTGAGTCTAGATTTCCGTATCAACAGCCGGTCTTACATCAACACTCGTTACGACGTTCGATCCGCCACTGGCGATCAACGTTCAGGAGAACGTCTGCCAATTTATCTGTTCAGTTTTTTCAGCGACCCAGGGCATCCCCTGATAAGACGGAATAAATGAGTTTTGGGTGCTGTCCTGGTTTTGGCGGTAGTGTGTCAGCACAAAATCGCGTCCAACTTGAGAGCGCTGTGGTTAGCGTTTTCAATTATGGCAACACGTGCGACGATTGAAATCTTTCGCTGTATAGAGAACTCCTGTACATATCTGCACATTAAGTAACAAGAAAGATAAGTTCAGTGCAAAATGCCTGCACTGGGTGTGTCGTCCTGCACAGGAACTTTGTCAGGCCTGGACCTCATCTCCATTGGAGCGGGCTGGGAGTCCTGTTCTGTCCCTGATGATGCTGTCGATCTGTGAGGCTATCTCCGGATTGTCGCGCAGGTGGTTCTTGGCGGCTTCACGCCCCTGTCCGAGTAGGTCATCGCTATAGCGGTAGAAGGCGCCGCGCTTTTCGATGATGTCGAACTCAACGCCCAGGTCCAGCAGGTCGCCCTGCGTACTGACCCCTTCGTTGTACATGATGTCGAACTCAGCCACCTTGAACGGCGCCGCCACCTTGTTCTTGCGCACCGTCACCCGCGTCCGGTTCCCGATCACGTCACTCCCCTGTTTGATCGACTGGATCCGCCGCACATCCAAACGCACGCTGGCATAGAACTTCAGCGCCATCCCGCCCGACGTCGTCTCCGGATTGCCAAACATGATCCCGATCCTCTGACGCAGCTGGTTCGTGAAAATCATGCTCGTGTCGGTCGTCTTCACTGCACCCACCAGCTTGCGCAGCGCCTGGCTCATCAGCCGCGCCTGCAGTCCGACGTGGCTGTCCCCCATCTCCCCTTCGATCTCCGCACGCGGCACCAGCGCGGCGACGCTGTCCACCACCACGATGTCCATCGCACCCGAACGCACCAGCGCTTCCGCTATCTCCAGCGCCTGTTCACCTGTGTCCGGCTGCGACACGTACAGATCCTCGACATCCACTCCGATCTTGCGTGCGTAGCTCGAGTCCAGCGCATGCTCCACATCGACAAAGCCGCAGACCCCGCCCATCCGCTGCGATTCCGCGATCGCATGCAGACACAGGGTCGTCTTGCCCGAACTCTCCGGCCCGTACACCTCGATGATGCGCCCGCGCGGAATGCCCCCCACGCCCAGAGCTAAATCCAGACTCAGACTCCCCGTCGGGATCGACGCCACGTCCAGCCGGGTTGCCTCCCCCAGCCTCATGATGACCCCTTCGCCATAGCGTTTGTTCAGAGTGGCGAGGGTTGTATCCAATGCTTTCTGACGACCAGTTTCCGCCATCGCAAGCTCCACTGCTCTACCGGCCCGGAGCCGATTAGAGGTTCCAAAAAAGATTGATACCACCGTGCCAGGGCTTGGCCGGGTCGGCGGCCGTTTCACCTTACCGCCGGCAAAGGGCAACGAGCAATGGCAACCAAATGTGCAGCTTGGCTACGCGGTGGCAGAGATTCGACTCTGCATTTAAGTGTACTGTATGTGCAAGGAGTATGCAAGCGCTTCAAAAAAAGGGGTGCATCCCAGATTTTTTGGGAGAATGTTGTCTGAATCAGGATGTACAGGATTGACAAGGATTTTAGGGACGGCCGATGATGAAGTGCTGCCAGTGGGGCGGCCCTTTTTCTGGGGCCAGATGGGCAGATCTCAGAGGGACAACAGTATGGGTTGGACCCAAGAGGAGGATTATTCGCCGCGTTAGGTGGACGTTTACGGTAACACTTGGTCAGACGAGACGGATGTTGATCGGGAGGGGTTGACGTACGTGGCCGGCGGGAGGCCGAGTGGTTCGCCGGCTGCCAATCAGGTTGTCACCTGCACGTGATCAACTGCTTTTGCCTGGTCTTCATGAGCCGGGTGGCTCGTATATTTTCTCCCGCAGGGCCACAACTTCCCTGCGAGCCCCTTCATCGCGTTCGATATCCTGGGCAATTTTCTCGACGCCGTGGCGAACAGTGCTGTGATCGCGTCCGCCCAGAAGTTCGCCGATGTTGATCAGCGACAGACCGTTCTCTTCGCGCAGGAGATACATCGCCAGTTGACGAGCATTTGCAATCTCCTTGGTGCGCGACCGGCCGAGAAGGTCCTCTGTGGTCAGGTGGAAGTGCTTGGCAACGATCTGCACGACGCTGGTGGCTTCGCGGGGCCGCCGCTGCGGGACGAGGGTGTCCAGTATTTCTTCGGCCACGGACCGGTCCAACTGCCTGTCGTGGAAGGGGGCCTGAATGATGAGGCGATTGAGCGCGCCTTCCAACTCGCGGATGTTGCTCTCCACCCGTTCTGCGATCAGCATCAGCACGTCGGTCGATACGGGCTGATCGATCGACTGGGCCTTGGATTGCAGAATGGCGACGCGGGTCTCCAGATCCGGCTGCGAGATATCGGCCTGCAGGCCGCCTTCGAACCGGCTGCGCAGCCGGGCTTCCAGGGTCGCAATCTCCTTCGGGGGTCGATCACTGCTGATCACAACCTGACGGCCGGCGGCGTGGAGATGATTGAAGGTGTGGAAGAACTCCTCTTGCGTACTTTCTTTGCCCCCGATAAACTGGATATCGTCGATCAGAAGCAGGTCCACCTGCCGGTACTTGTTGCGATACTCTTCGGTGTTCTGCTGGCGAATGGCGCTGATGAGGTCATTTGTGAACTGTTCGGACGAACAGTAAAGAACCTGCATTCCCTGCCTGGACATGGCATGGCCGATCGCGTGGAGAAGATGTGTCTTCCCCAAACCGACACCTCCATAGACAAAGAGGGGGTTGAAGCGATGACCGGGCTGCTCCACGATGGACTGGGCCGCGGCGTGGGCCAGGCGGTTGTGGTTTCCGACTACAAATGAGTCGAAGGTATAGCGGGGGTTGAACACGCCGCTTTGAAGGGGCGCGTCTGACCGGGTTGCAGCAGCCGCAGCGGGCGTCTGAACGGTGTCGCGGCGGCGCGGCGGCGCGGTCGGCGTACGGCTTGCCGGTGGGGGGGAGGGATCGACTTCGGCCGGCTTGGTTTCGGGCGCCGCGAGCGGAATATTCGCATACAGGGGCGCAGAATCCGGTGAATCCGGCTGCTTCTGCGATTGAGGGCGCACCTCGAAGAAGACCTGCACTGAACGACCGGTCAGCTGGTTCAGAATGTCTTTGATCTTCCTGCGCAGACGGTTCTGCAGCCAGTCTCGAGCCCAGGCATGGGGCGCGCCGACGATGAATTCGCCTTCTGCGTAGCCAATGATTGAGGTATCGCGAACCCAGGTCTCAAAGGTGGTTGCAGGCATCTGCAGCGCGAGTTCGTGCAGCGTTTTCTGCCAGATATCATTGGGATCCAGATCGTCAGCAGCCGCTTGGGGCTGATTGCCATCGGAGGCGGCCTCCGTCCGTGTTTCGGATTGCTCTGCCGTCTCCTGATCTCCCGGCGGGGTTTCCTTCGACCGGGACGACCCCGAAGAAGTCTGGCCGCGCTCGTACAGTGGATTGCCACTGCGATGTGATGGGGATACGGATTGCCAGTCTGTATTCAAAACAACTCCTTTTCACTTTCCTGTTCTGCAATCAAGACGAAGCGCAAGGGATTTTTGTTCGCGCAGACACAGAAAAACAGGCGAAAGGGAGGGCGAGGGAAAGACGAAATGACAAGCAGTTCAACCTGGCTGCCGATGGGGACAACCGCAAGACAGACACCAACCTGTCCGGCTGGCTCCCGGACCGCTGGAGTCTGTGTCATTCGAACGCCTGCAATGCCTTTTCGCTACACTTGTATAAATAAGTAGTGTATCAAATCCGGCAGTGGCAGACAATCGCAATGAGGATGAAAGGCTCGTCCAATCTGCCCGTGAAACATTGATGTGGCGTTTGACTGTTACTACATATAGTGCCTGGAGAGAAGATTGTTCAATATACGCGTATTTCTGCGACGCGTACGGATTCAATACGTTTTGAAATTGCGAGACGAGTAGAGAAACCAGATTCGGTTTGTAGACGAACAGTAGAGTTATCCGCAGCCTTGCAGAAGTTATCCCGAATTGCAGAGAGTTTTCCCCATGGTTTTCCCCAATTCTCAGGCTTTGGCGGCATAGGAAATGGCCCAGTATTTCAATTTCAGGGTTGAGTTGGCGGAAGGATATTGGGGCCGCGCAGGTTTTCTACGCAAATGGTGGCGCATTTATGCCGACGACTCGCGCTGGGCGCCGCCAGCGTGGCACCGGCTGCGGCAGGCGGTGGTGTCAAAGCCGTTCGCCCATCTGGAACGCAGCCGGCCCCAATATGTGGTGGTTGAAGCTCTCCCGCGGCGCCGGCAGGCAAATGTCAGCAATCAAGCGTTCCCGAACATCAACCAGGGCTTAATGATGGAGGAACCGGTTGCTGCCGCGGTTGTGTTGATCGACCCGCGCCGTACGGACAGCACGGCGCATCTGGCCATGCTGCACGCCGCCAACAACCGCGAGAGCCTGGAGCGTCTTCTGTACGCGGTGCAGGAACAGGTCGGGCATGAAGGGATTCGCCGGTTGATCCTGCCGGTTGGGCTGTCTCCCTACCTGGGCACCGGTGTGCTACAGGATCACTTCCACCGCGAGCCGCCATTACACGCGCCCTATGCCCCGCCCTATGTGCCGGAGCTGTTTTCGATGGTCTGCCGGCCGTTGGGACGCAGTCTGCTTTACACCATGAAAGCGGGCGCATACAAGAATGGGCCGGCGGCGGCGGCTGGCCCGGCGGTTATACATCCCCTGGACCCGAACCGGCTGGCCGCTGACCTGCTGCCGCTGTTCACACAGTCGGTACCTGCGTGGGCAGATTTCCCGCTTCCGGATGGGGCGGAGGCGCAGTTTTTACTATGGTGGATCCTGCGCCGTCCGGCACTGGCATGGATGGCGGAGGTCGATGGCAAAGCGGTGGGCTTTCTTCTGGCACAGCCGGACGGCAGCGGCCCGCTGCGTCGCACTCGCGGCGGACGCTCTCTGCTGGGGCTGCTGCTGTTACATTGCCTGGAACTGCGGCAGCCGCGTTCCGTGCGCGTGCTGTTTATGGGGGTGGATCCCGATTACCGGCGGCGGGGTATAGGCAGGCAGTTATGGCAGCAGATGCTGTCGGCGGGCCCCGCGAACGGCTGGGAGACGGTGACGGCGGGACCGCTGCCCTCAACGGCCCGGGCCGGGTCAGCCTTCCTGAAAGCGGTGGGGCTTTCGAGCCGGGAAACATATCTGCTGCACCGCTATGACTTTGACTGAGCCTCTGCCGCCGGTTGGGCTTGGCAGCCTAAGATGCAAGGTGTTGCGGCGCGACCTTTACTCGTAGGCGATCTCGTATGACAGCGGCACGATGCTGAACCACGACTTGCCCGCCTTGAGGGGAATCTCGACGCCGTCGGCCGCGAAGAAACGAGGCAACTCCCCACTCCTGTCGTTGCGCCAGGTCCCTTCATAGGCGAAACCGTCGCGGAAGATGATGGCTCTGCCGGCGCCAAAGGGGTTGATGAGAAGGCTCAGGTTGCCGTAGGCGTCTTCGATTATATTCACGGGGGCGTGGGGCATGTACTGAACGATAACGTTTTCGACCGCGATCTGCTGGCCGCTGTTGCTGTCCCGATGTGCGGCGCCCCCCAAGGAGCGCAGATAGCGCCCGCTGCCGGCGTCGTAGCGATAGGCCACCTGGCTGGCGGTGACAGAGGGATAGGGGATCCGGATGGAATTGGCAGATGCGCCGCCTGGAGCCGGGCCGCCAAAGGTAAATCCCTGGATGGAGGGGGCCCGCTCGACGGCCCATTCCGCGAGCCAGAGGCGAAGCATCTCGCTGCTGGTGCGCAGGCGGGTGCGATAGTCGTTGCCAACGGAGCGGGCGTAACGGGTACTCTCCGGATCGTCCAGATCCAGGTCCAGGTAGGGGAAGAGCTGATTGTTGTTCTTGAGCTGATAGCGGACACCGTCACTGGCCCCGGAGCAGAACACGCCCGCGTCATAGAGCGCGCCCAGAAAGTAGTTGAACAGGCGGGCGCTGCGCACGGGCCCGATCTCCTCGCTGTCGGCGCCGTAGTAGACCGCGCTGAACCTTGTCAGGCTGAGCCCTTCCATCAGAAATTCATACATCACATCGGCCTGGCCGATGCCAAACTGCGGCCGGGCGGCGATGTCGTTGTTGACGCAGACGATGACCGGACGCAACCCATAGCGCGCGGGGTCCAAGGGCTGGCCCGTGAGAGGATTGATACTGCCGGGGGAGCCGAATCCACCCGGGGCGGGCAGGCTGAGATCGACCTCGTCGAGATTGGGCGCGTCGATTGTGGCGGTCGGCGTGGGCGTCGGCGGGGCCTGGGTGACCGGAAGGTTCGAAGCCGGCAGATTGCTCTGGGCGAAGTCGGCGCTGATCCAGCTTTCTCGATTTTCTCCGGCCGGGCAGCAGATCTTCAGCCAGCCGCCGGCCTCGTTGCGGCCTGAAATGCGGAAGCGCTGCCCTGCCACGACCTGGCCGACGATGCCGTAGACGGTACCCGGGCCAGCGCGCAGGTTCAGTGTCTCGGTGAGTACGACGGCCTCGGGGTAGGCCGGTGTGGGCGTGTTCGTCGGGGCGGGGATGGGTGTGTGGGTTGGCGTGGATTGGGGCGCGGGCGTAAAGGTGGCGACCACCTGCAAGGTTTGAGCGGCGACGGGTTCGGTGGCGACCGCTTCGACACCGACATTGGGGCCGCCGCCGGGATTCCACCCGAGCAGGGAGGCGATTGACAGAGATTGGCCAAACAGGAGCAGGCTGCCGATATAAGCGACAACTGCGATGATTGCCAGTGCGGCCGCTGCGATCGCAAGCCGTAGCCAGTTCCCCGACAGTGGTGGACGAGGATCTTGAGCCATAACAGTTTTCCTCTGCGGATTTCATCAGGCGCGCCGCGCGCCTTTCTGCGAATGAATCATATCGGCTGTATGGGGCTGCGTCAATTCGCGGGTATACGAGGGTGCATCCCAAAATGGGGGTGAACTCTCGTATACCTCTGGCCGAGACCAAACCATGGCCACTTCCCAACCATCTCTGAGGCAGCCAGAGCGCCGTCTCTGACCACTGACCACTAACCACTGCAGTTATGGGCGGTCGGGCCTAATCGGCCCTCCCTTGTGCGGGGGCTCCGCCCCGCAACGCCCCCGGCCAACAACATGCCTCATCGACCGGGTGTCGACATCAGTGATGGGTGCCCATTCGAAAGTGTCCAGCCAGACCACGCCCCGCCAGTCCCCCGCAGACAACACTGCGGCGCTCTCTCCTCGCTCCACTCCACTCTCTCCTCGCCCTCGTGCCTGCCCTGCGTTTCTCCAAAAGCCTGTAACTGATTTCCGCCACCGCTGGCATGGATTCCCCGCCAAGCTGTTCCCACCGCAAAACTGGGATGCACCCGTATACGGAAGAAACTGCAGTGAGCGTCGGTTCGTGGATGGTTGGAAGAGGCGGCACGGGAAAATTAACTCAATTTCAGCCAGAAAGTCCGCAGAATGGACAGAAAGGAGGATGGTTCCAGACCAGTTGCCGCCTGGTGTGGTAGAAGATATAATGACACCGGGGACGCTGTCACGCGCTGGCGTGACCTGCCTACAGGAGCCTATCGATGGAAGGCCTACTCACAAACATTCCGATCTACATCGTCGCCGCACTGCTGCTGGTCTGGCTTTTGCGGGCTTCATTGCGCATTGTCAAGGAGTACGAGCGGGGGGTCATTTTCCGTTTGGGTCGAGTGACGGGCGCCAAAGGGCCCGGCCTGTTCTGGTTGATCCCGTTTATCGATCAGATGCGGCCGGTCGACCTGCGGGTCGTCACGTTGGATGTGCCGACACAGGAGGCCATTACCAAGGACAATGTGACTGTCAAAGTCAATGCCGTCTGCTATTTTCGAGTGCTATCCCCCGAGGATGCGGTCATCAACGTGGCCAACTACCTGCTGGCGACTCAGCAGATCGCCCAGACGACGCTGCGCTCGGTTCTGGGGCAGAGTGAGCTGGATGAGTTGCTGTCGGAGCGGGACCAGATCAACCAGCAGCTTCAGCAGATCATCGACGAGCAGACCGAGCCATGGGGCGTAAAGGTCAGTGTCGTCGAGGTGAAGGATGTGGAACTGCCGCAGTCGATGCAGCGGGCAATGGCCCGTCAGGCCGAAGCGGAGCGGGAGAAGCGCGCCAAGATCATCCACGCAGAGGGTGAATTGCAGGCTTCGCAGACGCTGGCCGGGGCGGCCGAGGTCATGTCCAGTCAGGCCGGCGCGCTGCAACTGCGCTACCTGCAGACGCTGACGGAGATCAGCGCCGAACACAACAGCACGCTTGTCTTCCCATTGCCGATTGAGCTGATGGAGGCCCTGATGAGCAGGGGCGGAAATGGCAGATGAGCCTGGCGCAGACTCGGGATGCCTGTCAACCGACCGACCTGACCGTTGACACGTCGGCGGGAGAGTTTACCGTCGAGTGGGCGGATGGGCATCACAGCGTGTACCGCCTGGCGTGGATGCGAAGCGTCTGTCCGTGCGCGTCCTGCCGGGAGGACAGGCGCCAAGCCGAGGTGGACCCACTGCGGTTGGCCGTCGGCCCGCCGCCCGATCCGAAGGTCGACAGCGCAGAGCTGGTGGGCAACTACGCAATCCGCTTTACCTGGGCCGATGGTCACGGTAATGGCATCTACGGCTTCTCCTCTTTGCGGGCATCGTGTCCATGCCCGGCCTGCAACCAGGGCGAGCCGGGCGACTTGCTCGGCAGTTGAGCGGCGTTGTTGAAATGACAATGACAGATTGCCGCTTGGCCGGCCGTATAGATACGGGGCGATCCCCCGCAAAGTAGCATGGCTGGCGCCAAACAGCATGGGAATAAGCCGAAGATGAGAGGCATACAGATGGGTAGTTCACTAAAGATCGCGCGCGTTTGGGGGATCGAGATCCAGGCCCACTGGTCCTTTGTCCTGATTCTCGTTTACGGTGCGTTTCTTTTCAGCCGCAATACCAGAGATGTGCTGACCGGCGCAATATACGGTGTCGTCGTCATCCTGCTGCTTTTTGTCTGTGTGGTCTTGCATGAGTTCGGCCACGCGTTAACGGCGAAGTATTTCGGCGTAAATGTGCCGTATATCACACTGCTGCCTATCGGCGGGGTGGCCCAGTTGGAGCGTATGCCCCGCAAACCGATGCAGGAGTTTCTGATCGCGATCGCCGGGCCGGCGGTCAACTTCGTGCTGGCGGCGTTGCTGCTGCCGGTGGCGCTGCTGGTTGTGACGATGAATATGCGCACAGGCTCGATGGGGGCGTTAATCTGGTCGCTGATGCGCGCAGCACAGTCGATGAGCCTGGGGGGTCTGTTGCTTACGCTGGCGGGCACGAATCTCGTACTGGGCATTTTCAATCTCTTGCCGGCGTTTCCGATGGACGGCGGACGCATTCTGCGCGCTCTGCTGGCGTTGCGTTTGCGGTATATACCGGCGACGCGCATCGCCGTTTTAATTGGACGGGGCATGGCGGTACTGTTCGCAATCTGGGGCATTTTTGGCGGCGGGATCTTTCTGCTACTGGTGGCGTTTTTTGTCTATGTGGGCGGCCGCGGCGAGTTGGAGGCGGTGCAGAGCCGCTACGTTCTGAAGGATTTCAGCGCCCGCCAGGCGGTGAACAGGGACGCGCATGTGCTGTATACAAGTGAACCGATCAGCCGGGCGGTCGACTACATTATGACGACCTACCAGGGAGATTTTCCAGTGCACGATCTGGGCAATAATCTGGTCGGGGTGCTCACGCGTCCGCGCCTCGTGGCAACGCTGCGCGGGCAGGGGCAGGATGGGCGCGTCGTCGATGTGATGATTCCGCGGGCGCGGGTGCCCGTCACCTCCGGTGATACGACTCTGGCTGACGTATGGGAGCAGATGCTGGAACGGGGGAGCCGGGTCATTATCGTCCAGGATGGGGACCAGTTTTTGGGGCTGATCACGCTGGATGACATCAGTGAACTGATTCAAGTGATGGGCGCGGCCAAGGAACGAGAGGATACAATCGCAGGAGGACCCGGCAGCCCGACGGCGGCCTCCGCGCCCGAAGCCAGGTCCACTTTCGACATAAATTGAGGAGGTGCTTGCGATGGTGGCGCACGCGATCAAACTGGCACCGTCAATTCTTACCGCTGATTTCGGTCGTCTGGAGAAGCAGATCCAGGCGGCAGAAGAGGGCGGCGCCGACCTGCTCCATCTGGATGTCATGGATGGGAGATTTGTGCCCAATATCACCTTCGGACCGCTGGTTGTGGAGGCGGCCAACCGGGTTACGCAGCTGCCCCTGGACGTTCACTTGATGATCGAGGAGCCGGAGCGGCATTTGGATGCGTTCGCCCATGCCGGCGCCAATATCATCACCATCCACCTGGAAGCGTGTGTTCATCTTCATCGAGCCGTTCAGCAGATCGTCGATCTGGGATGCCAGGTTGGCGTGGCTGTGAATCCTTCTACCCCGATCGAGAGCGTGCGCGAGATCGCGCCCTTTGTTGACCAGGTGCTGGTGATGAGTGTCAATCCCGGCTTCGGCGGCCAGCGTTTCATCCAAACCATGACCAGCAAACTGCGGCGCACGCGCAAGCTGCTGGATGAGTACAACCCCACCTGCGATCTGGAAGTGGACGGCGGCATTGGTGCCGGCAATATCCGGGACGTGCTGCGCAACGGCGCCAATGTAATCGTTGTCGGCAGCGCCGTCTTCAACACGAACAAGAGTGTTGGTGAAAACCTGACCGCGCTGCGGGATGCCTGCAGCGCTTCCTCCGCCTGAGGCCGCGGGCGAAACAGATTCGGATCACAGTTCGCAAGCCGCACTGACGTTCCTCTGTGTCCCCCTGGAGGCACGCGATGCGTCCGTCCCTACAGCTATATCGGCGTCTGCTGACCCGCTATCTGCGCCCGCAGTTGGGGCAGGCGCTGTTGCTTCTGTTCGTCCTCTGCATCAATATCCTCTTGCAACTGACCAACCCTCTGATCATGCGTCGTTTTCTGGATTCGGCGCTGGCCGGGGGTTCGATGGAACTCCTTACGCGTCTGGCGCTGCTGTTCATCGGCATTGCCGCCGTCCAACAGGTCGCGGCGGTCAGCAGCACTGTTCTGGCGGAAAATGTAGGCTGGCGCGCGACCAACGCGCTGCGACGCGACCTGGCCCGGCACTGTCTGCGCCTGGATCTCACGTTTCACCAGCAGCGTACGCCGGGCGAAATGATCGAGCGCATTGACGGCGACATCGACGCGCTGACACGATTTTTCGCGCAACTGGTGGTCCAGCTTTTCGGCAACGGCCTACTGCTGATCGGGGTGATGGTGGTTCTGCTGCGCGAAGACATGCGGGTTGGCGCTGCGATCGGGACCTTTGTCTTCATCACACTGCTGGTGTTGGGTCGGCTGCGCAACCTGGCCGTTCCCCACTGGCAGCGCTCGCGCGAGGCGAGCGCCCGCTTCTTCGGATTCGTCGAGGAGCGCCTGGCCGGCACCGAGGATATCCGCGCAAGCAATGCGCGCGTGTTCACGCTCTTCCGCTTCCATCAGCTCCTGCGCACGTTCTGGCAAACAACGATCCGCGCGGAGCTGCTGGGCTTCTCGATGATCAACATCGCCTGGTTTCTCTTTTCGGTCGGGGATGCCATCGCCTTTGTCGTGGGCGCGTCACTCTATTTCAGCGGTGCCCTCACCATCGGCACGGTCTACCTCATCTTTCACTATACGAATTTGATCTCGCAGCCCATTGAACGAATCGCGCGGGAATTTGAGCAGTTTCAGCGCGCCGGGGCGGGCATTGCCCGCATTCAGGAACTGTTCGCGACCGAAAGCCGACTGGCCGAGACGCCGGCGAACGCTGTGAAGGCGGCTCCGCTGCCAAAGAGCGGCGACGCGGGGCAGGCAGGCGCCTTGGCTGTGGCGTTCGAGCAGGTGCGTTTTGCCTACCCAATGGAGGCGCCGCCGGACTTTGCATCATCCACAAACGGCAAATTCGCGTTGGACGGGTTCCAGCTGCGGCTGGAGCCCAACGAGGTGCTGGGCCTGTTGGGGCGCACGGGCAGCGGCAAGACTACCCTAGTTCGCCTGTTGCTGCGCCTGTATGACGTGGACAGCGGCCGTGTGCTGGTGGCGGGGCGGGACGTGCGCCAGTGGCCTCTGCAGCAACTGCGCTCGCAGGTGGGGATGGTCACCCAGAACGTACAGCTGTTTCAAGCCTCAGTTCGGGACAATCTGACCTTCTTTGACCGCACCGTTCCGGACGCGCGCATCTGGAAGGCCATCGACGAACTGGGGCTGGCCCAGTGGTATGCCTCCCTGGGCGAAGGGCTGGACGCGCAACTGCAAGTCGGCAGCGGCGGGCTGTCCGCGGGCGAGGCACAACTCGTGGCCTTCACGCGTATCTTTCTGCGGGATCCTGGCGTTATCGTTTTGGACGAAGCCTCTTCCCTCTTGGATCCGGCGACCGAAGCCTTCCTCGAAAGGGCAGTCGCACGGTTGCTCAGCAACCGGACGGGCATTCTGATCGCACACCGACTTTCCACGGTACAGCGGGCCGACAGAATTCTGATCTTGGAGAACGGTCAGATCCGGGAGCAGGGTAAGCGAAGTGCGCTGGCATCGGATCCAGGCTCCCGCTACCATCGCCTGTTGCAGATCGGCGCAGAGGAGTTGGAGATATGACGCAAACTGTGGAACGTCCCCCTCTTTCTGTTGCCCAGACCTGGTTGGGTTTGATCCGCTGTTTCCCGGGGCTGTATTCGTTGACGACGGTTATCCGGATTCTCGTTTTTGTTGGTATTTTCCAGGCGACCGGGCTGATCATTCGATTCTTTTTCGATTCGTTGACGGGCTCGGCCCCGCTGGCCTGGGGACCGAACGCCTGGGCCGCGGTGATGCTGGCCGTCGCCCTATTGCGCAACGGCCTGATATTTACCGACATGTACGTCTTCTTTCGGTGGACATTCAGCACCGCGGCCACGATGCGCAAGAATCTGTTGGAGCAGATCCTCAGCATGCCGGGCGCGCGTTCGTTGCCGGGCTCCACCGGCGAGGCGATAAGCCGTTTCCGCGAGGATGCGGACGAGGTCGGCAACTTTACAGTGTGGGCGCTTTTTCTGCTGGCAACGGGCCTCTTTGGCGCGGTCGCTCTGTTCACCATGGCGCGCATCAATTTACGCGTCACAGCCTTCGCATTCCTGCCACTGGTTATTGTTGTGGCCGTGGCCAATCTCGCAAGAGTCAGAGTCCAGCAGTACCGGGAGGCCACCCGGTCAGCCGCCGGCAATGTGACCGGCTTCATCGGTGAGATGTTTGAGGGCGTGCAGGCAGTGCAGGTCGCCAACGCTGAAGAGAGTATGCTGGCACACTTTGAAAAGTTGAATGAGACACGCCGCAAGAACGCCCTGCGCGATCGGCTCTTCAATGAGGTTCTCAGCTCTACCTTTCACAATGTTGTCAGCATCGGGATGGGCCTGATCCTGCTGCTGGCAGGCTCCGCGCTGCGGGAAGGCTCGTTTACGATTGGCGATTTCTCCCTGTTTGCCTACTACCTGACCTTCGTCACCAATCTGATCTCAACTTTTGGTGTATTTGTGGCCCGTTGGAAACAGGCAGGCGTCTCCATCGGGCGCATGGACCGGCTGATGCAGGGAGCGCAGCCCTCCGATTTGGTGCGCAAAACGCCAATCCATCTGAGCGGCGCCTTTCCTCCTGCCCGCGACCAGTCAACTGCCCGGACAGAGCTGTTGCAATCTCTCTGTACCACCGGGCTGACCTATCGATTCCCCGGCTCGGGAAAGGGCATCTTTGACATCGATCTGCGCCTGGAGCGGGGCAGTTTCACGGTCGTCACCGGCCGGATCGGTGCGGGCAAGTCGACGCTGTTGCGGGTCCTGCTGGGGCTGCTGCCGGCCGAGTCCGGCGAAATCCACTGGAACGGACAGCGAATCGACGAACCGGCCTCTTTCTTTGTGCCGCCGGTGAGCGCGTATATTTCGCAGACGCCGAGCCTGTTCAGCGAATCGTTGCGGGAGAATATTTTGCTCGGCCTGGAAGCGGACGATGCGGAGGTAACACAGGCAGTGCGGGCCGCGGCGCTGGATACCGATCTCGAGCAGCTTGAGAATGGCCTGGAGACGGTGGTGGGGCCGCGGGGCGTAAGGCTGTCTGGCGGCCAGAGACAGCGGGCCGCGGCGGCGCGTATGTTCATCCGCCAGGCGGAGCTGCTGGTGTGCGACGACTTGTCCAGCGCGCTGGACGTGGAGACCGAGCAGCAGCTGTGGGAGCGGCTCTTCGCGCGGCGGGATGCCACCTATCTGGTCGTTTCCCATCGACGGCCTCTGCTGCAGCGGGCAGACCAGATCGTTGTGCTCAAATCGGGGCGCGTGGAGGATGCCGGCAGGTTGGAGCCGTTGCTGGAACGCTGCGCGGAGATGCGCAGTCTGTGGGAGGGTCGCGGCTCGGACGGGGCTGCCTAGAAGCTAGCCTGCTCCGAGAAGCAGGGCCATCTGATAGACAAACGGCAGCACAAACATGATGCTGTCGAGCCGGTCGAGGAATCCGCCGTGGCCGGGCAGGAAGACACCGCTGTCCTTGACGCCGATCTGCCGTTTGAGCATGCTGATGGCCAGGTCGCCGAAAAGGGCGAGAATTCCGCCCACCAGCCCTATGAACGCGCCAAGCCAGACCGCGAGTTCGAGCGGTGACCAGAAGGCAACGGCGGCGCCGGCAAGTGTCGCCGCAATCCAGCCGCCGACCGTTCCTTCCCAGCTTTTCTTGGGGCTGAGCGCAGGCAGAATGCGGTTGCGGCCCATCGTGACGCCGACAAAATAGGCGGCGCTGTCGTTGACCATGGTGATGCCCAGCCCGAGCAGCATCCAGTAGAAACCGTTGGGAAGGAGGCGCAGGGCCAGGGCCTGCCCCATCATGAGGCCGATGTAACTGGCGCCGGCAACGGTGAGCGCCCAGTTGCGAAATGGCTTGTGGTCCAGCTCTTGGGCTGGGGTCTCTGTTTCAGGTTGGAGCGGGTCGCTTGCGTCGGCGCTGTCGGGGTTGTTGCTGCCCTCGTGCGGGGGGGAGCCCTGCTGAGACAGCAGGATGCGGATGAAAACGATGATGAAACCGAATGTAAGGACAAGCTGCGGCTCGATTGGGACGAGCGACCAAAAGGAGAACATCAGCGCCAGCGTCCAGGCAAAGCCGTACCAGCGGGCCGGCCTGTAGCCGCTCCTCTCGATCAGGACATAGTATTCATATGCCCCCAGCGATGTGAAAAAGGTGAGCAGAAGGACCCACCACAGACCGCCGTACCAGAGCGCAAGCAAGACCGGAACCAGCGCAATCAGGCCGGCGATGACTCGTCGTTTCACCGTTATCGATGTCCGACTACAGGACTACAGTGCTCAGGGGGAGAAGGGGATTGGGACGTTCTGCAGGGCGGAAGAGTCTATTCCGCATCGGGCACGCCGCCGAAACGGCGGTCGCGACGATTGAACTCGAGCAGTGCTTTGTATAACTCCGCCTTGTCGAAAGTCGGCCAGTATGTCGGGGTTGAATAGTACTCGGCATAGACTGACTGCCAGATGAGGAAGTTGCTCATCCGCCAATCTCCGCCGGTGCGGATGATCAGATCCGGATCCGGCAGGCCGTTTGTGTACAGGTAGCGGCTGAAGGTCTCTTCGCTCAGAGAATCGGGGTCGATTCCATCGCGGATGATCCGGCGGGTGGCGTCGATGATCTCCCCGCGTCCGCCGTAATTGAAGGCCACATTCAGAATGATTCTGTTGTTGTGTTTGGTGTAATCGAGTGCGTGCAGAATCTGTTTCTGAAGCTCTTCGCTGATACCATCCAGGCGTCCGCTATGGCGGATCTGCACACCATTTTCGTGGAGCTCCTGCAGCCGGTTGCGCAATGCGGTTCCCAGCAGGCGCATAAGCCCCGACACCTCTTCGATGGGACGGGACCAGTTTTCGGTGGAAAAGGCGTAGATGGTCAGGACTTTGATACCGAATTCGACAGAGGCCTCGAGGACCGGTTGAATATTATCAACGCCAGCGCGATGGCCGATAAATCGAATCAGACCTCTTTCCGTTGCCCAACGGCCATTCCCGTCCATGATTATCCCTACGTGGTAGGGAACTCTGGCGAGAGGGGGGAAAGCGTCTTCGATCAGGTTATCCGGGCTCTGCCGAACTACATCGGGACTGCTCAATGGAACACTGACTCCTTGTCGGTCAGATGGTCATGATTTCAGTTTCTTTGTCGCGTGCAATTTCGTCCACGTTGGCCACGAAGTCGTTGGTGACCTCCTGCGCCTGGTCCTGGCCGTCACGCAGATCATCCTCGGTGATCAGGCTCTCGTCCTCAAAGGAGCGCATATCTTTGATCGCATCCCGCCTGATGTTGCGAATTGCGACGCGGGCCTCCTCGGCGCGCCGACCTACCTGTTTTGTCAGGTCGCGGCGGCGCTCTTCGGTCAGAGGCGGAATTGTCAGGTGGATCTGCTTGCCATCGTTGCTGGGTGTCAGGCCAATGTCGGACATGGCGATCGCCCGCTCAATCGCCCCGATGTCGGTTGGCGTATAGGGGCGAATCTGGAGAGTTTGCGCCTCCGGGACAGAGATCGATGCGATCTGCATTAGGGGGGTAGGGACGCCGTGATAGTCGACGCTGAGGCGCTCAACAAGCGCGGGGCTGGCCCGGCCTGTGCGGATTGCCATCAGGTCGGCCTGTAAACTGTTGATCGCCTTGTTCATTCGATCGCGTGTTTCATCCAAAATCTCTTCAATCACAACGGCACTCCTTCCACGTCAGCGGCGCGAGGGGCTTGTTCGCAGTCCTGAGGCCAATCGGGCACTTCCGGTTGGCATTGGCGACATGGCCCATTTCGCCAGGGGGTGGGTCGTCGGCTGAAGCTGATCTCGCGGGCTATCGCCGGAAATTCAAGATACGAAGGAACGGCTCAATCGGAATTTCTGGATAGAGTACTTTCACTTCCTCAGTTCTTTAGTTATCTTGATATTTTAGCAGAGGTGCAGAACAAACGAAAAACGATGTAAGTTACCCCGTGGGCGCCAACGATGTCAGGCTGCGGCCTAGCCGGAGAAGACGGTGCCGACGGGCTCACCCTTGACGACCTTCACAAGAGCGTCTTCGGTCCAGACGTTGACCACCGAGATGGGCAGGTTGTTGTCCATGCACATGGCGATCGCGGTACTGTCCATTACGCCGATACGCATGTTGAGGGCGTCGATATAGGAGAGCTGTTTGAAGCGGCGGGCATCACTATTTTGCTTCGGGTCTTTGTCGTAGACTGCATCCACCTTTGTCGCTTTGATCAGGATTTCGGCGTCGATCTCCATGGCACGCAGGCTGGCCGCCGTATCGGTGGTGAAGTAGGGATTGCCAGTGCCAGCGCCGAAGATGACAACGCGGCCCTTTTCCAGATGGCGAATGGCCCGGCGCTGAATGTAGGGTTCGGCCACGGCCCGTATTTCGATACCTGTCATGACACGGGTGGGCAGGCCGGCGCGCTCGAGGGCGTCCTGCAGCGCGAGCGCGTTCATCACCGTCCCCAGCATGCCAATGTGGTCGGCGGTCACCCGCTCCATGCCATGATCGAGGCCGTCCTCCTTACCCCGCCACATGTTGCCGCCGCCGATAACCAGGGCCACCTCTGCGCCCAGGTTAACGATCGCCAGGATCTTCTGGGCAGCTTCTTCGGCCCGTCTGGGGTCGATGCCGAAGCCGCCTTCGCCTGCCATCGCCTCGCCTCCCATTTTGAGTAGAACCCGGCGGTATCTGAGACCATCCATTACAGCAACTCCTGTGATTGGGCGCCTCCTCCTGGCGGGGTGCCGGCGATGACGCAAAAAAGCCCAGCCAAAAGAAGGCTGGGCTGGACTCACAAGGTGGTCAGCCGATCTGCAGGCGGCTGAAACGACGAATCTGGATATTTTCGCCAAGGCTGGCGATGTTTTCGACGAGAACGTCCTTGACGTTCTTGTCAGAGTCCTTAAAATACTCCTGTTCCATCAGGCAGACATCGCCGTACCACTTTTCCAGCTTGCCTTGGGCGATGCGCTCAAGGATGTTTTCGGGCTTGCCGGTTCCCTGCGCCTGGGCTTTGTAGATGGCTATCTCCCTTTCCATAACGTCAGCAGGAACCTCTTCCCGGGCCACGTATTCGGGATTCGATGCCACGATGTGCATCGCGAGATCTCGCGCCAGCTCCTGAAACTGCTCGGTACGAGCTACGAAATCGGTCTCGCAGTTGAGCTCGACCATCGCGGCGACCTTGCTGCCGTGGTGGACATAGGTACCGATGATACCTTCATGGGCATCGCGGTCGGCCTTCTTGGCCGCAGCGGCCAGCCCCTTCTCACGCAGATATTCCACGGCTTTGTCAAAATCGCCATTATTTTCGTTCAGCGCTGTTTTGCAGTCGAGAATGCCGGCTCCCGTAGCGCCGCGCAACTCTTTCACCATCTGTGCTGTGATCGCAGCCATACTCCTCCTCCTGATTGCCTTGCTGCATTTTTGCCTTTCTGCACAGTCATTCACGCATCAACGCGTGCCTGCTCTATCCGCGTAATCGTCCGCACTGCGCAAATATTTCGCCTTCGCAGCCGTGCGGACGATTACGTCTGATTGTCCGATTCCGGCGCGCAGTGTACTCTGCGGCGCCTTTTCGACATTACATTGCTGCTGATATACGCTGTGCGCTGAGGCCGGCGTACGAAACAGGCCGGCGCACAGCGGCGGCTCTACCCTTCTTCACCGACCGGCTGAGTTTCCGCCGGCTCGGGCTCCGCCTGTTCAGGGGGCGCTTCATCGCCCGCCTGCATAGGTTCTGACTCAGCGACAGCCGCTGTATTCTCTGCCTCGGAGACGTCAGCGGTCTGCGCTGCGGGTTCGCTCCCTTCTTCCTCGTCTTCCATGCCTTGCAATTTGGCCAGTGTGCTCGGCCCGAGGTACTGCTCCAATTCCGCCAGTTCGTCGTCAGAAACCTGTCCGGTCTCTACCATTTCCACTTCGCGGAAGCGGCGCCCCTCTTCAACTGCGTCGGCGATAATCCGTGTAATCAGTTTAACGGCTCGGATCGCATCATCATTGCCAGGTATGACATATGTGATCTCATCCGGGTCGGAGTTGGTATCCGCCACTGCGATCAGGGGGATGCCAATCTTGTTTGATTCCTTGACGGCCAGCTCTTCCCGTTGCGTATCGATCACGAAGATCAGATTGGGCATTTCGGTGAGCGTCTTGATCCCGCCGATACGACGGTTCAGTTTGGCGAGTTCACGATCGATGACCAGTTGCTCGATCTTGGGAAGCGACTGGAATTCGCCATTGGACTTACGTCGTTCCTGGCGGTTCAGATAGTCGATTCGCTGTTTAATCGTGGCCCAATTTGTCAGCGTGCCCCCCAGCCAGCGATTGTGGATGTAGGGCATACCGCAACGGGTTGCCTCCAGTTCGACGGTGCCCTGCGCCTGTCTCTTCGTGCCGACAAACAGGATTGTGCCGCCATCGGCGACCAGACGACGCACCATTTCATAGTATTCATTGATGCGTGTCATCGTCTGGTGCAGATCGATGATATGGATTCCACTGCGCTCCGTAAAGATATACGGACGCATTTTCGGGTTCCAGCGCCGGGTCCTGTGCCCGAAGTGTACGCCGGCCTCCAGCAACTCTTTCATTGTTACGACTGATGCCACAAGAACCTCCAGGGTTTCGCTTCCGCCCTGTTCACGCTGGGAATGACCGCGTCTTGGCGGCACCCCATTCCTCAGTCCCAGGACGTGTTGAATGGATAGTAACTCGATCTGTTCTGTCGATAGTGTGTAGCCATCACAGACCGACTGTGAATGTTAACATAGTTGGCGCTGAGTCCAAAAATAGCCCGCGGGAGATCGTTAACCGGTCCTGACACGGGTCAGGACTGTTCTGAATCCTTGAAGTCGCGGAATCGATAGCCCAGACCCCGTTCGGTGAAGATGTAGCGCGGCTTCGATGGATCCATTTCAATCTTTTTACGGAGATAGGTGACATACAGACGTAACAGATGATTGTCGTTTACGTATTCGTGCCCCCATACTTTCGTCAACAGCACCTCATGGGGGACCACCCATCCTGCATTCTGGATGAGCTGGTGAAGGAGGCGGTATTCGGTTGGGCGCAGACTCAGTCGTTCACCATTGACAATCACATCACGCCGCTGCAGGTCCACCTGCAACCGATCATCGATCTTGATGATCTGGTCCTCCGGCCGGGCATTGGTCACTTCAAAGCGACGCAGCACCGCACGTATGCGGCTGGACAGCTCGCGCGGGCTGAAAGGCTTTGTCATATAGTCATCCGCGCCCAGGTCCAGCCCTTTGATGCGATCGCCCTCGTCCGAAAGCACGGTAAGCATAATGGCTGGAATATCGCTGATTTCGCGCAGCCGTTTAAGTGTTTCGAATCCGTCCAGGCCCGGCATTTCAACGTCAAGAAGGACGAGATTGGGTTCATACTCGCGGATTTTTTCCAGCGCCTGGAAGCCGTCATTGGCTTCCAGCGTCTGATAGCCTTCCAGGTCCAGATTCATTTTCACGAACCGCACCATGCGCGGTTCGTCGTCAACGACCAGGATCTGTTTGGCGGGGCCTGTTTGCGACATTACGACATACCTCGGATTTCTTTGCCCCTGCGCGCGAAAGGGGCGTCACCGATAATGATAACATGAACCCTTTGCGCGCCGATAGTCCTTGCCATTGGAGGGTGCATCCCAAAATGGAGGCGAACATTCCTATACCTCTGGAGACATCCAGGCCATGGTCAGTTCCCATTCCAGTTTCCACCAGAATAAGCGCCGCCACTGACCACTGACCACTGGCCACTAACCACTGCAGTTTGGGCGGTCGGGCCTATTCGGCCCTCCCTTGTGCGGGGGCTCCGCCCCCGCAACGCCCCCCCCAACAACATCCGTCGTCGACCGGGTGTCGATATTCGTAACAGGTGCCTAATCGAAGGTGTCCAGCCAGACCACGTCCCGCCAGTCCCATCAGATCCCCGTATGTGCCTGCCCTCGCACCCTCCCCAACTGACGGACTCCACCGTACGGCTAGGTCTGGCGCCTGCAATGCGTCTCGCCCAAAGACGGTAAACAACGCCAGCCACCGCTGGCACTGATTCCCCGCCAGACTGTTCCCACACCAAATCTGGGATGCACCCGCCATTGGAATCGAAGTCGGAACGACCATCTGTTTCGGGGGTAGGCATTCCCGTCTTGTGTAGTTGGCAGGTTATACAAAGGAAACTGAAATTGGAGCAAATGGGATTTGACAGTAGCGAAGGGATGGGATAGTCTAGGATTCCTTGTCTCCGAGATCGTGAAGTCGACGGCCTCACGATTGCAGACAGAAGGTCTGGCTGGGTGACATGCACTGTGCACAGTTCATGTAGTTGCAGATCAGCCGGATCGGGATTTGTCAGGCGAGGCATGGATGTAGTAAGGTAACAGGGTTGTGGCACATTAACAGCTGAAGAGTGGCAAGATAAGCGAGTCCAGCAGACCTG
>VXOE01000127.1 GCA_009840225.1 Caldilineaceae bacterium SB0662_bin_25 | reverse complement strand
GAACTTCTATTCTACCAGCTTGGTTAGGCGCTCATTTACTCCGAATTCAGGTTACTTACCTCAGGGGAGCGCTTCGTGAGAATCTTGGTTACAGGCGGAGCAGGCTTTATCGGCAGCCACATCGTGCACTGGCTTCGCAAGGCCGGTTGCGAGGTCGTTGTAGCCGACAATCTGCGAACCGGCCAACGGGCCAATCTCCCCGACGACGTGCCGTTCTATGAAGTGGACATTCGCGATCAAGCCGGCCTTGCCAATCTATTTGCGGCCGAACGTCCTCAAGCTGTGGTGCACCAGGCCGCAATGGCGAACGTACGTGAAAGTATGGAAGACCCCATCACCTATGCCGAGGTCAACATTATCGGTACCCTGCATCTCCTGGAATTGGTGAAAGACTACGACTGCTCCAAGTTCATTTTTGCAAGTACCGGCGGCGCAGTCTATGGAGAAGGCCGGCTGCCGAACGAGTCTGCTGTTGAAGGCGATGAGGAAGCCCGCCTGGCCCCCAGTCCCCCGACTCTGCCTTTCACCGAGGATAGCCCTCCACAGCCCATGGACAACTACGGCGCCAACAAGCTCAGTTGCGAGCACTACATCGAGCTGTACCATCAGAACTATGGCCTGCCCTACGTCATCCTGCGCTACGCCAACGTCTACGGTCCACGCCAAGATGTAAAGGGTGAGGCCGGGGTCGTTGCCATCTTCTCCGGTGCCATGCTGGCCGATCAAGCCACCTTTATTACCGGCGATGGCGGCCAGCAGCGTGACTTCGTATACGTAGACGATGTCGCCAGGGCCAACATTCTCGCTCTCAACGGTGATCTGACCGGCACCTACAACGTGGGCACAGGCCTTCCAACCAATATCAACACGCTGTACCGGCTGCTCGCGGACCTGACCGGGTACGGCCGCAAACCCGCCTACCGGCCCCGTCCCGCCGGCGAGGTGCGCGCTACCTGGTTGGATTGTTCCAAAGCCGGGAAGGAGTTAGGTTGGGAAGCGGAAATTGACCTCCGGGAGGGCCTGCGCCGCACCGTGGAGTGGGCCAGAAAGGCAGCGGCTACGGCCTAGCCGCAGTCTTGCCGCGCGATTTCCTGCCTTCCGTTCGCCGTCTATTGGGGATTCGATGCACGTCGTCGTCAGTGGCTGGTTCTGGGGACAACCCTACACCGGCAGCGGACAATATCTTCACAGGCTGTTGCCCCGTCTGGCGGCACTGAATGCGCCGTCATGGGAAAGAAACACCACAGACAAGCCGGGCCACCGTCAACCTCTCGACCAGGACCAAGAGGCAAACAACCGGGACCAAACCAGATTTACGCTGCTCCTTCCCGGCGAATCCGTGGACAGCGAATATTTCAGCGCACTGTCCGCGTACCCTTCCCAGCTAACCGCCGTCGTTGCCCCGCCTCCTCCGCTCCCCCGCCAACTTGCAAAGCTCTACTGGGAACAGTTGACCGTGCCCCGCCGCGCCCGCAGTCTGGGCGCCGATCTACTGCTCGTCCCCTATTGGGCGGCTCCCCTGTGGCAACCTGCACCAACCATCGTCACTGTCCACGACCTGATCCCCCTTCTTCTACCACCCTATCGCGGGGGATGGACGAACCGCCTCTATACCACTCTGGTCGCCAATTCGGCTCGGCGTTGTTCAGCCGTCTTGACCGTTAGCGAGGCCAGCAAACGGGACATTGTCCGTCATCTCGGCTTGCCAGATGAGCGCGTGGTAACGGTCTATCACGGCCCAAACAGGGACGACGACAGCGCGCAGCGTAGTGAAGTCGACGCCGCCCTCTCCCCCAGCCGGCAGATAGCGTGCAAGTACGCATTGCCAAAAAGATACTTTCTCTACCTGGGCGGCTTTGACGTTCGCAAAAACCTCTTGGGGATCGTGCGTGCCTATCGCCGATATCTCGACCTCGGTGGGGATCCAGCCGTAAAGCTGGTCGTGGCGGGCAAGCCGCCGCAAACGCATACCCCTTTCTTCCCGGATCCAAAGCGGCTCGTCCGCCAACTCGAACTGACCGACTACGTGCGCTTCATCGGTTTGGTGGACGAGGAAGATAAGGAGTTGCTCTTCGCCGGCGCAACCGCCTTTCTCTTCCCAAGCTTGTATGAGGGATTCGGCATGATGCTGCTGGAGGCCATGGCCGCCGGCTCGCCGGTCATTACCAGTTCGGAGTGAGGCGGAACTCAAACTCCTCGCCGCTATTTGGTGTGTAGCAGACCTGGCGCATGTTCAGCGACGGGTGATCGCGCCCAAACTCCTCGGTAATCTGCCACAGTTCCGGGCTGTCCAGGAAAACTGACATCACTGCAGCGCAGGCCGCCACCGGGTTGGGCACCGATGTGTAGGCGGCCAGCCAGGCGCCCGCCGCTTCTGTGTATCGGCTCTCCGGATGTTCCTCTTCCAGCGTTTCCAGCAGCGACTCAGCCTCTGACCGCTGGTCGTTAAGCGTCAGAACCTGCACCAGCCGGAAGTTAGCCAGCCCCCTTAGCAGCGCCTTCTCCTCTTCAGGGTCCGTCCCCTGAACGCTGCATGGCTGCAGATTTGGCGTCTCCAGCGCATCCTTGTACAACTCGATAGCAGTCGCATAGCTCGCCCGGTTCCCCTCTGGCCCCGCCGATTGCAGCGCAATATTCGCCTCGATTAAGCGCAGCCCCAGACAGTTGCTGGCTTCATTCGCGCGATCATAGGACCACGTGCGCCGACGCAACGGCGAGCCGTCCATGCTGTACCAGATCTCCGTATGCGGTATGACCAGCCCCTTCTCCTCCCTGCCGCTGACACCGCCGCTGAACCAAAGACGACTGACACGAGGAAGATCAGATGACTCGTCTTCGACAATGTCAACCAAGACAGTGCCCTCGGCTACCGCGGCGCCCGGCCCAATCACGGACCGGTAGGCTGCCGTCTCGCTATTCCAGGTAATGGCTTCTACTGTCAGCAAACAAAACGTAGTGCAACGCTCCAGCTGCCACAATAACTCTGCCCGGCCGTCGCCGTTGGCATCACCAATCGCCAGAATGCCGGGTAGTCCCTCTATTTCCGGTGTGTAGACAGTCTCAAAGCTGCCGTCATTTTGCTGGTGCAGGATTAGAACAACACCATCCGCTCCACCCGGCCCGTATCCACCATCGCTGACAACTGACGGCATCGCAATGACATCTTTCAGCCCATCCTGGTTCAGATCGTAGAATAGCAGTCCACCTCGGCCGTTGCCCAGCGCGTCACAGCCCTGTAGCCAGGCGTCAAGAAAAATCCTTAGCTTCAGGATTTCACCCTCCCGCCTCTCGCCACCCGGATTTCCGTCCGTACTATGCCCTGCGGTCAGCTCGTCGATGACCCCGGGAAGGGCCGCGAGATACTCTGCGACACTTTCTGGGCAGGCTGGCAGCCCTTCGGTCTCGGTCAGGCGTTGCTCAGGCTCTTCTTCCTGCTGTATTTCAAGGGACGGGCAGACGTCTTCGGCTGAAAATGCTGGATTGGCGTAACCGTATTCGGCCAGTATATTCACTACCTCAGGGTTCGCCTCGGCGAAATTTCTGACCGCCTCGCAGGCCGTCCTGGCATCCCCGCTCTGCCGGTACGCGGCTAGCCACCGGACGCCCACTTCCGCATAGACTTGCCTCTCATAAGTGGACGCAAGTCTCTCCACTCGTTCCGCGGCCAGCTCAGGTTTCAATTCATAGCCTGCAATCAGAGCAAGGCGGAAGAGGGCAAAGCTACGCAATTCGGCAAGTTCGTTGCTCCGTTCCCCGCATGCCTGCAAGTTCTGGTTCTCAGCGGCATCGGTATAGAGCCACTGTGCCTTTTCGAGGTACAACTCGCTCGTCATGGCGTGGTTGGCATCTATTACTGTATGGTAGAGGCAGAGGCTAGGCATCATCCTTTCACTGCTCAAGGCGTAAGGTGCGCCGTCCGTGCTCGCCCATACAGCAAGCCGCGCTCGCTGCGGGCCGGCGCCGGCCCCGTCGTATTGGCCCCCTATCAGGCGTATCTCATTGGGCCTGTCTGGCCTGTCGCTGGGGGTCAATGATACGCTGGCGCCAGCCATTGTAATCGTACCCTTAGTCCAATCCCGCCATTCAATGCCATCCCAGCTGCGAACGTGCACCGTGACGAAGCAGGAATTCGGTCCGCATACCGTATCCGTCCACGCGACGTCCGTCAGACCATCGGCGTTAATGTCCTGTGTTGCCAGCAGATCGATCGATCCGGTAGCGGCGATCTTGTAGCTGAGAGAGTGGCCTTCTGCCCCGTCGAGAATCACCAGTTCCTGATGCTCCGCGCCAGTCCCGCTCCCTCGTCCCGTAACTGCGCCGGTTCGACTCTCTTCTCCATTCGTGAATACGAGAACTGCGTCATTCACGTTATCGGAAGTGAGATCGGCGTTGACCAGAGTGCGAAATTCAGCTCCGCAATCCGCCAGAAAGGAGGTCAACTGTGCGTGACGGTTGGATGTTGGAATCCTGAAGAGGTCGGCCAAAGTCTGGCTAAGTCCATCTTGCGTGTCCGGACAAGGGGGAAGGGTCACAATCCTGGGCAAAGGAAGGCTGATGCGGGGCATGAAAAAGGGTTCCGGCTCACCGTCCGTCGAGAGAATGGACAGTATATCCAGGACCGGCGTCGGCGTAACGAGAGGAGATGGTCTTTCTGCCGACGCTTCGACTTGCCCCTCTCCCTGTGTTTCGGCTGGCGCGACTGTCGGCACTGGGGTCGGCACGCCTGTCGGAGTTACAAGGCCCGCCGGGATCAGGAGCCTCTCGCCTACAAGCAGCGATTCGTTGGGACGTACTGATTTAGGATTCGCCGCCTGCAACAGATTGACGGGCACGCCAAACTTCTCGGCCACTGAGATCCAGCCTTCTCCCCGTTGGACGATGTAAAACTCCTCGTCGCCATCCGGACTCCAAGGGACAAAGAGGCTTTCGCCAACAATCAACCATCCGTTCGGACGCACGGAATCCGGGTTTGCCTCCTGCAGTTGGCTCACCGTCAAGCCGACGCGCTGCGCCACCAGAGGCCAACTGTCGCCTGGCTGCACGATGTATGTATAGCCTCCCTCCTGTGCCGAAACCGAAACGATCTGCAACAGGCAAAGCAGCGCAAACAACAAGAATACAAACCGTATCCCCAACCTCATCAAACTCTCCCGCGCCCTCTAACAGCAATTTCCTCTTTGTTGCAAATGCTGATTAATCCCGAACCAAAATGCTCCACATCGGACGCCCCTTGAATTTTTGGAGCGGCGCCGGCCGCTTCAAAGGGGAAAGTATCTTTGCCCGTCCGTGATCTCCATCAATCCTAGCAACAAATCGCGTACGAATGTCGCCTCTAACCGTGAACTATCTTCCACACTACAGGTCGGCACGTTCTTTTTATGTCCAGAGAACGGCATCACGGATCCCGGCGACAGAAAAGCCCACGGCGACATTCGTGGATGTGCCAATCAGTATACTTCGTGTCAAATTCGTGTACAAGCAAAATGCCGCTATTTCCTGACAGATTCCGCCCACCGAGAAGTCACGGCCCTCCGGAGATGCCGATCCGGCGTTCTCACAGGAAAGTACCTTTCACTGTACCGCATCATGATAGTCGGTGCAAAGACGGAGTCTGCGGTGGCGTAACCTGTTTTCTCCTCTGTTTTCAAGCTCAGATTGGCAGGACTCTCAGTCTACGGGTAGAATTCAGCAATGAAGTCGATTATGACGATCGAACTGACACAAATAGCCGCCAGCGGCGAAGCCTTTGGCCGCGACGAGGATGGCCGGGCAGTCTTCGTCCCCGACGCAGTCCCAGGAGAAACGGTCGAAGTCGAAACCGCCGCAGAAGCAAAACGCTGGCGACGCGGTGTCCTTCGAAGAGTCGTGACAGCCAGCCCGGATCGCGTCGAGGCGCCTTGTCCCCACTTCGGTCCCGGGCATCCTGTGACGTCCGCTGAGGGCGAACCCCTCAATCCGTCTTGGCAGCGCGCCGGCTGCGGCGGTTGTCAGTGGCAACATATCGACTACGAACGTCAACTGTCTCTGAAAAGGGAGCTAGTCGTCAACGTCCTGGCCCGCGAAGCACGCCCTGGAAATACTCGCCAGAAGAGCCGGCAGATCGCCGAACATCTGGTGGCGGACGTTATAGCCATTGGCACACGCGCAGGCAATGAGTCCGTTGACGCGCCACCTGTGCTCGACTTCGGCTTCCGCACGCAGATGCAATTTGGTTGGGCAGACTCCCAACATCTCACCCTGGCCGGCCGCGACCAAAGACCGATGGCCGTCGACGCCTGTCTTCTCCACCACTCGCAGCTGGCCGAACTTTTCGCAGGATTTCGTAGCGATCGAGGAGGCAGTGAACGAGTACATGATGAGGACCTTTCTCCCCAACCCGGGACCCCCGCCGTCAACCGCGTGACGCTCGCCGTAGGCGGTACAGCCGATTCTCTGAGTGATTCTGCCAAGGGCGTACTCATTCTGCACAGCGACAAAGACAATCCACCCAACCTGGAGCTGGACCTTCCGGTGAACGTTTTCTTCCTTCACGAGGCTGATGACCCTTCGCTGGAGTTGCTCGTGGGCGACTGGAGCTACAGCCTGCAAGTAGGGGAATATCAACTCATCTCTTATCCTCCGATTAGCCGCAGCGCCAGCGACGGCCACCTGATGGCAGACGAAGCCCTGGCTGCCGTGGCGGCTGAATTGCTCGAATTGAAGGCCTACGAACACCTTCTCGAACTGTGGCCCGGCATCGGTGCTCGCGCCGCCGTCCTGTCCGAACAGGTCGCCACGATCGTGGCCGTGGAAGAGGCAGAACTGCCCGCAGCCGCTCTGCAAGCCAATCTGGAAGAGTTCGACAATGCCGACGCCTGGCATGGGGAGATGCTACCCACGATACGAAAGCTGCGTCGCGGTCGATACCATTTTGACGCCGCACTGCTCGCGCCGCCCGGCGGCCAAATCGAGCCAGAACTGTTTTCCCTGCTCACCCGCATGCGAATCCGTCGCTGTGCCCTCATCACTGACGAACCGGCGCGCTTGGCGCGGGCGCTCGCCGCCTTGGAAGAAGAGGGGTATCATCTGGCGGCCGTCCAGCCGGTCGATCTTCAGCCCCATCAGCCAGGTTCGACGCTTGTTGCTCGCTTTGACAGAAAGTAAGTTGAAGTAGCCAGTTAGAGGAAGCGGGATGCCGCAATCCGCATCGACACAAGGTGGGATAAAGGACAGATGAGCGATACAATCGAGATCCGCACCCTCACATCAGTTGAAGACTGTCGCCGCGTACAGGTGGTCCAGGATCTTGTCTGGGGAGGCGGGCATGGCGACACAATGTCGATTCATGTATTGGTCACGCAGTCCAAGAGCGGCGGTCTGCTGCAGGGGGCATTCGTCGACCGGGGAGCCGAGGACACGGAGGGGATGGTCGGCTTTTCTTTCGGTTGGCCAGCCTTTGGATATGACGCCGCTGGCGAGCGAATGCTCCAGTTCCGCAGCCATATCATGGGTGTCCTGCCCGCATGGCACGGCCGCGGCATTGGGCTGCGTCTAAAGCTGTCCCAAAGGGAGGAGCTGCTAAGCCAGGGCTGGACCAACTGGGTTTCGTGGACTTTCGACCCGCTGCAGAGAGTGAACGGGCGCCTCAATATCAGCCGGCTCGGCGGCATCAGTTCCACCTACCTGCGCAACGTCTACGGCGAAATGACCGACAGCCTCAACGCCGGTATGCCAACTGACCGGTTTCAAGTGGACTGGTATCTGGACAGCCCTCGCGTTCGAAGAGCTCTCAACGCCGACCGCCCGACTCAGGAATGCCCCACTGGTTCTCTGCAGCGCGCCCGTACCCGTTCGTCTGGCGACAGCCATCCGCGAGCCCCTCTCGGGCCTCCGCCCCCACCAGATGGCCGCCCCTACGCACTTCCCCTGCCCGACAATGTCGACTCATTGCGTCGCGCTGGGGGCACACTTCTTTTTGATTGGCGCTACTTCGTGCGTCAAGCCGCAGAGAGCTGTTTGGGCGCCGGTTATGCTCTGGTGGGCTGCACACTGATTGAAAGTGAGTGGCACTACATCTTCGAGATGCAGGACTGAGCTCCTTTCACACGCTTTGCAACAGGTAAGCCCTTTATGACGCTGGCAACCGCTGCAAACCACAGCTCGACGGGCGGCCAACTTTCTGTAAATTGTTGACTCATTCCTCTGATTTCGGTATACTCTCTCTGCCTGTAATGTTTGAGAACTGTCTGACCCGTGATTTGAGTAGCTCTCATTGTCAACATGATCTACGATTGACACCGTGCCAAGGGCGCGGCGGTCAAACATGATTATCAAGAGGATTAAGAGTTGCAGTAGGAACTCTAAGTGAGTCACATATTCTGACCTTCACGAACACAGAAAGGATTCCACATGTTTCAGGAAGCCATTGCCAAGCTCATCGCCAGGACCGCGGTTGATACCGCCAGTGCTCACTGTGACGGCCCTTGCGGCGTCTATGACCCGGCCTCCGCACGCATCGCCGCCGAAGCGGCCCTTTCGATGACCCAAAAGATCATCGACCTTGGCCCGGCAGAGTCCGCCGACCACAACACCTATGGCCGCTTCGTTACGATTAAGGAACAGCAGGCACACTTGGCTAAGGAGGAGTTGCTCATCCTCTGGACCGACTACTTCAAGCCGGAGCATTTGGAGCAATATCCGGATCTGCATGATAAGTTCTGGAATGCTGCCAAGCTTTGCTCGGCCGTAAAGCAGGGCGTGGATGTCGATGCAGCCAATGATCTGATGGCGGCCATCGAGGATATCCATAACGTCTACTGGGCCACCAAGGGCCGGGACGTAGCCTACTACGTGGCTGCCTGATCCTGGCACACCAGAACCGGTCTGACCACGCAGACCGATCACAACGTATACCAAGAGAAAGCGGCCGGATCCGCAACTGGATCCGGTCTCTCTTTTGGAAAGGGAAATGGAAGTGGAGGTGCCCCGGAGCGGCTGGATGGAGATGGCGCTGTGGCTGATCCGCAGGCGTCGGCTCTTTCGCGTGACCGGTGACTCGATGACGCCGACCCTTATGTCCGGCGCCGTGGTGATGTTGGATCCCCAAGCTTATCGCCGGCAGATGCCGCAAGAGCATGAGATTGTCGTCGTACGCCACCCCCGCCAAGCCGAGCTCCAAATTGTCAAACGGGTGGCAGCAGTAATCGAGAGCCTTACCGAAAGCGGGTCCCCAACAATTCTGCTCATTCTTGCCAGCGAAAACGCCGTGGCCGGATCCGACAGCCGTACATTCGGGCCGGTCGGATTGGACCTGGTGCTGGGCAAGGTCGTCAGCCGCCTGCTCTGACATCGGCAGAGTCTAGCCAGGCCAGGGCATGCCTCCCCAGTATCATTTTCAATCTTGAGTTTTACCGGCGCTGGCGGGGATCGAGCGCGTCGCGCAGGCCGTCGCCTATGAAGTTGATGCTGAGAATAGTGAGGGAAATGAACATGCCCGGCCAGATGACCAGCCAGGGATTCTGGGTGATGAAATCCTTGTTTTCGAAGAGGAGGCGCCCCCACGTAGGCACGTTGGAAGGAAAGCCAAGGCCGAGGAATGAAAGCGCAGACTCGGTAAGAATCGCTGCAGCCACACCCAGTGTTGCAGACACAATAATCGGGCTCAGGACATTTGGAAGGATGTGCTGCCAAAGGATCACAGGCTCGCGCGTCCCCACACTGACCGCAGCCTCAACGAATTCCTTCTCTTTGATTGACAACACCGAACCACGCACGACACGGGCAGTCGGCATCCAACCCAAAATACCGATGACAAGCACAACGAGCAGGAAGATGCCAAGTTCAGGGCCCAACAGTGCCTTGAGCGTATCACGAAACAGCATGATGATGACCAGCAGCAATGGCAGGCTTGGCAAAGCCAGCATCAGGTCCGTGAAGCGCATGAGCGGATTGTCCAGCCGTCGGAAGAAGCCAGATAGCACGCCGACTAGCGTGCCAAAGGTGATGGAGACGAACATGGCGACAACACCGACCGCCAGCGAGATGCGCCCGCCGAACAGGTTGCGCGCCAGTGTGTCCCGCCCCAGATCGTCTGTGCCCATCGGGTACTTCACTGAAGGGGGTTGGTTGATCGAGTCAATGTCATCGACGATGAAGCTGTATTCCGGGTCTACCGTGTAGATGAGAGGACCGGCGAGGACGCCAACTACAAGCAATACAAGTACGACTACGCCAACATTTGCCAGATTGTGGCGGCGAAAGCGCAGCCATACATCCCCCCACAGGGTGCGATGCTGGCGTTGCGGGAGTTCTGATGCGAGGTTCTCAGCTGATGCCGTTTCCGTGCCTACGGCCATTTTCGCTCCTGCGGCCAGCAGTCAAATATGCCTGGCCGGAAAACCCAGTGACATATTGCCACTGCATTCTAGCTGTACCGGATACGCGGGTCGAGAATGCCGTAGATGACATCGGCAATAAGGTTGAAAGCAACAATCAGGCAGGCAAAGATAAAGGTGACCGTCTGTACCAAAGGAATATCGTTCAACTGAATCGCGCCGATCAGGAGCGCCCCCAGGCCGTTTACGCGGAAAATCTGTTCAGTGATGATTGCGCCGCTGAATATTGCGGGGATGCCCAACGCGATGAGGGTAACAACAGGGATCAGGCTGTTGCGCAAGATGTGGCGAATTACGACATATCTCTCTCTAAATCCCTTGGCCGTCGCCGTTCGGACGTAGTCCATAGGAATGTTGTCGAGCATCGACGAGCGTGTAAAGCGGGCCAGGATCGCGGCCTGGAAAAAACCGAGAACCGCCACCGGCATTGCGCTTTGCCTCAACTGCTCGACAAAACTGTTCCAATCTACGATTTGAAGATTCGTGTCGTAGATCATGGGAAACCACTTGAGCTTCACACTGAATAGCAGAATCATCAAGAGGCCGGTGAAGAATGTTGGGATGGAGTAGCCGATAAGCGAAATGAAAGTCCCTACCTGATCGAAGATGGAGTACTGTCGAATTGCAGAGACGACGCCGATCGGCACTGCGATGACAATCGCGACAAGATAGGCCAGCCCCACAACCCAAAGCGTCTGCGGTACACGTTCCAGGATCATATCCATTACGGGAACGCCGCGACTGCCCCAGGAGGTCACCCTTAACCGCTTCTCTCCATCCCCGATCTGAATGTCGAACGCGTTCTCGATCAGAGACAACGGCTCATTGATAAAGAACTGGCGCATCCACAGTCCATATTTGACCGGAAAGGGCTCATCCAACCCCATCGCCTTGCGTATCTGCTGACGGATCTCGGGACGAATAGTCTCCGGCAGGGCGCTGGTCGGATCTCCAGGCGCGAGATCCAGCACCGCAAAGATGACAAAGCTTATCGCGATGAGGGTTGGAATGATGGTCAGAAGGCGGCGGACGAGATATTGGCCCACGGCGTGAATTTGGGGAGAAAGAGAAAGAGGGAGGAGAGCTTTCATCTCCTCCCTCTCTAATTCAGATTAGCGATGCCAGTCGCCGACGTTCCACATCTGGCTGTCCCAACCGTTGATCCAAACGCCCTTGAGGGTGTTCAACTGGGCCGAAACTTCGCCGCGGTAGACCAGCGGAATCTGATAGAAGCTCTGAACATTGATATCGTTCAGCTGCTTCACCAGCGCTTCACGCTCCGGGCCAACCGGGGTCTGCGTCAGCTGTTCGAAGAGGGCGTCGAATTCCGCGTTGCAGCCGCGGAAGATGTTGCCGCCGCCCCAGGAGTTGTCCCGCATCGGAATCTGGTCGCAGATCCAGTTCGAGAGATGCTGCTGCGGGTCGATGGTGGGACCGGTCGTGTACATCTGCAGGTCCGTGTAGAACTTCTGATAGGTGTCGGGGCTGTTGGGGTCGCCGCCGAAGAACACGCTAGCGTCGTGGTTGATCAGTTCGGTCTCGATCCCGATCTGAAGCCACCACTGGCGCAGAAGGGCCTGTGTTTTCTGACGTACCGAATTGGTAGAGGTCTGGTAGGAGATTTTGAGCGGAATGCCGTTGTATTCGCGGATGCCGTCTCCGTCCGCGTCGAGGACGCCGTTTTCGTCCAACAACGCATTGGCGCCGTCAATGTCCTGGGTCAGGCAGGCGTCGTTTGAGTCTGAAACGTAGTGGAGGGGGGCCGGGATTACGTTGCAGGTTGGCTGACCGGCGAATCCGTAGAGCTGTTCCGATATGAGGGTGCGATCGATCGCCATCGACATCGCCTGCGGAATCGGCGGAAATGTCAGGAAGGGATGGGGGTTGCCGCCGTCCATGTATTCGGATCGATCATCGCCCAAATCGGAGTGCGGGTTGGTCTGATTGACCAGGACACGCTCGACATAGCCTGCGAAGGCCGAAATCACTGTGCCCAGCCCGGCAGCTTCCATGTCACGCAGAATGTCCGGCTCAACCTGCAGGTTCCAGGCATAGTCGGCTTCCCCGGTCTCAAGGACTGCCCGAGCCGCCGACGCGGCATCGCCGCCCCCCTTGAAGATCACGGTGTCGAAGTAGGCCGGGTCGCCGTGGTAGTGCGGGTTCCGCTCGTAAACGGCAACATCGTTCACCTTGAAGTCGATGATGCGATAGGGACCTGTTCCCAGAGGGGCGGTATTTTCCTCGTTGCAGGTCTGCGCAGCCGCGCCCACACAGTCGGCAAACTGTGCGCTGCTGATGATCGGCGTATTCGCGCCGACAAAAGCGTTGTACGGATACGGTGTCGGCGAATCGAATGTGATCTTAATTGTTCGGTCGTCGATCGCTTCGACACTCTCAATGCCCAGGAAAGCCTCGCTGGCCGTGCAGCCGGTCTCCTCGTGGCTGCAGTACTGCCACGTGAAGACGACATCCTCAGCGGTCACGTCGCTACCGTCAGACCAGAGCAGGCCTTCCTTGAGCGTCCAGGTAATCGACATCAGATCTTCCGAAACGCCGCCATTCTCGATGGTGGGGATCTCCACCGCCAGTCTGGGTATAATGGTGCCGTTCGGGTCGTAGTTGGCCAAGGGCTCCAGCGTAATCGCGCCGGCGTCCTGGTCCTTTGTGCCGCCCGACAGGTACGGTCCGGGCAGAGAGGCGGCCTGCCAATATAGAATGGTCAGAACCTTGCCCTCTTCCTCCATTGCCTCATCTTCCGCCATCTCTTCACCAGTAGCCATGCTCTCGTCGCCGGCAGGTGCAGCGGCAGGACAGGCAGCCAGCAAAAAGGCCATCGCCAGTAAAATGGCAATGACTCGCAAGGATGAAATGTGCCTTCCAATCATCGACTTCTCCTTTTCACTCATAGGGAATGCAAATCTGTGTACGTTGTTGGCCACACGAGTGCTACCCAAGATTTTACACCAGGGAGCAATATTGCCGCGGCTTAAGCACTTTGGGCAAGAGTTGCCATCGGGGGAGTCGATCGAGCACAACTACCTCAAGAAATCTGCCCGCAAGAATGCGGGCTTGCCTTTGCGGCTTGTGCAAAAGCTATCCTACCATTCTTTCTGGTGTATTCCAATTGGGAACAGGAGAGATAGGAACCGAATTATGAGTCGGTTGCAAGCTTTTCGCCGAACTTCTGAAGCCCCGTTGCAACCCGTTGCGGCACCTTGCTCGCCCTAGAATTCAAGAAGGCCAAAATGCGCTCCGGTTGGACGCCCTCATCGGAGGCTCTATTTAGACTGCGCTGGTTTATCTGGTAGAGGTAACGGGGATAACTGGCCTGCCATCTGCTGAACCGTTCCACGCGAAATCGGTCCATCAGCGGGGTGTCCGCAGGCAGTTCAACCGAGAAGTCATCTTCAACAACGATCGGGTGCCGCCGCGCTTCATTGGGCGTCTCGCTGTCGTGGCCCAACCAGCGCGCACCCCAGGCGCTCAGCGATAACAGCAGATCGTCGCCCGCGGACGGCTCCGCCAGCTCGACGGCTGACAGCCAGTAGAGTGGGCCGTTCAGCAGGAAACGCAGCAGCACACCTTCTACAACATCCCAATGTTCGAATCCGCGCAGGAAGCCGTCCTGATTCTCGTAGCGAATGTACCAGCTGTCGTAGTCGCCGGCGGGCCGTTGAAAGTCGGGAGCCGTCTCCTTAATTGCGCTGATTACTTCGGCCAGGCTGTACCAGGCACCGGGCTGCAAGAGTCCCAAAAGCTTTAACACCTCTTCCCGCGTTTGCAATGGGTTATTCTGCCAATCGCCGCCTGAGCAGTCGATGCCCGGAATGCGTTCCAGATCGTTCCATTCGTCAGAGGTACGCCAGGCCTCCCACAGAGAAAAGCGTTGCTCGGGCCGCGGTTGCTCCAGAAAGGCATATACCCGGTTCCCCGTGAGACGGACACGTTCATCGTCGGCGCGGCGCAGCCAGCCCAGTCGCCTTGCCAGGTGCAAGAGCAGGGCGACATGAACCTCTTCTACGTTGGCGTTGGCGACAGGAGAGACGAAGGGAGACACGAAGCCGTCTGCAGACTTCAGGCGCAACATCAACTGTTCAATATCATCCGAATTGGGAGCACCATCGTCCTGCAGGCGCAGTCCCTCAGTATGCAAGAATCCCAGCAGCGTGCCCGTATCTTCGAGAAAGGCATCTTCTAGTCGAAGCATACGGGATGACGGCGGCGGAGGTACAGGCGCCGCGCCCAGCCCCTTCTCTCCGTCGGCAGTCGTCGGCCGCGGCAGCCAGGGAAGGATATCACTGGGGATGAAGATGATCGTGTGGGCGTTCCGGCCTTCGCCCTTGTACGTGCGGCCAATCAGTCCGTAGTGGTAAAGCAGCTCGGCTACGCTCTCCGGTGCATTCCAGGGCTGTTCGCGCTCTAACTTTGATGGACCCATCTGCCGGATGCTGCCGAATTCACGGCTGAACTGGGCTTCTCGCATTTCGCCACCCTCCGCAAGGAGGAGGTCCAAAGCAGACCTGGCCCCGGGATAGGAATCGGTTATCTCCTGGAAGGCCATCAACACCGATGTTGGGTCGGTTATCTGGCCGCCCAGGCTGTCGATCATTGCCCGGATATTCTTTTCTCCATCCAGAAAGGCGCCCCGGAGCTCTGCAATGACTTGCAGTTGGATCTCCGGGTAATCGGCAAGCATCTGGCTGGTTTGGGGCATCTGCGTTTCCCTGAATCGCCCTTGTTAAGTTCTCAAAAGATGGCAATGAAGCGAGCAGATTTTGCAGTCTGACGGTGAGAACTGACTGCGGCCGTTCCTCCTAGCTTGGGATTCCCAGCGCGTCCGTCTTATGATACAGGCCTTCGTCCAGCCGGGCACTTCTCCGGGCCTTGCCAATCTGGGCAAACCTATGAGACAATTCGGCCAGAAACGAAGATGAAGCGGCAATCTCACAGAGACTGGAGGCCTGTTGAAATGACCCGCGATTCATCCCTCTTACCCCAAAGCGGCGGCTGGCGCTTTTCCGATATTCTACGCGATTTTGCTGTGGTATGGCAACTGATGGGCGATCCGCAGGTATCAATTCTGCTGCGGGTCGGTTTTCCGGTGCTGGCGATTCTCTACTGGATATCGCCCATCGATCTGTGGCCGGGAATGCCCTTAGACGATATAGCCGCTGTTGTTCTGGCAGGACGTCTGTTTGTGCAAATGGCCCCCCAGGAGGCCGTACGGCGCGCCCGAGTGCGGCTTGGGCATATTTCGCCGGATGAACCGGACCGAGAGGTCTGGGATATCTGGGACGAGGACGACAAGACGATCCCCGGAGACTGGCGAGTCGTTGACGACAAGTAAAAGGCGACGGGCCTTCTTCAACAGATGAATGAAGCGCTGCTTGACCAAGTTTCCCGGACAGTTGACCGCCAACGGCTGTTAGAAACCGCTGTAGCTCTGATTGAGGTTCCCAGCCCCACTCGCAGCGCGGGCGCAGCCGCAAATCGACTGGAAGAGATTCTGACCGCTGACGGCTTTCCCGTCCAGCGGCATGCTGCAGATTGGCCCGAAGCCCCAATTGTAATGGCGGTGCTCGACAGTGGCCGACCGGGACCCACCCTGCAGTTCGACGGGCACCTTGACACCGTTCATCTGCCCTTCGTGCCGCCTCGCGTAGAGGATGACACACTTTACGGTTCCAGTTCGGCCGATATGAAGGGTGGCATTGCGGCGGCTCTGGAGGCGTTGCGCGTATTGCGTACGCTCGACGCCTTGCCCGCTGGCAGGGTGCTGTTGACGGCCCATGACCACCACGAGGGGCCATGGGGCGACGGCCGGCAGGTTCGGGCCATGATCCGCGAGGGCCTAGTCGGCGATGGCGTCCTGCTGCCGGAGTACCTGGCCGAACCTCTACCGTTAGCTGGCAGGGGTGTGGCCATCTTCGAGGCGACTGTTCGGCGCGAAGGCGCGCCCGTGCATGAGGTTTTGCGCCCGCCCGGAACGCCGGACGTTCTGGTCGCGGGAGCAAGGTTGGTGAGCCAACTGCATGCGTGGAACGAAAGACTGGAGAAAAACAGTCACCCTCTGGCGGGCTGCGATTCCGCCTTCGTAGGCATGCTGCAATCGGGGGAAATATATAACCAGTCGCCCACGAAATGTATTGTGCAGGGAACTCGGCGCTGGGTGCCCCCCACCGGCGGTGCAGCCATCGAAGCAGAATTCTCCCAGTTGCTCACCGAGTTCTCAACGGCAACGGGCACGGAGATCGCCCTCGAATTCACCGTGCAGGGCAGCGCTTACCAGATCGATCCTGACATCCCTCTTGTGAGCGCATTTCAAAGGGCCCATTCCGCTCTGACCGGCTCGCCGCTCCCAATGGGGGCAAAGCCGTTCGTAGACGACGGCAATACCTTTGTCTCGGAAGCTGGCATCCCCGCACTAACTCACGGGCCGGCTGCGACCGGCGCCCATACTCTTAATGAGGCTGTTACGGTGGAGGAATTAGTCAGGGTGGCCAAGCTGTACGCGCTTACGGCTGTCGAGTTTTGTGGCGGGCCATAGCCGTAACTTTCCATAGAAGAGCCGCCAGGTCACCCTTCACCGGCGGTCGGAGTCCCCTCAAGTTCACTGCGTCGCGGAATCGATACGGCCGCACCCGGCCTGGTGACGCAGAGCGCCGCTGCCCGTGACGCCAGGGCGAGAGACTGCGTAACCGACTCACCTGCCAGAAGCTCAGCCAGAAAATAGCCGATGAAGGTGTCGCCAGCGGCCGTGGTGTCCACCGCGTCGACCGCTACCGCCGGCGTCTGGATGCACTCTCCGTCGCGAGCATAGAGCGAACCGTCTTCCCCCAAAGTGAGCAGAATCGCGGCATTAGAAAAGCGAGCCTGCAGGGCTCCCACTACGGTTTCAGGTGAGGCGTCTTCAGTTCCCGCCAACGCCGCACCTTCCGTCTGATTGACCACGAAAAGGGAAACACCCTCGAGCGGGAAACTCAGAACTTCCGGCGTCATCGGCGCAGGGTTGAAGGCTACGCTCAAACCTCGCTCGGATGCTTCGAGCAAGATAGCCGGCAGGGAGCTGATTTCGTTCTGGAGCAGGAGCCAGTCGCCCTCACCGAAGTGCGAGAGAACATAGTGAGCATCGTCTGAGGTTACCGTGAGGTTGGCTCCCCCATAAAGAAGTATCGCGTTTTCGCCGGCGGAGTCTACCTGAATAATTGCGTGCCCCGTAGGCTGGTCATCGAGACCGACGTGCGTTACGTCGACGCCTTCCGCGGCGATGGCATCCCGCAGCCAGAGTCCATCGGGGCCAATTCGGCCCGCGTGAAAAACGTCTGCGCCCGCGCGCGCCAGGGCGACAGATTGATTTGCCCCCTTTCCGCCTTGAAAGCGGCGATATTCCGTGCTGGGCAGCGTCTCTCCAAGGCGGACAAGATGCTCGACTTGATATACGTGGTCTATGTTGAGTGAGCCAAAAACGAGAATGGACATGGCTGCATTGGCTGAATCGATTGGACTATCCAGGCGATTGTAACATTGTGAATCCAGGAGCCAAAAGAGACCACTATCCCCGTCTACTGTGCTATAATGCCCGCTAACCTGTGGATCAAGGATATCGCAATTCTTCCTTCCTTGCTCCCGGCAGCTCGGTTACCTGAAGGGGTGATCCTTGCAAAACATTGCGTTACTTGCAGTCGCTCGCGGCGACAAACCTGCCGACCGGGTACTGCGTAACGGGCGGTTAGTTAACGTCCTGTCAGGGGATATCGAAGAGGCCGATATAGCCCTTTGCGGAGATCGCATTGCCGGCGTCGGCGCGGGCTATGCGGGTCATGAGGAAGTAGACCTGCAAGGCGCATTCGTGGCGCCGGGTCTGATCGACGCGCACGTCCACATCGAGAGCAGCCTCTGTCTTCCCGCCCAGTATGCCGCCGCAGTCGTGCCGCGCGGCGTGACGACGGTCGCGGCCGACCCCCACGAGATCGCCAATGTGGCCGGTGTGGACGGTGTAAGGTTTATGGCTGAATGCAGCCGAAATCTTCCTCTGCAGGTTGTTCTGATGGCCCCTTCCGCCGTCCCTGCCACCCACATGGAAACGAGCGGCGCCGAACTCTCTGCCGAGGATCTGGCCGGGCTGCTGGAGGAGGGGACGGTTCACGGGCTGGCCGAGCTGATGAACTTCCCCGGCACCATTCAGGGCGATCCCGAAGTGCTTGCCAAGGTCGATGCATTCAGTGGACGGCCTCGGGACGGTCACGCTCCCGCACTCAGCGGACAACCACTCAATGCCTATGCAGCCGCCGGACCGGGCAGCGATCACGAATGCGCGACCGTCGAGGAGGCCGCCGAAAAGCTGGCGCGAGGATTCTATGTTTTGATTCGTGAAGCGACCAACGCCCGCAATCTGCACACGCTGTTACCGTTGGTCAACGAGCGCAACAACCGGCGCATCTGTTTCTGCACCGACGACCGCATGCCCAGCGACCTGATCGAGCAAGGGAGTATCGACCATATTTTGCGGGAGGCCATCTCCTTTGGGCTCGAGCCGGTTACCGCCTTCCGCATTGCTACGCTCAACAGTGCTGAATGGTTCGGACTACATGACCGTGGGGCCATTGCGCCCGGGAGGCGGGCCGACCTGATGGTCTTTGACGACTTGAGCGCTCCCGCCGCCACAAGGGTCTATGCAGGTGGCCGGCTGTGGGCTGAAGACGGAAAACTCTTGCACGAGAGAAGCCTTACGCAGGCTTATGTTCCCGCGGCGGTCTCATCCTCTGTCCGGGTTGCCTGGGATGCCTTCGATTTGCGTATCCCGGCTACCGGTGCGCGCGTGCGAGTAATCGGTTCGCTGCAGGATCAGGTGCTTACGGAAGAGCGACTCCTTGCCCCTCTCATCGAAGACGGGCAGGCTGTGGCTGACCCGGCGCGAGACATTCTGAAGATGGCTGTGGTCGACAGGCACACAGCCAGCAACGCGACAGGCCTGGGTTTCATCCAGGGCTTCGGTCTGCATCGCGGGGCCATCGCCGGCACTGTCGCCCACGACCATCACAATCTAGTTGTCATCGGGGCAGACGACGAATCAATGACGACCGCTGCCAGAATCGTAGCAGAGATGGGAGGGGGCCTGGCGGTCGCCGAAGGTCGGCAAGCGCTGGAGGCACTGCCGCTCCCGGTTGCAGGACTGATGAGCGAGCGACCTCTTGGCGAAGTTCGCATTCGATACGATTCTCTGCTCGACGCAGCACATGAATTGGGCTCTTCAATTCGCGACCCGTTCATGGCGATGAGTTTCATGGCCCTCGAAGTGATCCCAAAATTGAAACTGACAGACCAGGGCCTTGTGGATGTCGAGGCCTTCAGTTTCGTCGATCTTTTCGTCGAGGAGTAAGGAAATCAGACTACAGCGATTCCGCCATTTTCGGGAACCTAAACCTATTGCGGCATACGATTCCAATGAGGCAGAGTAAATGTTTGAAACGATCAGTCCCGCTCCGGAAGACTCCATTCTTGGGCTGACCGAAGCATTCAAGAAAGACCCGAATCCAAATAAGGTCAACCTCGGTGTAGGCGTATACAAAGATGGCGACGGTCAGACACCCGTGCTTTCGACGGTGAAGGAGGCCGAGGAACGCCTGCTGCGGTCGGAAGCTACGAAGAGCTATTTGCCGATAGATGGCCTGGCGGCATACGCGGCGCTGAGTCAGGAGATCGTCTTTGGCAGCGAGCACGACATTCTCCGCGCAGGACGCGCGGCCACGGTGCAGACGCCCGGGGGTACCGGCGCACTGCGTGTTGCCGCCGACTTTGTGCGGCGCATTTTCCCACAGGCGACGGTATGGCTGAGCGACCCGACCTGGCCGAATCATCCCAATGTGTTCAGTTCGGCGGCACTGCATGTACAGTCCTATCCCTACTTTGAGGCCGAAAGCAACGGCGTCGCCTTCGACCGAATGATGGCCGCGCTAGAGACGATTCCTAAGGGGGATGTGTTGCTGCTGCATGGCTGTTGCCACAATCCCACGGGCGCCGATCTCTCTTCGCAACGGTGGCAGGAGGTGGCTGCCCTTTGCGCAGAGCGGGGCATTCTGCCGCTGCTGGACTTCGCTTACCAGGGTTTCGGCGACGGGCTGGATGAGGACGCATCCGGGGTCAGGATCGTAGCCGACCACTGCCGCGAGTTCCTGGTCGCCACCTCCTATTCCAAGAACTTCGGACTGTACAATGAGCGCGTTGGCGCGTTGACCCTAGTCGCCGACAGCACAGAGGCAGCGGAAGCCGCCAACAGCCACATGAAGATCTGTGTGCGCACAAACTATTCCAATCCCCCCGCCCACGGCGGCCAGATCGTGGCGGAGGTTCTCGGAGATCCTGAGCTGCGGCAGCGCTGGGAGGTAGAGCTGGCGGAGATGCGCGACCGCATCAACGACATGCGCCACCTGTTTGTCGAGACGCTGGACGAGCAGGGCGCGGGACGTGACTTTTCGTTCATTGCCCGGCAGAGGGGTATGTTCAGCTACAGCGGCCTGACGCCGGAGCAGGTGCAGGCCTTGCGCGACCGCCATTCTGTCTATATCGTTGGCTCCGGCCGCATCAACGTTGCCGGGATGACAGAGGCCAACATGGATTATCTCTGCGAGGCGATAGCAGACGTCCTTAAGTGACCCCGGGAAATTGGCTACGGGAAAAAGGGGAGAAATCTGATAGTGTTCTCATATTCACGCGGTTCGGATGCTTTCCAGACAAGATGGAGCTCGGTTACAGTTTGACCAGTGCTCATCTTGGCATTGAGCACGAAAACCGCTGGCGCTATCCGACCCTCTGCAACGAATTCGCGCAGATGTTCGAACATTGAGTTCCGGTTGTTTGTAATCAGCGTGTATTCATTGCGGGCACACCAGTCCAGTATCGCAGGATCGGACGCACCGTTCTTGGGGACACCGGGATCGCCGACGCGCCACACTGTCATCTCTGGCTCCGTCCTATGAAGCGCGTCACGCAATATGGGGTTTACGTTTTCATCCAGCAGGAAGCGAAACTGATTCACGGAGAGTCACGTTGTACGGCAAGCCGGCGAAGCCGCAAGATGACCGGCGGCAAGTTTTTTTCCTGCTCGCGCCGCATTCTCTCTCCGTGCTCCAACCAGTCCACAATATACGCTTCAACTTTCTCTCGATTGTGCAAATAGTAGAGAATTGTGGCGTAAACCTGTTCCAGGTTAATCGATGGATACGTGTCCGCAATCTGCTCCGCCGTCTGGGAGCGATAGATGTAGTCATAGAGGACGGTCTCTATCCCCACGCGCGTGCCGGCGATGCGGATGTCGTCATCACTCAGAAAATTGAAATACTGTTCGATTTCCATGTCGAACTCCTTTCGATATCCAGCGCAAGTATACCACACCAGGCAGGTGAATCCTGATGAAACCCCTTTCGCAGCTTGTGGAGTCCGTGCCCGGAAGCCCAACAACAATGATGATGCAGAAAGGTCGCGAACTGGCCGCGCAAGGGCTGGACGTGATCAATCTGGCCGGAGGCGAGCCTGATGCCGACACGCCTAAGCATATCCAGCAGGCGGCTTTTGAGGCCATTGCAGCCGGAGACACCCACTATCCTCCCTCCTTCGGCAAGCCGGAGTTGCTGGATGCAATCTGCGCCAAGCTGGAGCGGGAGAACAATGTGCGGGCTGTACCCGACCAGCTGATGGTAACGCCGGGGGGCAAATGGGCGATCTACACGATCTTGGCATCGACCCTCAATGAGGGAGACGAAGTCATGATCCTCGACCCGGCCTGGGTGAGCTATGCGCCCATGGTGCAGTTGAACGGGGGCGTGCCCGTCCACGTTTCCTTACCGGCCGCCGACAACTTTCGCGTGCGAGCTGCACAGCTGGAGGAGCATGTCAGCGAGAGGACCAAGCTGATCATGATCTGTTCACCCAGCAACCCGACAGGGCGGGTGCTGACACAGGAGGAACTCGACGACATCGCCGCCGTCGTGCAGCGGCACGACCTGTATGTCCTCAGCGACGAGATTTACGAGCATATCCTTTACGACGGGGCCCGTCACCGCTCGATCGCGAGTATGCCTGACATGGCGGAACGCACTATCATTGTCAACGGGTTCAGTAAGAGCTACGCCATGACCGGCTGGCGGTTGGCTTGGCTGGCAGCTCCTTTACCTGTTGCCAAACTGGCTCGCGCCTATCAGACGCAGACCGTAACATCCGCCGCCAGCTTCTCCATGGTTGCCGGAGCCGCTGCCCTCAACGGGCCGCAGGACTGCGTCCACGAGATGGTGGCCTCCTACACACAGCGGCGCAACTTCGTCCTGGACGCCCTCGAAGAGATCCCGGGCATCCGCAGCAGCCCCATTGAAGGAGCGTTTTACCTATTTGCCCAGTTTACGCAGACCGAGAAGAAGAGCCTCGAAATCTCACAGGTCCTGTTGGAGGACGGCCTGCTTGCCACCACGCCAGGCATCGCCTTTGGCGAAGCAGGTGAAGGTTACGTCCGATTCAGCTTCGCCACTGCGATGGAAGACCTGGAAAAGACCGTTGAGCGATTGGCCCGAATTGTGCCGGGTCTTTGAGGGCCGTTATGGATATTTCTCCTCTGCAGTACCTCCTGGCCATACTTGCCGGCGTCGTCGCCGGCATCATCAACACGCTGGCCGGCAGCGGCTCGGCTGTGACGCTGCCGATGCTTGTATTCCTGGGACTTGATTCTGGCGCCGCCAACGCCACCAACCGAATCGGGGTCATCATACAGAACGTGGTCGGCATCACTACCTTCGCCCGCAGTGGGCGGATGCAATTGCGGGGAGGAGGCACTGAAGAGCAGCAGGCCGAAAACATATTGGACGTTGACTCCTTGCGTTTCGGCCTCTGGCTGAGCGCCGCAGGCATGCCGGGCGCGCTGGTCGGCGCCTACGTTGCGACCCTTCTCGACAGAGATGCAATGAACCTGGCAATAGGCGGCATGTTGATCATCGTCTTGGTGACGATCTTCTTCAATCCGACAAAATGGTTGCGAGAAAGATCGGAGGTACGGAAAGAGCGGCCCGACCTCTTAGTGCTGGTCCTGTTCTTTGCCATCGGCATCTACGGCGGATTTATTCAGGCCGGGGTAGGTGTATTCCTGGTTACAGCGCTTGTTCTCGGCGTAGGTTATACAATAGTACATGCCAACGCGGTTAAGCTGATCTTTGTACTGGCTCTCAACATCGTCGCTTTTGTTGTCTTCATCTTGTCGCCTCTGCAAATCGACTGGGGCATTGGCGCCTTGATGGCTGTGGGCCAAAGCATCGGCGCCTGGGCCGCTGTGCGCTTTGCCGTGACTGTGAAGGACGCCAACCGCTGGGTCCGTTATCTGTTGATTGTTGTCGTAATCTATTCGATTCTGCGATTCTTCGGCCTGCTGGACCTGATTCTTGGTCTTGTCTGATAGTGTCAGGACGGAAGCCGCTGATTTAACATGGCCGATCTAAGCGGATTCAGTGCTTCATGAGAAGATTCAATAGGCACTGGCCTTGGAAACCTGCGCAACGCGGCGGCCAATTGATGATTTACAGTAGTGCGTGACAGGAGTGCCCCAATGAGCAGAACAATCAGCCATGTTACCGTTATCGGCGCCGGTACGATGGGCGCGGCCATCGCCGGACATCTGGCCAATGCAGGTGTCTCCTCCCACCTGCTCGACATCGCGCCGACCGAACTGACTCCGGAAGAGGAGGCAAACGGGTTGACACTGAAGGACCGGGCCGTCCGTAACCGGATTGTGCAAGCAGGATTCGAGCGCATGACCCAGGCCAGGCCGGCCAGCCTTTACAGGCCCGAAGAGGCAGAATTGATCATCCTGGGTAATGTTGAGGACGACCTCGAGGCCGCGGCCGCGCAGAGCGATTGGATCATCGAGGCCATTGTGGAGCGGCCAGGCCCCAAGCAGGAACTGATGGCCAGGCTTGACGCCATCGCCCCTGCCGATGCCATCATCAGCACCAACACGTCCGGCATCCCTATCCATATCATCAGCGCCAGCTGCAGCAAGGACTTCCAGAGGCGCTTCCTGGGTACCCATTTTTTCAACCCGCCCCGCTACCTGCGCCTGCTGGAGCTGATTCCCGGTCAGGAGACAGATCCCGCCATCGTTGCTGACATGAAGGCATTCGCCGAGAAACGGCTGGGCAAGGGCGTTGTCATCGCCAAGGACATGCCCAACTTTGTCGGCAATCGCATGTTCAGTTACATCATGAGCAGCCTCCTGGAGTTCGCAGTTGCCAACGACTACACCGTCGAGGAGGTAGACCGACTGACCGGCACGTTGATTGGTAGGCCCAAGACCGCTACCTTCCGCCTGCTCGACGTGGTCGGCATTGACGTGGCCGCGCTCGTAGGTGAGCATCTGTACGACATGATCCCCGACGACGAAGATCGGGACACTTTACGCGGGCCACTTGGCACTGAAGTGCTCATGACCTTACTGCAAAACGGTTTCCTCGGCTCCAAGAGCGGACAGGGCTTTTACAAGACCGTCGTCGACCGCAAGGGCGGAAAGAGTTTTTGGGGGCTGGACCTGCAGGCGGCTTCCGAAGGCGAAGTGGATTACATGCAACCGGCGCGCACCTCCTGGCCCAGCGTCGATGCCGTGAGAAACGTCCCGCTGCCCGAACGTCTGCGCGGCCTTGTCGCGTCCCATCCCACCGGCGAGGACGGGGAAGAATCGGAGGACGAGGCCGGCAGCTTGATTTGGCACACGCTCAGCCAAACGCTGGCTTACGCTTCCAAGCGTCTGCCCGAGATCGCGGACAGCCCCAAAGATATCGACAACGCCATGAAGTGGGGCTTCGGCTGGGAGATGGGGCCGTTCGAAACCTGGGAGGCATTGGGTGTCGCCGATACGACGCAGCGCATGGCGGAGGAAGGACTGACGGTCGCTCCCTGGGTCCAGGAGATGCTCGGAAAAGGACATAACAGCTTCTACTTGTCTGAAGAAGCTTCAGGCCCAGGAGCGGGTGCGGCACCCATGCAGGTATACAGTCCGCAAACGGGCCGGTACGAGTCTGTTGATGACGGCGACCGGGTTGTCAGCATTGCGGCGCTCAAACGCGGACAAGGTGTGCTTGCCGGTAACAGTTCCGCCAGCCTCCTGTACATGGGCGACGGAGTGCTTCTGCTGGAGTTTCATACCAAGATGAACGCCCTGGACCTGGATATCGGCCCTATCGCCGACGCAGCCATCGAGCGTCTGCATGGGGATGCCACTGGGCTGGTGATTGGCAACCAGGGAGGCAACTTCAGCGCCGGCGCGAACCTGTTGCTCATCGGCGCTCTGGCCCAGTCCGGTGACCTGGACAAGCTGGACGAGGCGATCAGGGCGCTGCAACAGATGATTCTGCAGTTGCGCCGAGCGCCCAAGCCCGTCGTGGCAGCGCCCTACCAGATGGCCCTGGGCGGCGGCGCTGAGGTGACGATGTGTGCCGACCGAATCGTAGCGCATGCGGAACTGTACATCGGCCAGGTCGAGGTTGGCGTCGGCCTGATCCCGGCTGCGGGTGGATGCAAGGAGCTGATACGCCGACTGGTCAGCCCTCACATGAAGATGCAAAATGCTGATCCCGCCTCCCATCTGCAGAAGGTATTCGAACTCGTCGCTCTGGCAAAGGTTTCGACCTCGGCCGCTGAGGCGCGCCAGATGGGCTTTCTCGGTCCTCGTGACCTTGTTGTGATGAATGCTGACCATCTGCTCGCCGAGGCCAAGGCCGAGGTTCTGCGCATGGCTGAGGAAGGATACCGGCCGCCGGACGTCACCGGTAACATCTACGCAGCCGGCCGGGACTACCTCGCCAATTTGCGAGTGGGAATCCATATGATGCGCGAAGCACGTTACATCACCGCGCATGAAGCGATCATCGCCGACCAGCTGGCCTATGTTCTTTGCGGCGGTGAGCTCAGCCAGCCGGCCTGGATGGACGAGCAGTATTTCCTCGACCTGGAGCGGGAAGCTTTCAAGACCCTGTGCGGCTACCCCAAGAGCCATGAGCGCATCTGGCACATGCTGAAGAACGGAAAGCCGTTGCGAAACTAAATACAGCCTTCAAGCGCGTCTGACTGCGCGTGAATGTAGTGATGGCAATTCACTCCTTGCGCGAGGTTGCGGTACTCCAATTCTGCATCACCCAAGCCAAGCGGTAAGAGTTTGACTCAATGGGTTCGGAAGAGTAAGATTTCGCTGTTTCTGAAGCTGGCACGAGGAAACTGTCCATCAGGCAAGAGGCAAGCCGACCAGGAGTTTATATGCATGACCAGGCAGTCCTGGCTGAAGTAATCCGGCGCATTGTAGAAGTTGCCGATCCTGAGAAAATCATACTCTTCGGCTCAGCTGCACGCGGCGACATGACTCGCCACAGCGACCTCGACCTGCTCATCATCAAGGAGGGGGGAGACGCCCTTGACCTGATGGGCCGGATTTATATGAGGCTGCATGGTGTGGGAACTGCCGTTGACGCACTCGTAGTCGCACCGGAGGATGTAGAACGTTACAAGAACAGTCACGCTCTGGTTTTCAGACCCGCCCTTCAAGAGGGCAAAGTCATATATGAAAACCCCTGAACGCTTCCCTCCCGACGACCCTCGAGAATGGCTGAATCGCGCCAGAAGCAATCTGGCACTGGCAAAGAATCGGGTTCCAGGAGCCTATTTGGAAGACCTATGCTTCGAGGCCCAGCAGGCAGCCGAAAAGTCGCTAAAGGCTGTAATGGTCCTGCGAGGCATTCAGTTCCCGTACGTTCATGACATTTCTCGACTGGTGTCACTGATTGAGAGGGAGGGAGTCGAAGTGCCTGAGGTACTACTGAAAGCCGAAAAACTCACCATTTACGCTGTTATTACCCGCTATCCTGGGGTAGTAAGGCCGGTTACCGAACAGGAGTATCTTGAAGCAGTGGAGATCGCTGAATCGGTCGTGCTCTGGGCAGAGAAGACAATCCTAGCTCGCTAAACAGAGCCCTGTTAGATACCAATTCCTTTCAAAGCATCTGACTCCAAATATCGAAGAGGTCATGCACACTTTTCAGATATTCAAATTCCTTTGGACTCATTCTCGAAAGCTTCCGGTGGTCCGAACTTGAGAAACCGAATGAATTCTAGGAAAACGGCCTTTCCCGTCAGGCTAATACACAATTAGTCCAGCCCTGTATCAAATAGGAGCACTTCACTATGACCAGCGCAGTTATTGTTTCCGCCGCACGCACCGCAATAGGTAAGGCCCCGCGCGGGACATTGCGCACGACCCGGCCTGAGGAGATGGCTGCTGCGGCGATTGGGGCCGTGATGGAACGGGCGCCGGCGGTGGACGCCAAGGAGATTGACGACGTCATCATGGGCTGTGCCATGCCGGAGGCCGAGCAGGGCATGAACGTGAGCCGTATCGCCAGCCTGCGCGCCGGGCTGCCGGTCGAGGTGCCGGCGCAGACGGTCAACCGCTTCTGCTCGAGTGGGCTGCAGACGATCGCGCTGGCTGCGCAGCAGATAATGTGCGGGATGGGCGAGGCGGTCATTGCCGGCGGCGTGGAGACGATGTCGCAGGTGCCGATGAGCAGCAACAAGTTTATGGCCAACCCTACGCTGGCGAAGGAGCATCCCGGCGTCTATATTGGCATGGGGCTGACTGCAGAGAACCTGGCGCGGCAGTATGAGGTGACGCGTGAGGAGCAGGACGCCTTCGCTTTGCGCAGCCACCGGCGCGCGGCCGCGGCGCAGGACGCGGGCAAGTTCGACGAGGAGATCGTGCCGTTGGAGGTAGAGCTCACGCTGGGCGAGGGAGGCGGCACCAAGACCTACAATCTCATCTTTGACAAGGATGAGGGTGTCCGTCGCGATTCTTCGGCTGAGGCGCTGGCCAAGCTGCGGCCGGTCTTCCATGCACAGGGGACGGTCACGGCTGGCAACAGCAGCCAGACCAGCGACGGCGCCGCGGCGGTGCTGGTGATGAGCGAGGAGAAGGCGGAGGAATTGGGGCTGGAGCCGATGGCGCGTTTTCGCAGCTTCGCGGTCGGCGGCGTAGCGCCTGAGATCATGGGAATCGGCCCGGTGGCGGCTGTCCCCAAGGCGCTCAAGCTGGCCGGCGTCAGCCTTGATGAGATCGACCTGGTGGAGCTGAACGAAGCCTTTGCAGTCCAGGCGCTGTCGGTGATCCGCGAACTGGGGCTGGACGAGGAGAAGGTCAACGTCAACGGCGGCGCGATTGCGCTCGGGCACCCATTGGGCTGCACCGGCGCCAAGCTGACGGTGCAGATGCTGCACGAACTGGCGCGGCAGGACAAGCAGTTTGGCCTCGTCACCATGTGCATTGGCGGCGGCATGGGGGCGGCCGGGGTCGTGGAGAGGCTTAACTGAGAGGAGTGAGCGGAGAGGAGTGAGAAGAGAGAGTCCCTCAGCGACGCAGGCGGGCAACGATAACCCACTCCTCATCTCTGCCGCCACTTTCAGGCGTTAGACACTTGCAGCCACTCGCCCACCTGGCGGCCTGATTTCTGGTTGACCAGCCTCGGTAGCGTCATGTCCATCGCCGCGTAGATGTGGGTTGGCGGCGGAGTCGGCACGCCCCGTGTCTTGGAACGGCTAGATTAAGTTGTTAATGTACTATCGCCAGTCGCTGGGCAAGCGACTATTGTTTGTACACAATCCCCTGTTGTTTACCACTCGCGGGAGTTGGGCACTTCCAACCATTCGCCGCCCTGGCGGATCGAGTCCTGGCTGACCAAGCCTGGGAGGGTCATGTCCATGGCGGCGTGGATGTCGATCGGGGGCGGCTTGCGTCCCTGCACGGCGTCCACGAAGTCCATCACCTCGAAGTAGTCGCCCCCGCCGTGGCCGGCGCGTACCGCCTCTTCGGGCGGGTCGCGCCAGATCTCCGGCATGTATTCTTCCTCGAATGTTTCCAGCGGGACCCATACATCGGGGTCGTCGCAGAAGTCCTCCAGCCAGATCCAGTCGCCCTCGCCCGGGCGGCGCCTGCTTTCGTAGGCGCCCTTTGTGCCCTGCAGCGTGTAGTTGGTCATGGCGTGGGGGCGCTTGGAGAGCATGTCTACGCGTATGCGCATCAGTTTTTCGCTGGCGGTCTTGCACAGGAGCAGGACCGTGTCCTCCATGGCGTGTTCGGGATCGGTCCAGATGCCGGTGCCGATGCAGCTGATGCGTTCGGGGCGCTCTTTGATCCACATGAGGCAGGGGCCGAGGCTGTGGGTGGGGTAGGTGGAGCCGTTGACGCCGACCTGCCAGTAGTAGCGCCAGGTCGGGCTGCCGTCGGGCATGTGGTGGAGGACGGAGAGCTCGTGCAGGTACTCGCCCTCGGCGTAGTAGGTCTCGCCGAAGAGGCCGGCCTCGACGAGCGCGGCCACCAGCACATTGGGCTTCATGTACATGTAGTTTTCGGCCATCATGTAGATGGCGTCACTGCGGTTGCATGCCTGGGTCAGCCAGCGGCACTCGTCGACCGAGACGGCGGCGGTCACCTCGCTGAGTACGTGGATACCTCGTTGCAGGGCGGCGATGGCTTGCGGCGCGTGGTACTGCATCGGCGACGATACTACGACAGCGTCCGGCTTGGCCTCATCCAGCATCGTCTCGAATACATTATATAGTTGGGTCACGCCGGTGGCCTCTCCTGAGGCTGCCAGGGTCGGCGCGTAGGGGTCGCACAGGGCGACGATCTCGGTTTCCGGGTGGGTTTGGAACGCCTTAAAAAAGGAACCGGCGCGGCGGGCGCCGGAGAAGGCGACTTTTATTTCATTGGGCATTCTTATCACCTGAGCCTAATTCCAGAGCGGTCTGTTTCAGCTCCTCTTCTCTTTCTTCCACGGCGAAACTACAGATAGATTCCGAAGAACTCTGCCGTCCCCTCGACACCGCCCCAGCCGTGTCCGCTGGGGTGGACGAGCTTCCAGAGGCGGTCGGCTACGCCGGCGGCCTCGTAGATGCGCTTGACGCCTTCGTAGCCTTTGAGCATGTCGTGAATGTAGAAGCAGTCGTCGTACATGCCCATGTCGAGCATGAGGGGGCGGGGGGCGATGAGGCCGGCAATGTCGTCGGTGTCGAACCAGG